>JAFDTY010000101.1 GCA_019594055.1 Candidatus Haladaptatiplasma halalkaliphilum | reverse complement strand
GCTCAGCAACCAGAGGTTGCTTCGTAGTCTAGAACTATCCTATTCGCAAACGGGCTCATAGTCTAGTTGGTTATGACGTCGCCTTGACATGCCTGTGAAGGCTCAAAATGGCGGAGATCGCCGGTTCGAATCCGGCTGAGCCCACTAACTTTTAATTAGTTGGCTCAGCCGTATTCGAAAACTGAGAGGAACAAGTTCCTCTCGCTCGAGAAATTCTAATGAATTTCTCTCGTCCGGCTGAGGAGCTAAGCTCTGTTTAGCGAGTTATTGGAAATCTGTAGATTTCCGATTGAAAGTGGGCTTACGAGAATCCGTCAGGATTGTTGTGAGCCCATCGGCTTCCCGTTCGCCGGTCCGTTTACGATAATACTCGACTCTGTTATCCAGATATGACCAATCAACTATGCTGTTTAATGGATCGGCGTGTGCATGCTCGCTTTCCCATATGAACACATTTATATCCCACACAGACTTCCCTTCTTCAGAGGATAATATGAAACCCGAAGAAAAATTGGAAGTATATAGGAAAAGGATCCTCGAAGAATTGCATAGGATAACCGAAGAGCAATCGGCTTTCGCGAAGTCGGAGTCCGAAAGCGGTCTGGAATTCATGGATTTGACCAATGATTACGTACTCAACAATGGAAAGATGCTCCGGGGAATACTTATCGTGGCGGCCTATGAAGCCATAGAAGGCAAAGTAAACCAGGAGATATTCAAGGCTGCCGCATCTGTAGAGATATGCCAGAGTTACCTTCTTGCACACGATGACATAGCGGACAAGGCGGCGGTGAGGAGGGGTGAACCATCGTATCACCACAGGACGGTCGGCTTGTTTAAAAAAAGGTCTACCGGACTTTCAGACCTCTCTCCCGATAGCAATCTCAATATCGGCCTTGCCATGGTAGGTGGCGATTATCTCGATGCCCTGGCACAGGAAATATTGTGTGATACCCGACTACCTTCCAAGCGTATTTTGAAGGCTATCAAGGCATACTCTACAACCTTAAAACTAACCGGGTACGGCCAGGCACTTGATATACTCTTGGGCACTGCAAGCATGAATGATATTTCTGAGAAGGATATCGCGGCGATACACAAGTTGAAGACCGCCTCTTACACTTTGATCTACCCCCTTCAGTGCGGGTGTTATCTAGCGGGCGGAACCGATGAACAGATATATGGCCTTACTGAATTCGGGGAGAAGGTAGGTATCGGCTTCCAGATAGTGGATGACATACTGGGTTCCGGTCTTACGGACGATAAAAGTGACAAGACCAAGAACGATATATCCGAAGGCAAAAAGACACTGCTTTTACTTGAAACCTGGCGAGAGAACCAAGATCTACGCACAATAATCGACAGGCTTGGCAAAGAGGAAGTATCCGATGAAGACATCGAACTGGTTAAAAATGCCATGAAGGAGATAGGGGTTATCGAGAGGAGTTGGAGCAAGGCCGAGGGATTGCTCGACGAGGGTTTGAGGGCCCTTGACTCCATCACGCTCCATCCCGGAGGCAAGGATTTCCTGCGGTATGTAGGGCATCGTCTCATAAGGAGAAAGAAGTGAGACATGGTTACTCAAAAACAAGTGTTGTAAGTATTACCATACTCTGCCTATAGCGGGCGGACACGAACGAGGTCAGCAGGAAGATCGCAAAAGGCCATGGGATATTAGTCGAGGTAGAAACTTTTTTTACACTCCTAGTTCATGAGGTTAATATCCAAAAGGAGGAGCATAATTGCTAAAAACGCCGATCACGAGGGTGCTGAGCGCACGGATGCGAGGGTGGGAGAAAGGGGGAAGTAGGTCGAAGTCTGTTTCCATCGTCATCGCCTTTCTATTGATGGTCGTGGTAGTGCTGGGCGGTACGTTGTTGTCTGATACTAACTACAGTTCCAGCGCATATGATCACAGGACGAGGAGTCCCGAGGGGTGGAGCGAGGATGTGAGGATATCGTACAATATATCTACTGATGCATACCCATCCGTTGATGTTTATGGTGATAATGTACATATCGTCTGGCGAAGTCAATGGTCTGGAGGCCAGATATTCTACACCAGATCGAATAATGCGGGGGAAACATGGGACGAACCTGTGATGATAGGTCCATTTGAATATAACTGCATGAATCCCGATATAGCTGTAAGTGGTGATGATGTGCATGTTGTTTGGGATAACAACAACGCATCAGCACGTGAGATCAGGTATCTACAGTCTGTTGATGGTGGTGACACATGGCTCCCCGAGCGGATGATCTCTTCGAACGATGGTCACAACTCGCAGGGACCGAAGATCGCCGTTGGCGAGGACGGGATGGACGTGCATGTTGTCTGGGTGGACTGGAGGCATTCCTCCGACTCGTTTCCTCCTAACTACGAACTGTACTACAACCGCAGCCATGACGGTGGCCTGACATGGGAGGGGGAAATGCGTCTTACCAACGCTTTGTATCGCTCGGGAGAACCTAATATAGCTGTAGAAGGTTCTTCGGTACATGTAGTATGGATGGACGAACGTGCCGGGAAGTGGGATATTTATTACAAGCGCTCGCTGGACAGGGGAGCGACATGGGGTGGAGATGTTATTGTATCCAATAACCCTAATCATGAAGGGCCGGCAGATGTAGCTGCTTATGGAGATACCATACATGTAGTTTGGGATCGAACCGTATCTGGTGAAGACTTGATCCTTCACCGTATGTCTACGGACAACGGAGAAAACTGGGGCGAATCACAGGTGCTTACAGGTCCGTCAATTAGTGCAGTAAAGCCACGATTGACTGTTTTAGATGATGAAGTACATATGGTGTGGTTCGACGGACGAGATGGAGGGCGGGAGATATACTACAAGTATTCGGATTCGGGAGGAATATCATGGGGTCCAGACACACGTCTTACTTACACTGATAACAGCTATTCATTCTGGCCTGAAATAGCTGTTGATAATGACAAGATTCATGTGACCTGGTACGATGATAGAGATGGTATTTGGGAGGTTTATTACAAACGCAATCCCGATTTTATAAGTGTACCTGAGTTCGGTAATGTTATCTTACCTGTGATCTCAGTAGTCACGATTTACGTTAGCATGATATACATACATAGAAAAAGAGAAGATAAAATATTAGTAGAGCGAGAATATGGAGAAAAATGAAAAGATTTGGAGCGTAATAGCAACAATACTCATACTTTTGAGTTCCGTTGCTATAAACCCTTTCTCCTACAATCCCGTCCCAGATCCGTAACATTTCTCACAAATCTAGCACAATAATTCCCAAACTCCAGCACCTAAAAATCCCAAATAATTGCAACATCATCTCACAAATTTAGAACATCCGGCTTTTCACCCTTTTCATATATAAACCCTCCCACACTTTTGTCCCAGATCCGTGAGATGGTTAGTATACTAGATCCGTGAGATATGCAACTGGAAAGAAGGGTTTATCTACGTTCTTACTTACTGTCTTCATCAACCTCACCTATAGTAATCCGAATTCAAGTCTTATCACATTTTTCACAGATCATCCAACATTTTCTCGAATGCCGATTTCAAAGGCGGGATCTCCTTTGTAACGGTGTTCCAAACTCTTTTGGTGTCCGCTCCGAAATAAGCATGTATCAGTTTGTTTCTCATCCCTATGATATCTCTCCAGGGGATCTCCGGATATTTTTCTCTTACTTCATCTGGAATATTCCTGACTGCTTCACCGATTATCTCTATCGACCTGATAGTGGCATATATAGTTTTATCATCTTCACAAAAAGCGTCATAATCCATACCTTCAACAAATTTCATACCCTTGCCCGCAGCATCGATCACATCCTGAATGTAATCACCGATTTCCCTCATGCGTAGACGACCTCTTTCAGTATCTGCTTACCTATCCGAGGCTTAAGTGCAGATTCCTCCACAAGGTCAACCTTCACCCCTAGAAGATCGCTGAGGTGGTTCTCGATCTCCACAAATTTCAATAAACCCAGATCAGCCTCCTCCGAAAATTCAACAAGTATATCAAGGTCGCTCCCTTCACCAGCCTCGCTCCGCACATATGAACCGAAGATTCCGATCTTCACGATTCCATATCTTCTCCTCAATTCATTTTCATGTTTCTTGAGGATGTTTGTAATCTCCGCGAGCTTACCATTTTTACCTTTCATATAATTTAACAACGTTTTCTACTAATTTTAACTTTCCCATCAAAAAAAGGTAGTAAGTATTACCATACTCCACCTATAGAGGGCGGACACGAACGAGGTCAGCAGGAAGATCGCAAAAGGCCATGGGATATTAGTCGAGGGAGAAATCTTTTTTACACTCCTAGTTCATGAGGTTAATATCCAAACGGAGGAGAATAATTGCTAAAAACGCCGATCACGAGGGTGCT
>JAFDTY010000090.1 GCA_019594055.1 Candidatus Haladaptatiplasma halalkaliphilum | reverse complement strand
GGACGTAGGTACCTACCCCGTCTCACACTACGAGATACGCCTGAACGACGGCGATTGGATAAACGTGGGCAATGTTTCACGGTACGTTTTCGAAGGCTTGGAGGATGGTGAGTATACAGTTTCGCTAAGAGCGGTTGATAACACGGATCATTCGGGTGAAGATATCGTGGTATTCTCCATCGATACTGTGGAGAACGGAGAAGTGGGTAGATCCATACTGATATGGTTACTCCTTCTGGCGTTGATCATAGTACTCGCCCTGGTACTGTTCATGATGTGGAAGAAGGGGCGGCCGACTGAGCCTGTGCTCGAAGAGGAACACGCCACCGATGATGAGTTCGAGAAGGAAGAAGACTTACCACATGAAGATACGGACGTCGGTTGAAGTCTGTAATTATATGATATGTGTTTTTCGAAGCGAATATTGATAAAGAACAACTTATAATATAACGCTTGCATACTCATACATATATAGAAAACTTTATATAGGGGGGGGGGGGATTTAAGGTTTTTCGATGACAAAAAATTCGGATAAAGAATGGAAAGAGGGCTGTAAAAAGGCTATTGCCGGCCTATTCTCTTTTTTAATCCTGCTTTCTTTGTTAGCAGGTGGAATAGGATTGGCCCAGGGGAGCGACGGTTCAAGAAACATCGTTCCTGAGCATGCACAAACAGACGAGTATATGTCCTTTTTTGAACAAAATGGGGCAACCAGGATATATGCACCTGAAAATCCCGTAGATGTCAGTTACTCAAGTTATGGTGAAAACAGCGTTATATCATATGAGATTAGGGGATTCAACGCTGAAAAACTGATACTAGGCGAGGAGGTCATTTTCAGGCTGGAGCTGGAAGACGAGGGTGTATCTCTTGAGAAAGGATATCCCGATCTGCCGATGATTGCTCGCAGCGTGATAATCCCAGACGATATGCTGATGGATATCAGGGTGACGAGCACCAACTATGTTGAATACTCCTCGGTCATCGTAGCACCATCCAAGGGAAATCTGATGCGTCGTGAGCATCCCGACCCATCTCTTGTGCCATATGAATTTGGCGAGGTGTATGAAATAGATGCATGGTATCCCGATGAGATAGTGAATCTGCGAGAACCACACATAATACGTGATTTCAGAGGGCAGGTAGTGGAGATATATCCCTTCCAGTACAATCCGGTACGTAGTACATTAAGATATTACTCCGAGATAACAGTTGAGTTGTACCCTGTGGGTTACGGTGGTGAGAACGTACTCACTCGCACACGTCCCCTTAGTAGTGTTCAGAGGGATTTTGCTCAGGTGTATCAAAGCCATTTCATCAACTACGGATGCACAATAAATACCTTGAACAATTACATCGAGGAGGACGGAAACATGCTGATCATCACTTCACCCACGTTTGCAAATTGGATGACGCCCTTTGTTAACTGGAAGATAAGCAGTGGAATTCCCACCGAAATAAGGACTACTTCACAAACAGGCACCTCAGCTACGGCGATCAAAGCTTTTATCCTCAACTATTACAATACCAACGATCTAACTTATGTACTCCTTGTAGGTAACCAGAATCACGTCGCCACGCCTATAATAAACGGACATGCTTCAGATCCTTACTATTCTTTCCTGGTGGGTAGCGACTACTATCCCGATATCATCGTCGGCCGCTTCTCCGCTTCAACTGCGGCGCATGTTCAAACCCAGGTGGCACGTTCAATATTCTACGAGCACACATCCGGTGATTGGCGGACCAAGGCCACTGGAATAGCGTCTGATGATGAATACATGGGCTGGGTTGACTGGGTACATATGAGGAATATCCGAAACCGGCTGTATGAATCCGAACTCAGAGAATACACCTGGGTGGATGAGTTTTATGATGGGTCGCAGGGGGAAGACGATGCACCAGGTGACCCCACTCCCGCGATGATATCTGCAGCTTTAAACGAAGGAAGACATCTTGTCAACTATTGTGGGCACGGGATGTCAACTGAACTGGTGACCGGCGATTTTACTAGGAACCATATACACGCGTTGACAAACACCCAAAAACTTCCTTTCTTCATAATTGTCGCATGCCAAGTAGGCAACTTTATCGCGGTGAACGAGTGTTTCGCCGAAGCATGGCTGCGGGCGACGAATAATCAGGGCGAGGCCACAGGAGGTATCGCGGCTTTCGCTTCTTCCACGTATCAAACATGGGTGCCACCCATGAGAGCTCAAAGTGCGATGATGGATGCCTACCTAGGGCGCTTTCCATTTGGGAATTCTCCGAGAATTACAACAGGTGGAATAGCGATCACCGGATGTATTAGAATGATAGAAATAGGGCCTCCAGCAACAGTTAAGGACGAACTTCTTGCATGGCACCTATTCGGTGACCCTTCGCTAGTGATCACCAGAGACCATGATCCTGTTCCGTTAGTGCCCCATGTAAACATAAATTATCCCAGTCAAGGCCAGACCGTTTGGGGGCCAAGTGTAACTCCTACGTGGTCATCGAATACACCTCTTGAAGGGATAAGTCATTTTTCCATCCGTCGACGTTTTGGTTCGGGGCCCTGGTCAGGCTGGATCAACAAGGGTAAGAGTACATACCATACCTATACGGATATGTTCACAGGTCAATGGACCGTCCAGGTAAGGATCACTACAATCCATTCTCAAACATCTACACAATCGAGGACATTCAACGTTATCTCTGGTTGGGGTCCATTGTCTATTGACACCGTAGATGTACGGGGTGATACGGTAACCCTTGGATGGAGTCTAGACATAGATGAAAAGACAGAGGCAAATTATTACGAGGTACGGCTAAACGACGGAGAATGGCTGAATGTGGGCACGCGCACACGACATATCTTCCGTGGTCTGGAAGCGGGAAGATATGTTGTAACCGTTCGAACGGTGGATATCAAAGGAGAGGTCTTCCAAGACTACGCGGAGTTCGTGGTCAGCAAAGGGTAGAACACCAAACCCCTTCCCCTTTTATTTTTTACAATAGTTATGGGCATCTAAAAAAGAACACATGAGAAAAGTATAAGTAAGTGTCATTATAATGCATATGGGGTAAAAGAAATGAAAGATGATAAGGTATGTACGATGTGTTTCGTATTTATCCTACTGATGAGTTTAACTGGTGTTGTCCTTGTTCCCTTAACATATGGATGTGAGCGGTGCGATCATGAAATGGATTATATCACTGATGTTCGGGACGGGGTAGGGCCCATATGTTCAGAATCGCTTTGTCAGAGAAGTCTTCCATCAATGGGCCAATATTTTGAATACGATATACACAGAGGATTTGTTATGACCCGACCAGGACTAGTGAATGATAATTCTATGTCCATGGGGATAGAGCGTATATCATCGGGGGGATACATTATCGGTTACAAAACTCACTTCCTCCGTTCCGGTGATAAACCCATGATTGGGTTATCTGGGAATGGTACTGAAGACGATCCGTACATGATATACGACGTGCACGATCTTCAGGCCATGAGAGACGATCTTGAAGCTCATTACGCCCTGGCTAACGACATCGATGCCAGCGAGACCAGGGAGTGGAACGACGGTGCAGGATTTGTGCCCATAGGCGGAATTCCCTTTCCCCCCTATTTTGAACACCCTTTCATGGGCAGCCTTGACGGACGTAATTACACGGTCACGGGTATCTACATCAACAGTCCGGAACCCCATTGTTTAGGCCTGATTAGATTCGGGTTAGCTACAAATATCAAAAACATAGGTTTGATAGACATCAATGTGAGTGGTAACGAGGCGGTAGGAGGTGGCGAAGAGGTAGTAGGCGGTCTCGTGGGATGGAACTTCGATGGCACGGTCGATAACTCGTACGTTACAGGAAACGTTAGTGGAAGATTGTTTGTTGGGGGGCTCGTTGGCATCAGTGACGGGATGAACGGATACATACCCTATGGTGTTGTGTCGAACTCGTATGCTAAGGTAACAGTGAATGGATACGAGGCAGTAGGCGGTCTTGTTGGACACAACGTCGAAGGCTGGATCTCGAACTCGTATGCTACTGGTAACGTGAGCGGGTTTTCGAGTGTAGGCGGACTCGTTGGAGGAAACGGACTAGGAAATGTGTTGAACTCGTATGCTACCGGGGGCGTGAGCGGCAATGAATATGTAGGTGGTCTCGTGGGCTCGAGCACCGGTACGGTAGAGAGTTCGTATGCTACTGGAGCCGTGAACGGATATGATCGTGTAGGTGGTCTCATAGGAGCAACATACGGAGGAAGTGTATCATACACATATTCTACAGGTGCTGTTGATGGCACTAGCAGAGTGGGGGGTCTCGTGGGGCAGAGCTGGAAAGTCACGGTGTCTAACTCTTTTTCTACCGGTAATGTTAGCGGGTCATCGATTGTAGGCGGTCTCGTTGGGCAGAACTGGGAGGGCACGGTGAATAATTCGTATTCCACCGGGAGAGTTAGCGGGGTCAGTAGGGTGGGAGGACTTGTTGGTGAAAACTTGAGGGGTTCGGTGTTGAACTCCCATTACAATATCGATTACGTACTGATAAACGATGGGCATCATGTAACTATCGGCGGCCTTTTTGAATCCCAGTATCAGGATTGGTTCAGTAATGGATTGTATCTTGACATATCGGATTACAACCACACACTTGTTCCGTCGGGAGATTACTATGTGATAGGTAGTGTGGATGGGATCCGAGACCTACTTGGATTTGCGTGGAACAGCAGCTATAAATTCAGTTTATCAGACGACATCGACCTGTCGGTCGTACCGGGTCTGTACATCCCGTATCTGAATGCCGAGTTTGAAGGTAATAACCACACGTTCTCCGGTCTGTTCATAGATAAGCCCTTTGCTGCACATGTCGGAATGTTCGGATATGTTGGGCCTAATATCGAATTAAAGAACATCGGTATTATCGATGCAAAGATAAACGGAGATTGGTATGTAGGCGGTCTTGTTGGATATATTTTAGAGAGCACGGTGTTTAACTCGTCTGTCTGCGGTAACGTGACCGGTAACGATTATGTAGGCGGTCTGATAGGATATAACCATCGTGGTACGGTTTTATACTCATATTCTGTGTGTGGTGTTATCGGAGTGAATTATGTAGGTGGGCTCGTTGGTGAAAGCTGGCATGGGGGCTCAATCTCGAATGCATTTTCGACAGGGGATGTGAGCGGTACTGGTAGTTATATCGGCGGTCTCGTGGGGCAAAGCCGTGGCACTGTGTCGAACGCATATTCGACAGGGGATGTGAGCGGGTATGATTATGTTGGTGGGTTAATAGGATATTGTCCGGGATGGCCGACAATCTCGAACTCGTATTCAACAGGAGCAGTGAACGGTAACGATTCCGTGGGCGGGCTTGTAGGCTATATCTATTTTGCAACAGTGCAAAACTCTTATGCGACGGGGCACATTATCGGGGTCGGGCATGTAGGTGGCCTCGTGGGATTTAGCTGGTACGGTACGGTGGAAAACTCCTTCTGGGACATCCATACCTCCGGCACCGATATAAGCGACGGTGGTACTGGCAAGACCACTGCCGAGATGATGGATATCGCCACTTTTTCAGAATCCAGCTGGGATATAGTCTCAGTCGATAATCCTGATGACCGGGATAGGGATCATGTCTGGAATATTGTGTGTGCTGAAACGTATCCCTTCCTGAGTTGGCAGGAAGAAGTATCGGTATTGGATATACACTTTTTGGTCATCAATGTGACAGGAGAAGGAAATACGTTTCCTGAGGTGGGCACTCACCCGATCGTGTCCGGCACGGAGTTAACATTAACAGCATATCCCGAAAGTGGTTGGCGGTTTGTTGAATGGACCGGGGACCACGTGAGCACTGAAGGACAGATAACGGTGACAATGGACGATCACAAGAACATAACAGCCCATTTCCAGGAGATACCATCACACCGGCTTACCATAAACTTAGAAGGATTCGGTACCACTGATCCCGAGGAAGGCACTCACTCGTACGAAGAAGGTACACTAGTAGCTGTTAAGGCCGTTCCTTTCGAGGGTTGGATCTTCTTGGGTTGGGAAGGTGATATTCCTGTAGGAGAAGAGTCCAACGATGAGATCACAATCTTGATGGACAGCGACAAGACAATAACCGCTCACTTCGAGCGAATCTATCACAACCTAACCATCTCGGTCACCGGTCAGGGTTCAACCGACCCGTTGACGGGCAACCATACCTACCCGTACGGCACATCGGTTAACATAACCGCCATTCCCTCCATAGGTTGGCAGTTCAGCCACTGGTCTGGTGACATACCCGATGGCCAGGAGACGAACGAAAATATCACCATCGTGATGGACGGCGACAAAATCATAACCGCACACTTCGAGCGGATCTACCACAACCTTACCATCCTTCTTGAAGGAGAGGGTACAACGATGCCCGGACACGGCAACCATACTTACCAGTACGGAACATCCGTGAACATAACCGCCAGTCCCTCCGAGGGCTGGTACTTCAGCCACTGGTCTGGTAACATACAGGAAGGCCAGGAAACGAACCCATACATTACCATCATCATGGACGGCGGTAAAAACATCATAGCCCACTTCCGGGAGGTGATACCACCCTCCATAGTGATAACCTCACCCCACGACGGCGAGACACTGGACACTCACACCGTCACGGTAGAATGGTCTGTGGAGATAGGTACCT
>JAFDTY010000047.1 GCA_019594055.1 Candidatus Haladaptatiplasma halalkaliphilum | reverse complement strand
CTACACCGCACCTTTAAGTGTAGGGCGTGATGCTCGGCCGTATCCGGTCGAGGATGATGGTATGATACGTGAAAAAGAGCCCGACTACGATGACGAACTGGAATACGATGACGAACCCGAATACGATGACGAACCCGAATACGATGACGAACCCGAATACGATGACGGACCCGAATACGATGACGAACCGGAATACGATGACGAACCGGAATACGATGACGAACCCGAATACGATGGCGAACCTTACGGGAAACGGGATCGCCGGTGAGAACCTATTGACTAAGCCCTCGGATGTACGAAGCGGTTAGACCTTTTTTACAGCCCAGCAGTAGGCAAAGGATGATCCGAATACCTTCTCCGTACATGTTTCGATACGGACGATCCGGAATTTTTTCAACAGATCCCCCATGCCCCGGACCGTGTGATACGTGAAATATCTAGGGTGTTCCTTCATGGCACCGCTCTTTTCGAAACCTTCGCCCTCGCCCAACTTGAAGCTGAAGGCAAAGATCCCGTCCGGAACGAGGATGCGGTGTACCTCCCTTTCCATATCATTGAACTGGGATAGAGGGATGTGTATTATGGATGCACTTGCCCATGCACAGTGGAAGCTTTCGTCGGGGAATAGGGTTTTCCTCAAGTCCATCTGCAGAAAGCTCATTTTGGGATATGAGGTCCTTGCCAACCTGACCATCTCCCAGGAAAGGTCTATACCCACAACATCAGCACCCCTGGCACCGAGATATGCGGTATCCCTGCCATCTCCGCAACCCATGTCGATCACCCGTGGCCTAGGTGGAAGAATACCCAGGGTTATCTCCAGCATCCTCTCGCAGTAGGCCCTGTCTCCCCCCCTTCGGGTGCGTCGTGCGTACTCCTCCGCCATCATATCGTAAGAAGCTATGGTGTCAATAACAGGGTCTTCAGACAATGGACAGGTCCTCGATTATCTTGTCCAGCTCGACACGGGTAAGGGGCCGCGGGAAGTTCCTGTGCTCTTCTCCCGGACGGGTCGTATAATAGGGTCGATTGCAGCCGGGACAGCCCCGTGTACGGAACATTTCACCGTCGGCGATCATCTCACCGAGCTCTTCCGGATGTTCCATCAGCACCTCGATTATTTCCGTGGGAGTTCTGCCGTTGGAAAGAAGGTGAGACGCCATCTGCGCCTGCCTGTAATAGCGTATGTCCGGGATGTGTTCCTTTGACATGTACGAGAATAACGATACGTTTGCCCCTGCATTTACCGCCCTGTATACTCCTAAAGTCAGCTGTGGAAGGCTCTCGCCCATGCCCACTATGAAGTGTGCAGTTACCCTATGGGGGCCGAGGAGTTTGGCGGCACGCCCCAGATACTCCCAGAAAACAAGGGGGTCGTAGTTTTTCTTCACATTCGCTCTGATGTCGTCGGTGGCACCGTCTATGCCTATGCCTATGCGATCTATCATGCCGTCGAGTTTTTCCAGTGTGTCGTCCGAAAGGGGCGGGGCGGAGACGGATATGGGTTTACCGGTTTCCCATAACACACTGACCGCCCGGACGACGGATTCCTCGTAATCCGGAACATCGGAAACCTGGAGGCAGATGCGTTGAAGGTCCGAATCCTTCAAAGGTTCTATGATATCTCGGGTGTGGAACTCGGGCCATGTTACCCTTGAGAGCCACCTGCTGTCTCCCCTTGCCTGGGGGCAAAAGGTACACCCGCCTCTGCAAACGCCGCCGGGAATCATCAGGTAGGCTGTGGTGGGTGCTTCCATGGCACCCCCCGTGGTCAATCCCAGGTACATAGCCGTTCCCACGGACAGCCTCAAATTCATTCTTTCCACCTCCTTCCGTAGGTCCATGATTCCGAAGAGTACTTTGCCTCCAGATCCCGGGCCATCTCCAGTTCACTATCGTTCAATTCGCCGGCTTCCAGGGGCAGCCCGTAGTTATCCCTGTATGCTATTTTTAGATCCTTTATCAATGACATGGGGTCGATATCGTACCCCAACTCGTCTTCCATGGTGGTCACAAGGTCGAGGAACGAGTTAGCCCCCCTGGCCTTCAGCTTATCAAGGTCGAGTATAAGGATGTTCGATAGGGTCATAAGGTCGGTGCCGTACATGAGGGTGCCGTGCTGGAGCATCCCCTTTCTCCCTCTCCTCTGGGCACTGCCTGATATTTTTTTACCGTCGACGAGTATGTCGTTGTAGGGTTTGAAGGTTGCGTCCAGACCGTAGTCCCGAAGCGTGAGTATAAGCGGCTTGAGCAACAAGTGGAAGCTGTCCTCTATGGCACCGGGTATCTTGTCGGTGACTATTGAGTAGGTGACCTCCCCCTTGTAGTCGTGATAAACGGTGCCCCCTCCGGTCACCCTGCGCACGAAGGGAATACCCAGTTCCTGGCATCTGCGGGTATCTATTACCCGTTCCACGTACTGGGCGTACCCGATGGTGATGGCAGAGGGCATGAACCTGAAAAAACGGAGTGTGGGCGGAGAAAGGCCCATGTCATAGCAGCGAAGGATGGCCTCGTCAATGGCCATCTGCCGTGTTCCCGTGTCCTCGATGGTGGGTATGTATCTCAAGGTATCCATGATTATCTCCTTGGTATATGCAACTCATACGATATATCTCTTTCCGTCCCCGGGTGTCTTTTGGAACCTAGATCACACCCTGAAGAAGACCATGGTTATGGTCTTGTCCGGATCCCTAACGATGAGTCTCAATTCGTTATCCGTGATGCGGTATTCGTAAACTATTACATCGTATTCGTCCCTCGTACGTATCATGTTGCCCCCGATGTCCTCCCATTTGAAGGGTTCTTCGATGTAGGATCCGGTGCCGTCCTGGTTGAATGTAATGGGACCCGTCACAGGTTCCTGATCAACTGTACCATTGGCGTACCTGGTTATCATCTGTCGGGCTTCCCAGGTCCCCACAATAGGGTGTGTTCTGTCAGGAGGGCTCACTACGAACATGAACGCGATTACTACCCCGACAACCACAATAAGTATCAGTGTATGTACGACGATCTTTTCCATGGTATACGCTCTTATCCAATCTTCCATGGATATATTAGCTTTATCCCCCCGGTGAACGATGGTTTAATAACCAACCCATGCTATGTGCATAGGATGATAGTACTTATGCCCTACGATTCCGCGGCGGAGTACATGAACTTACTGCAGGAAAATCTCCCCATGGAGAACAGGGTCACCAAACCCGTCCCCGATCTAAAGCAGATGTATGATAAGAAGAGGGATCAGTACAACGCCAGAGGTTATGTCAGACACTGTTCCCGCATGGCCCGTAAGGAAGGACACCTTGTTTTGGGTGTCACCGGAGTGGACCTTTTCTCTGCGGGTCATAACTTCGTCTTCGGCTCCGCCCAGGTAGGCGGCCACGGTGGTGTGATATCCATATACCGTTTGGGGGAGGGAAAGTTGCTGGAGGGGAGGATGATCAAGGAGGCGGTCCACGAGATAGGGCACATAGTGGGGCTTACACACTGTGACGATCCCCTCTGTGTCATGCACTTTTCCAACACCATCTCCGAGGCAGACAACAAAGGTACTTGGTTCTGCGCGGATTGTGAAAAAGAGTACGGTGAGTTGAAATCCGGCAGGTTGGATAAGACAAATGTCTAAACACATTTTCGACAATTATATATACCCCGTGGTGCTACATCCGTCCCATGATGACGAGCATAGACGAAAAGATGGCCGGTGAGATAACCATGGCCGTGAGGCCCGGGGAGAGGATTAGGAAGTGGAGAGCTGTCTTCAAGATCACACAGACCGATGTGGCAAGGCACATGGGGATCGCATCCTCCGTTATCAGTGATTACGAGAAGGGCAGGCGCAGCCCGGGAAGCGGTTTCGTGAGGGACATGGTGAATGCCATGGTCGAGATCGACACGGAAAGGGGAGGGAGCGTGGTAAAAAGATTCACTCCCCCGGGACACGATGGAATATTGGGCATGGGTGAATTCGCCCAGGCCGTTCCCGTTGAAGAGCTTGTGGAGGCTGTGGACGGGAAGATGCTCAGGGTAGCGAACACCGAGAGGAATATTTTCGGCTATACAATGATAGACAGTCTAAAGGCGGTTACCTCCATGAAATCCTTCGATTACCTCAGGATATACGGCTGGAGCACCGAACGCGCTCTGTTCTTCACGGGCATCCGCTTCGGCCGCTCACCCATGGTCGCCATAAGAGCCAGCCCCTTGACCCCCGCCATGGTGGTTTACGTGCAGCCGGAAGAGGTGGATACCCTCACACTCAAATTGGCCGAGGTGGAAGATACATCTCTGATGCGGACAGATATGGAAACGGATGAGATAATGAGAAGTTTAAATGAACTTTAGGTGATATGCATGAAAACAAAAACAAAGGTAGGTATAAGGGGATACGGAGGTTATGTTCCCGGATTCAGGATAACCCCCCGGGAGATAGGCGCTGTCTGGGGGAAGGACGGGGAGATGATGGGCGCCGCCCTGGGCATAAGGGGCAAATCTGTGCCCGCCCCCGACGAGGATGTGGTCACCATCTCCACCCGGGCGGCTCGCTGGGCTCTCGAACGCTCGGGTTTGAACGGGGATAGGATAGGTGCCATCTACGTGGGTTCGGAATCTCATCCATATGCGGTCAAACCTACTTCCACCATGGTGGGCGCCGCCATCGGTGCCACACCCCACATGACCGCTGCGGATTACGAATTCGCCTGCAAGGCCGGTACCGCGGCGATCCAAACCTGCATGGGTTTGGTCGCATCAGGTATGATCGAGAACGGGATAGCTATCGGTGCCGATACCTCCCAGGGAGCTCCGGGAGATGCCCTGGAATACTCCGCTTCCGCCGGAGGTGCCGCCTTCGTTATCGGCGGTGAAAGGCTGCTGGCGGAGATCAAGTACACCACATCCATGACCACAGACACCCCCGATTTCTGGAGGCGTGAAGGGCAGACATATCCCTCCCACGGGGGAAGGTTCACCGGTCAGCCAGCCTATTTCAAGCACGTGATGGGCTGCACATCGAAGATGATGGATGAACTGGGTATGGAACCATCTGACTTCGCCCATGCTGTTTTTCACCAGCCCAACGGTAAATTCCCCATGAACGCCGCCAAGAAACTTGGCTTTTCAAGGGAGCAGATGGAAACGGGACTACTGGTTACCAGGATAGGAAATACATATTCCGGTGCGGTACCACTGGGCTTGGCGGCGATCCTCGATATAGCCGAACCGGGTGATAATATACTGGTCACCTCCTACGGTTCGGGAGCGGGATCGGATGGTTTTTACATAGAAGCATCGAAAAACATAGTCAAGGTTCGGGAAGACGGTGTGCCGTCCATCCAAGAGGTACTACGTGATGAAAGACACATAGGATACGCTGAGTACGCAAAGTACAGGGACAAGATAAGAAAAGGCGGTTGATATGATGAGAAAAGTAGCGATAATAGGTATAGGCGAGACGAAGATCGGGGAACTGTGGGAATCATCCCTCAGGGATCTCGGCATACAAGCGGGTCTCGAGGCCATACGGGATGCGGGTATAACAGGTGAGGAAATAGACAAGATATATATCGGAAATATGTCCGCGGGAAGACTGATCAACCAGGAACTCATCGCACCCCTGATAGCGGACTATGTGGGTCTCTGCGAAACTCCCTCGGTGCGCATCGAAGCCGGAGGTGCCTCAGGAGGTGTCGCCCTGGCGGAGGGTTACATGGCCGTTGCCTCGGGTATGAGCGACATAGTCGTCGTGGGCGGTGCGGAAAAGATGACGGATGTGGGCGACGAGGAGGCAAGGAACATACTGTGTTCAACCGCAGACAGGGAGTGGGAATCTGTTTTCGGGGCGACCTTCGACTCCCTTTACGCCATGATGGCCCGCTATCATATGGAAGTACACGGGACCACGAGGGAACAGATGGCACATGTTGCGGTCAAGAACCACTACAACGGGGCCAGGAATCCCAACGCCCAATTCCGTAGAGAGATAGCCCCGGAGATGGTATTGAACGCACCCCCGGTATCTACGCCTTTAGGGGTATTCGACTGTGCGCCCCTTTCAGATGGTGCCGCTGCGGTGATACTGTGTCCGGGTGAGATGGCGGAGAGCTACAACGGAAAACCGGTAAGATTGCTCGGTTTCGGCATGGGGGGTGACCATATCGCAGTCCATGACCGTAGGGAGATGGATACCATGAGATCAACTAGTCTGGCCGCGGAAAAGGCCTTCTGCATGTCGGGAAAGGAACCCGGAGACATGGATTTCGCCGAGGTACACGATAACTATACCATAAGCGAGATAATGGCCATCGAAGACCTGGGATTCTTTGCAAAGGGCCAGGGCGGACCGGCTACCCTGCGTGGTGACACCGCACTTGACTCAAAGATATCCGTGAACACTTCCGGTGGCCTTAAGGCAAAGGGTCAGCCGGTGGGCGCGGTGGGTATCAACCAGGCGGTGGAGGCCGTATCACAGCTTAGAGGCAAGGCGGGAGATAGGCAGGTCAAGGATGCTGAATTCGGCCTTACCCACAACCTTGGCGGTACCGGCGGCTGCGCCGTGGTGCACATCTACGGGAGGTGGGAGTGATGTCCATACCGAGGTTCTGGCGAGAGATACGTCAGAGGTACAAGGGTATAGGTGTGGAATGTGGAAACTGCGGTAGGGTTTTCTTCCCTCCAAGGTCCATATGCCCCGACTGCAGGCGTGAGAGCCTGGGCAAGATGAATGAACGCGAGATAGTCGGTAAAGGAAAGGTTATAACCTATACCGAGGTGCACGAGCCCATGCCGGACTTCCGCATGCAGGCACCTTATACCATGGTCATGGTGGAGATGGATGAGGGTGTGAGGATGACAGGTCAGCTTGTGGACTTTGAACCGGAAAAGGTGGGATACGGTATGGAGGTGGAGGCGGTATTGAGAAAATTGGGCGAAGAGAGTCCTTCGGGGATAATCTACTACGGCTACAAGTTCCGTCCGTGTCCATGAAAAAAGGTTTATCCTAATAGGTATCTAACCCTATTAAATCGGAGTTGGACAAAATGGATGTTTTCGAGGCCATAGAGAAGAGACACAGTGTACGGGGCTACACCGGAAGGCACATCCCGGGGGAAGACCTGGACATGATATTGAGGGCTGCCAGAGACGCACCTTCGGCTAAAAACCTGCAGCCGTGGAAATTCATAGTGGTAACCGACCGACCTACGCTCAGGGAGTTAGTGCCGATATGCCATAACCAGGGCTTTGTGGAAGATGCCGGAGCTCTCGTAGTCGGCATCACGGAAGACGAGAAATGGTCGGTGGTGGACCTAGCTATCGCCCTTGACCACCTGTCACTGGCCGCAACGGCTCTGGGTCTGGGTACATGCTGGATAGGTGCTTTCCACCCGGACGAGATGGGGGAGAAGCTGGGGGTTCCCGATGATTACACTGTCACCATGTGCATGACAGTGGGCTACCCTTCGACAAAAGGAAAGTCACCTACGAAGAAGAGCGTATCCGAGTTGGTTTGCAAGGAGAGATACAGGGAACGGTGAGTTCTAGCGATCACGCAGCTGGGCACGTCTGAGCTTACCGCTCTCCGTTCTGGGCAGTTCACATACGAAAAACACCTTTCTGGGATATTTATAGAGGGCGAGATTTTCCTTTACATGCGCCTGTAATTCACTTTTCAACCCTTCCCCGGGTTCGTACCCTTGGTTGAGTACCACATATGCGGTAACAACCGTCCCCCTCACATGGTCGGGAGTGCCTACCACACAGCTCTCCGAAACCGCCGGATGTTTTTCGAGTACCCTTTCCACCTCGAAGGGCCCCACCCGGTATCCCGATGCCTTGATCACATCGTCCGCCCTGGAAACGAACCAGAAATGACCGTCTTCGTCCTTGTACGCCATATCCTGTGTGAAGTACAATCCCTTACGGAATACCTTGGCGGTAGTCTCGGGGTCCTTCCAGTAACCTTGAAACAGACCGGGAGGTCTTTTTACACCCACGAGCAACGCAAGATTACCATGAGTGCCACACGGAAGCGGATCGCCCTTGTCATCCACCACATCCATATGATGCCCGGGTGTAGGCTTACCCATGGAACCCGGTTTGATCGGGCAGCCGGGTTGATTTGCTATAAGAGCCACGGTTTCGCTCTGACCGTAGAATTCGTGTATCCACCTGCCGGTATATCTTTCCCATCGAGAAAGAAGTGTTTGCGATAGCGGTTCTCCCGCGGACACATAATGTCTAACCGAAGACAAGTCGTATCCCTCTACCCCCTTATCTAGCATTATCCGGTATATGGTGGGTATTCCGCAGAAGATGTCTATGGTATGTTCCTCCAATATCTCAAGAACTCTTTCAGGGTCGAAACGTCCCGAGGGGTTATGCTGAAAGACGGTCGCACCCTCAAGCCACTGCCCGAATATATTGCCGTAGAAGAATTTGGCCAGGCCGTTATCGGTGATCGCCCATATCGTATCCCCCGGCCCTGCCCCGTGAACGTGTCTAGCCGTGGTCCCCTGGGCAAGGGCGTATGAATGGTCATGAAGTACCATCTTGGGCATGCCTGTGGTACCCGAGGTAAAAAATATGAGTAAGGGATCGGCCCTTTTGGTGGGTTTTACATCATCGCATGATAAAAACTCCGCACTGACCATTAGTTCATGGTATTCCAGCCACCCCGGGGTGTTGCCGTCCAAGAGCACAAAATGTTCGACACCCTTCAAACGATCCCTGACGTCATCTATCTTGTAGCGGTTGGCAAGGTCGCATATAACCATCTTTGGCCCGGCCTTGTTCACCATGTAAACCATATCCTCCGGTACGGAAAGATTGGGTGTGGGCACAAGTACGGCACCTATTTTGATGATACCGAGGACAGCGAAATACCATCGGGGTATTCGCTCCGTTAGTATCATGACACGATCACCCTTGACAACCCCCAAAGAGGAAAGGGCTCCGGCGAACTTACCCGATTGCTCGCTTAGTTCACCGAAGGTATGCTTAAAGAGTTCATCTAGTTCGTCGTCCAGTGTAACGAGGGCGACCTGTTGGGGTGTTTCAGCGGCGGTGCGGTCGACACAGTGGAACCCGAAATTGTAGTATTCAGGTATTTCACGAGTATATCCTCGAAACATATCACATGGAATACACCACGGTTATTAACCGTTTTTCCAGTTTATAGTCAAGGACAAAACTTTTTATCAATTTTATTGTGTCTTTGACTAGCAGTGGAGGACATAACGAATTACAAATAAGTTATGTCTTCCACTATAACGACCAAAAATATTATGAAGAGACAGGGTATGAGAGTTGAATGCAAGAGGTGTACGCTAATTGATAGAAAGAAGACGAAAAGGTCTTGTACAGGTCTACACCGGTAACGGTAAAGGTAAGACCACCGCAGCCCTGGGTCTCGTACTACGTTCTGTGGGAAAGGGTCATAAGACCATGATAATCCAGTTCATGAAGGGAGACATAAAATATGGTGAATTGACAGGGATCGAGCACCTTCCCAACGCTGAGATAGAGCAGTACGGTCGTCCGGACTTTGTGGACAGGAAGGATCCGGCCAAGGTGGATATCGAATTCGCAGAACAGGGGTTTCGCAGGGCCAAGGAAGTTATATCGTCCGGGGAATACGATATGGTGGTCCTTGACGAGATGAACATAACCCTGGATTACAAATTACTCGACGAGGACGAGGTGATCGCTTGCATAAAAGGTAGGCCGGAGCACGTGGAGATAGTGCTCACCGGTCGTTATGCACCTCCGTCGATAGTTGACCTGGCGGACCTGCTAACCGTGATGTGTGAGGTGAAGCATCCTTACATGACGGGTGTGGAGGCAAGGGAAGGAATAGAGTACTGAGGTGGACATAAATGGATAACAAGGTAATAGAGGAAAAGAAGAAGTGGGAACAAAAATGCTTGAAACCACTGTTGGAAAGACATCCCGAAAGACGAGATGAATTCATCACGACATCATCCCAGGAAATCGACAGGTTGTATACACCCGGAGAGCTGAAAGATTGGGATTACATGGATAAACTCGGTTTCCCGGGAAATTACCCGTATACAAGGGGTGTTCAGCCCACCATGTACAGAGGTAGACTATGGACCATGAGGCAGTTCGCCGGTTTCGGCACCGCCGAGGAGACCAACGAACGCTTCAAGTATCTGATGGAGCATGGTGAAACCGGATTGTCAATAGCCTTTGACTATCCGACACTATACGGTTATGACACCGACCAACCCTTTGCAAGGGGAGAGTTCGGAAAATGCGGGGTGGCGGTATCATCTTTGAAGGACATGGAGATACTCTTCCACGGTATAGATCCCAAGGCTGTCAGCACGTCCATGACCATAAACGGGCCCGCATCGGTACTTTGGGCCTTTTACATAGCCATGGCCGAGAAGAAGGGAGTCCCTCCGGAAAACCTTCGTGGTACCATACAGAACGACATCCTAAAGGAATATATCGCACAGAAGTCATTCATATTCCCACCGGAGCCTTCCATGCGGCTCATCGTGGATACCTTCGAATACGGTTCGAAGTACCTGCCACGATGGAATACCATATCCATATCGGGCTACCACATAAGGGAGGCCGGCTCCACGGCGGTACAGGAGCTTGCATTCACACTGGCCGACGGCTTCGAATACGTGAAGGCCGGGATCGAAAGGGGTCTTGACGTGGACGAATTCGCCCCCAGATTGTCGTTCTTCTTCAACGCACACAACGACTTCTTCGAGGAGATAGCCAAGTACAGGGCCGCTAGAAGGATATGGGCCAGGGAGATGAAGGAAACCTTCGGTGCCAAGAATCCTCGCTCGTGGTGGATGAGGTTCCACACACAAACAGCAGGGTGTTCGCTAACGGCACAACAGCCCGAGGTGAACCTCATACGGGTCACCATACAGGCGCTGGCGGCGGTCATGGGCGGTACCCAGTCACTTCATACCAACTCCATGGACGAGGCCCTGGCACTACCGTCGGAAAAGGCCGTAAGACTGGCATTGAGAACCCAGCAGGTCATCGCCCACGAGAGCGGAGCGGTTAACACCATAGACCCCCTGGGAGGTTCATATCACGTTGAATGGTTAACTGATCACATGGAGGAGGAGGCCTACAGGTACTTCCACAAGATAGATTCCCTGGGGGGTGTGATACCCGCGGTAAAAAGGGGTTACCTACAGAAGGAGATAGCCGATGCAGCATCGAGATACCAGCGTGAGATAGACGATAAAAAACGTACGGTGGTGGCTGTGAACGAGTTCGAACTTGACGAACCCCTGGAGATACCCTTACTCGAGATGGACCCCGAAGGGGAGAGACGGCAGATACAGCGTTTGAAGGATCTGAGGAAAACAAGGGATAATGTAAAGATGAACCATGCACTCGAGGCACTGAGAAAGGTAGCGGAAGGTGAAGGTAACACCATGCCCGCCATACTGGATTGTGTCAAGGCCTATGCGACCCTCGGTGAGATAACTCAGGTATTCAGGGATGTGTTCGGTGAATACGACGAGCCCATCATATTCTGATATCATCCTTCCAGTGTTTTAAGGTATATCTCCGCAGCCCGGTACGGGTCTAGTTCGCCGGCCACTATACTGTCCACCAGGGTCTCGAACTCCTCACTGTCATGGCGGGCATCCACGAGCGAACGGATATGGTCAATTATGATATTACGTAGCTCGTCCCTTGCTCTTGCCCTCACCAGTTTGTGAAGGTTTCCGGTTTCGTTTAAATGGTTCATGTGTTCCGTTAAGGCCTCGACCACCCGGGAGACACCGTCACCGGATAACGCACTTGTCTGGATGATCGGGGGTCTCCAACCCGAATCGTTGGGGTTCATATCCAGCATGGCATCAAGTTCCCTGGCGGTTTCATCCGCTCCGTCAAGGTCGGATTTGTTCACCACGAATATATCTCCGATCTCGAGTATCCCCGCCTTGATGGCCTGTATATCGTCGCCCAGGCCTGGTACTTCGACGATGATGGTGGAATATGCGGTACCCACTATCTCCACCTCGGATTGCCCTGCGCCTACGGTTTCAACCAGTATCATATCCTTTCCGAAGGCATCCATGATCTTGACCAGATCTCCCGTCTTCTTCGCCAGCCCTCCCAGATGCCCCCTGGCACCCATACTTCGTATGAAAACTCCCCTGTCAAGGGCGACTTCATTCATGCGGATCCTGTCACCCAGCAGGGCGCCGCCGGTGAAGGGAGATGTGGGGTCCACGGCGATTATCCCCACGGTTTTACCCATCCTTCTGTACTCGAGTGTCAATTTATCCACCAAGGTACTCTTGCCGGAGCCCGGAGGTCCGGTAACGCCGATTATATGGGCCCTTCCCGTGTGAGTGTGCAGCTCGGCAAGTATTTTTTTGACACCCGGAACGTCGTTTTCTGCCATGCTCATCAGCCTGGCAACAGCCCGTCGGTCACCACCTAAAATCCTAGATACCAGGTCCATGGAAGCATCACTCATCAGCAACCCTGACATTCTTTTGGATGTATTCCACTATCTCGTCGGTTCTTGTACCGGGTCCGAATATCATGCTTACACCCATATCCTTAAGGCTTCGGGCGTCCTTGTCGGGTATTATCCCGCCCCCGAGGACTACCATATCTTCGGCACCGTTTTCCCTTAGAAGTTCCATAACATCGGGGATCAGGGTCATGTGAGCTCCGGACAGCAGCGAGAGGCCGATAACATCCACATCCTCCTGTATGGCCGCTTCCACGATATGCTCGGGCGTTTGGTGCAGACCCATATAGATAACTTCCATACCTGCATCTCTGAGTGCCCGGGCTACCACCTTGGCACCCCTATCATGTCCGTCAAGACCCGGTTTGGCTATGAGAACTCGTATCTTCTTCGCCATATGAATATACCCCTTTTTTCTTGAGGCAAGTAGTATATGCGGAAGTTTATAAACTTTAGGTCTTCACAGTAGCTCAACATCCCCGGATACCACGGTTACCGTTTTGTCACCTATGTCCAGCAGTAGGCATCCGTTTTGGTCGATACCCCGGACCATACCGGTACGGGTATATTTCCCATCCGTAACTCGGACCTTCCTGCCTTTGATATCCGAACGGGCCAACCATAACTCCCGTATCTCTTGGTGACGACCCTTTATCAAAAGCGAGTACATATCATCCATATGTCCCAGTATATCTTCCAGCAGTTTTTCAATGTCCGTGTGCTGGTCAGTTTCATACAACAGGCTCGTGGCGCTACCCTCGATATTTTTCGGTATACGGTTGTTCACGTTAACACCGACACCCACGACAATGTACTTCAATTCATCCGGAACTGAATGTATCTCGGTGAGTATGCCCGCCACTTTTCTGCCGTTGATCAGCACGTCGTTGGGCCATTTGATGTTCGCATCAATACCGATGGAACTCTTCACCCCCTCCACAACGGCAAGGGATGCGCACATGGTTGCCAGCATGGCTCTGCCCGGTTCCAGATCGGGGTAAAGTATCATGGAAAACCATAGACCTCCCGGGGGCGAATGCCATACCCTGTCCTTACGGCCCCTGCCGCCTACCTGTTTGACGGCTACTATCACCGTGCCTTCATGGGCATTATCCTTGGCCAGTTCTTTGGCAAGGATGTTAGTCGATGTTACTGATGCGTACCGTAGTATAACCTTGCCGATCCTTCCATGGATGACTTCGCCCTTTTCGTTAACTTTAACGCACATCAAAGGAGCAGAAGGGGACTACCATAAAACCTATTTGCCCGGGGAGATACCTATTTATACCGGTTCTATTAGGTTGATGTTATGTTCTCGTACGTCCTTGCATTCCTTGTTATGCTCAACCCCTTCGCCCTCTTCGTTTACGTGAAGAACGTCAGGGAGGAACTTCCTGACGGAGATTATTACCGTGTGCTGATAAAAGCCTGTATCCAATCCTTCGTTATTTACGCGATCTTTGCCGTTACCGGTGGACTCCTGTTCACCCATATCTTCCGTATAAATTTCGAATCCTTCCGTATATTCGGAGGGATAGTCCTTTTCTCACTGGGGTTGATCATAATAATACAGGGACGCCGATCCGTGATCACGTTGAAAGGTACACTAGACGACATAGCATCCGAGGTGGCGATACCCTTTATAGTGGGACCCGGGTCCATTACTGTCAGCATCATAATAGGCAAAGATTTTCCCACACCTTTCGATATAGGCATAATCGCCCTGGCCATGATCATCAACTTCTACATAGTGTATATAA
This sequence comes from Candidatus Haladaptatiplasma halalkaliphilum, assembly GCA_019594055.1. Classification (GTDB taxonomy): domain Archaea; phylum Thermoplasmatota; class Thermoplasmata; order Halarchaeoplasmatales; family Halarchaeoplasmataceae; genus Haladaptatiplasma; species Haladaptatiplasma halalkaliphilum. Next base: position 1,300 of record JAFDTY010000047.1, on the reverse strand, counting down.
TGTCAGTAATGCGTAAAAGACTGCTGCACGACGGTGCGAGGAAGAATTTCGATAAAAAATTGGGCCTTTATCTGAGGTTGAACGGATTTTTCATCGGCTCCATAGGCATCAACATGGTGGTTACGGGCATCAATAATCTCTATTTTCTATAATGGTGAAGTTTGATACGGGCATATTATCTTCCGGTGGGACATGAGGATACCGGATCCCGGGTGGCACGATACAACCATGGGTTCGATTACGGTACCATCCGTAGTGAGGTATAGATTTCATTACCTTTCCGATATCGATTACTACGCTATATCCTTAAACCCGCTATCCAGGATTGGCGATAAAACAGTACGGGTTAGGATCAAAGAGAGCCACATCTCTTATCCGTTCAAGGAGAAAGGTTCTTTCATCATCCCTTAGATGGCAATAGGCGGTGAGTCTGATAACATTGTCATATGAACTCTTTTCGAGATTCATAGGTGAAATGACTCCGAATGTATGTCTTCGTTGTCGATCGCGGTAATGGATGACAAGCTGCAAACCATTTTCTATCGCAGTTCTGACCCTTTCCTCATAAGAAGGTTTATCAGGCGTACAATACCTTACTATACATGGTGTCCTAATTGATTACGCATAGTTTTCTCAGGGTTTCACTTCCATGTCTCCATCGATCAAATTGAGATTCCACAGTATTGGTGATAGCGTCTATATCTGGGAAGTAACGGTTATGTGTAGAAGACCTTCTTGTCAATTTCCAGACCCGTTTTGTCGGATTCAATTCAGGACTATATGGAGGAAGGTTATCGAGCATGAATCGATCATTACATTCAACACGCCACAGCTTGTGCAATTTGGCGGATGATATCTTGCATTATCCAGTATCAAAATCACTTTACGTTCGGTTCGTTCGGCGAGTTTCCGAAGATATTTCAGAAACCGATGAAAGGTTTCTGCGTTGAATTTTTCCGGCTCTCGTTGATATATGAATTTACCATCACGGAGCCGCACTGCACCATAGTAACCAACATTCTTCCGTGTTGGGTGGCGATATACAATCGGATTTTTGTTTACCGGTGCAATCCGCATTTTACATGTTGTACCATGTTGTTGATACATGACTTCATCCGTTGCCCAGGTGTCAATATTCGGGTCATTCATCCACGAACTGAGTTTTTTTATCCCTCAAACCGGCCAACCCCTCTTTCTCGAATGCATTGACCCAATTCTGAATACTCCTGACAGAATCGCCTAAATAATTACTTACTTCAGAACAGCTCATACCTTGTGCAACAAGTAGTACGGCATTTAG
>JAFDTY010000060.1 GCA_019594055.1 Candidatus Haladaptatiplasma halalkaliphilum | reverse complement strand
TAGGACCACGAAGAGAAACCGAAGACTACCTTAGAGGGATCGTACACAACATCAGACGTCTGTGCTACATCTACTATCTTGAAGGCATCAATGTTAAAAAGGTTATCAGGTCAGGAGCTTAACCAATTTTGTCCCAAAGCCCTTCGTATCGTAAATGTAATCAGTCTCATGTTCTTCATCCTTCCCCCCCTTCCCTCTTTTAAATCCAAAAAAATACAACAAAACAGCACCCACGGCACCGATAACAACCAAAGTGATAGGTCTGGCATACCGAGCCAATCCCGTTGACACCGTGAAGGTAACGCTCTCCGTCCGGTTGTTGCCGGCATTGTCCCATGCACGTACCTCAACGGTATGTTCTCCATCGGAAAGTTCGTTGAACGTATTTCTGGTCAGCTTACCCATGTATATCCAGTCACCGTCATCGATACGAACTTCATAGTAATTTATACCACTGTTATCATGCCCCTCCCAGTCTACTATTACGCTTGTATTGTGTATAACCTCGCCTGACGAAGGAGATATTATGGATAAATCAGGGGGTGTGATGTCGATGGTAAAATTGATGGAAATGATATCGCTGTTACCGGCAGTGTCCCACCCTCTTAATTCAAAGACATGATCGCCTTCAGACAGTCCTTCGAAGGTGTAAATTTCGTTTTTACCTACATCTATCCAATCTCCCCCGTCAACCCGAACCTCATAGCGATCTATCTCAGTGGTTTCATCTTCTCCTGTCCATTCCAATGTCACATCGTTTCGATTGAGCAATTCACCATGACCGGGCGATGTGATCTCCATCTCGGGTGGCGTGGTGTCGACGGTGAAATTTACGCTTGCGATGGTGTTTTTACCTGTAATATCCCATGCGCGTACATACACAAACCGTTCACCATTGGATATATCTTCAAAGGTATGTTCCGTTGATATGTCCTTATCTATCCACGGTTCATCGTCTATCCTCACCTCATAATAGTAAATACCCATGGAATCGTAACCCTCCCATCGTATAGTTACGATATGGGTAGAGAATATCTCACCTGCACTGGGCGATATTATCTCTACCACTGGTGGAGAATCGATTCTAAACCCAACAGTGTCTGTCTTGGTGTTTCCCTCCTGATCTGCGACCTTTACCTCCAGGATGTATTCTCCGTCAGTGAGATCCTGCGGTATATGTTCCGTATCGGTACCGATATCTATCCACTCGTCATCATTTAACCGGAGTTCATAGCTTAATAAATCGGTGAAACGTTCGATACCGGTCCACATCACTGTAAAACTCTCTTCGGATATCATATCACCGTCCTCGGGGTAGTCTATCCTAACATGGGGTCTCGGAGACGGATCTGTCAAGGGATAAAGGTCTGTTAATCCATGACCGTAGTAGGGTATATCAATTATACCGTCGCTCCCGGAGATGTTCTGATCTGATCCATGATAGAAATCGTCTCCGTGATGGTCCGACCAGTAATTACCTCCTGAATGAAAACCGTTATGCCAGTTGTTATCGCCATCATCCCATCCCTGAATTTCGTTATCCATAAGGTTGTTATGGAATATTCGATTGTTTTGGGAATCTAATATGTTTATCCCGTACGAATTTTCGGTAACGGTATTTCTGTTCATAGTGTTGTTATTCGAAAATTCCAGGTAGAAGCCGTCTCGGTTGTTCGATACGATATTTTTGTAAAAATAGTTTCCGTTGGACATGAAAAGTTCAACGCCTGTGTCATCGTTCCCCGTAACAGTATTGTTCTCCACCTCGTTATGGAAAGAGTTCATCAAACGTAGTCCGATATCTTCGTTTGATATCGTATTATGGTCTATGGTATTATCGCCGGAGCCGGAAAGTACCATCCCCAACCTGTTTCCAATCAACGTGTTATGGTTCACAAGGTTGTTACTCGACGAGTATATCCGTATGCCAGTGTCGCCGTTGTCCCGTACTTCGTTGTTCTCCAGGGTGCCGTTACGGCTGTTGTAGATGTAGATGCCCGTATCCAAATAGTGATGGTCCCAGAGGCGGCCCGTTGCGTTGAAAACGACACAATTTCGAAGTGTGAAATGTACCGTTGCATTGCCGATGAATATACCGTAACCGTATCCCCCACCGTCTATCTCGTAGCCCTGGATCATATAGGGGTCGTTGGTGGTGCCGCTTCCGGGAAACCCATGCCCCTGGAAATCCTCGTCGCCGTTTATTCGTAGGGGTGCATCTGTCCGGGCGATCCCCGTGTCCGTCATGTTGACCGCTGCTCCCGCGGTCACCAGGGCGAATGCCATGAAAAGCAAGTAAAGTACCTCAATCTTCATCATAACGTCTCCTGTTTCTTTCCTTTTTGTACCACCCGGTTTCACGCTCGATTCCCCGCACCTTGCGGCTGTTCCGCAACAGGAAAACGAGGCCAAGGAAGATGAGCACCGTAGCCATAACCACCAATATTACCATAAAACTTTCCCCCGGGTCCTCTTCCTCGACCACGGATGCGATGATGAAGGTAACGCTGTCCGTTGATACGTGGGATGCATTGTCGTATGCCATCACACAAACGGTGTGCTCTCCGTGCTCGAGGTTCATGAAAAGATGCTCCGCGGATGTTCCCTTACATATCCAGTCCCCACCGTTGATACGTATACTGTAATTGGATATCCCGCTGGTATCGTCCTTGCCGTACCATTCCACCATCACTATGTTCGACCTGAACACAACCCCATCCCCCGGAGTGATGATTTCCACCAGGGGAGGTGTGGTATCCACCGCGAAATCCACATCTTGTGTACTATTATGCCCTGCGGCGTCCCACGCCCTCACCGCCACCCGGTAAAAGCCGTCCTCGAGGTGGGTGAAGGTGTGCGAAGTATTTGACCCCGTGGGGACCCAGTTCTCCCCCTCAAGCCTTACTGCGTAATGGCTGATACCCGACGTTTCATCCCCGCCTTCCCATTCAACGGTAACGTTACCTTCGGTAAAAATTTTGTCGGTACGGGGTTCGATGACCTCCAACCACGGAGGGGTGGTATCCACGGTGAAGTTTACAACTCTTAAAACGGCCTCCATGATACCATCGTCCACCTTTACCTGTATACTGGCCTCGCCGTCTTCCAGGCCGTGGAAGGTGTACGTGGTACCTGGGCCTACATATATCCATACACCTTCGTCAAGGCGTACCTCATGCACCCTGGACTCCACGCCACCTGTGGAGGACCACCTGACGGTGACACTATCTTCTGTGATCAATATCCCCTGACTCGGCTCGTGCAACGTGAGTCCCAGGGCAACCCTGGGATGCATCAACGGGTATGTATCCTGGTTTCCCGTCCCGGGTATGGCGTAGGGTGTGTTCCATATCCCGGAATCATCTATTTCCGAGGCTTCGGGATATATTTCCCGGTAGTCCGACCAGTAGTTGCCCCCGGAGGGAAATCCGTCGTCCCATTGGTTCACCCCTTCCTCCCGAGCCTGGTTTTCGTTTCCCATGAAATTATTGTGGTATATTGTGTTGTCACTGGACGCGTAAAGGTAGATACCGTAATGGTTGTTCATGACGGTGTTGTTGAAGATCACGTTCTCCACCGAATACCCCATCTGCAATCCTGCGGCCGTATCTATAAGCCTTTGCCCCGTAACGGTAACCCCCATGCAGTTGGCGAGTATCACCTGGCCCGCACCTTCGGGGACGGTACCACCGGTTTCGTTCTTCCAGTAATACACGGGTTTGCCGTTCACCGTGTTGGACGTATCTATGGTGTGGGTGTCCCAATGCCTGAATTGATTACCGTCTATCATTATTCCGTCATTGTGCATATCATTGTTATGTAGTGTGATCCTTTCAGATCGATATATGTATATCCCATAGTTATTATTTCCCAATGTATTTGCAGATGCATTGTTGTTATCCGAATTGGACATGTATATACCGTATGTGTTGTTGTACATCTCGTTTTCGGACAACAAATTTTTGTAAGAATCAAGCGTAAAGATCCCGTGGGAATTGTTGTATAATATGTTATCTGAAAGAGTATTTTCATATGAATTATACAGGTATATCCCTCGCTGATTGTATGATGCGGTGTTATTTGATATGGTGTTCGAAAATGAAAAGCCCAGCTGTATGCCCCCTATATCATGACCGATATTCTGCCCATGGACGACAATTTGACTGCAGTTTGCCAGTATGACTTGTCCAGCATCAGGGGGTACGGTCCCCGAACGTTGATTCTTCCAGTAATAGACGGGACCGCCATTAGCCGTATTCGAGGTGCCGATCGTATGGGTGTTCCAGTATTCGACCTTGTCGCCCCCCATAAGGATCCCATGTCCCATTATCTCGTTACCTTCCAGGGATGCTCTGATGCTTCTGAAGAGATACACTCCATAATCGTTATCGGATATCGAATTATTTTCAAGTGTGGTATTGGTTGAAGAATGGAGATGAAACCCGAAGTCATTTTCCTCCACTATGTTTTTGGACAGGTGGTTATCATCTCCGAAATAAATGTATATTCCCCGTGAGTTATGAGATACATGATTATTCAAAATTGTATTTCCCGTGGAGTGTGATACGGATATCCCGTGAAAATTCAAAAAGGCGACGTTATTTGACAATATATTACCATCGGAATAGCCAAGGATGATGCCTATATCGGTATCGCTGATTTGCTGGTTCTCTACGGTTACACTCGTACAGTTAGCGAGTATGATCTGCCCGGAACCCGGAGGCACCGTTCCTCCTGTAACATCTTTCCAATAATGCACCGGTCTGCCGTTGACCGTGTTATCTGTGGATATTGTGTGGGTGTTCCAGTGCTCCAGCCTTCCTCCGAATATGTTGATTCCGTTGTTAACCATAGTGTTTTCGAACAGTTCGATATAAACCGAATTTAAAATGTATATTCCCCTGAGTGTATTATTCGAAATTTCGTTGTTGGACAGATGGGTGTGACCGGAATTAGAGATGTATATACTCCCTTGCTGGTTGAATTTAATAATGTTATCCGATATGGTATTGTGATCTGCAAGCTGCAGCAGTATACCGTTTTGCGCGTTATGTTCTATCACATTTTGAGTTACCGTGGTGTGATGTGAACGATGAAGTACGTAAATGCCCCTTGTATTGTTGAACACCGTGTTGCCGCTCAATGTATTGTATGTGGAGGTATACAGATATATCCCGTAATCCTTATTGTACGATACTGAGTTACCGGTTACGGTGTTGTTCGTGCACCCATGGTTCAACATTATACCGAAGCCGCAATCCATGATCACGTTTTCACGGACAGTGCCGTTGGTAACATTATGAAAGTTTATGCCCGAATTCCTGTAATATATCTGCCCTCTGCCGCTTGCGTTGTGCAATCGGTTATCCCGGATGATGAAATGAGAGCTTGTGTTTCCCACGTAGATGCAATAGCCGTGGCCTGTTCCGTCTATCTCATATCCCTCTATTACATACGGGTCATCCTCACTTCCGTCTCCCGGCCATCCTTCGATGGCCGCTTGGGTGGCAAGATCGATGTCATGGTTTATACGTATAGCCGTTCTTTGAACATCATGAATCGTCACTAATGTTCCCTCGGGAACATCCTCAACTGTCTCGTTTTGGTAAAAACCGGTGCTTGCACCTAGCAAAAGTACGCAAAGCATCCCCAGGACGTTAAGGGTCTTCAGTTTCATGTTTTTCCTCTATAATCGTTTCATGGTAAATTGCAGGGATGATATATGTATTTAACGCAAACAATTAACGGATTATTTCGTCAGATAACGTAAACACCCGGCAGTTATAAATACCTCCACTCTTTTTATGATGATGCACTCTTGTTCAACAGGAGTGCCCTTGGAAAAGGGAGAGGGCAAGGAGAGGTCTCGGCGGGGACCTTCATGTCTCCGCCGGGTTCACTTCTTGAATACCGTGTGCCCGTGCACACACATTATGTCGGCCAATATCATATGGTCTAGTATTTGATGTGCCAGTATACCATGTGGTCCGCACCGTTATACAGCCAGTAACCCTTACCGGGCTGGAATGCGAAAGCGCCCGGATCGTCGGTATATGCGAGGTTGTACTCCCCTGAGGCATCGAAGTAACCGATGCTGGTGATCTCTGTAGGTAATCCGTGATTACCAGTGGTTGCGCTGGAGATCCCTACCATGTTCCAGCCCGGGCCCAGCATCAAGGATGTATCACCCGATCGAGTACCTATGATGGTCAACGTATCCGAGGTGATCATGCGTATCCATATACCCATGGTATGATCCCACGAGTCCAAGTTGTTGAAGTGCTCCGTTCTGCCTGGTACGTAAGATTTCCAAACGGCCTGTTCAGATATCTCGTAAAGGACCCCGGTTACCGCTATATCGTCTATGCGCCACCCCTGTCCGTTATAACCGTCCCAGGCCTCGGTACCCGCGTCCCATCGTATATGCACGGTTTCACCGGCATAGGCAGACAGATCGAAGGTAGCCGTTGTCCAACCGGATGAGCCGCCCCAGGCACGCTGGCCGCCCAGGGGGTTGCCCCAATCGGTGGGAACTATTCCGTGGTAACCTTCTTCGGGTATTATCAAGGTCCATGGTCCGTCCACACCGTCCGTGGATATCTTAACGTTACCTGCATCGTACAGGGCTGTATCGCCCCAGTCGTACCAGTGCTGGAAGGTGAGTTCGGGTGAATTGGCGCCGGCTAGGTCTATCTCCGGCGAGACCAACCAGCTCAGCATGCTTGTATCGGAGCGCTTGTTGAACATGCCGTCTCCGAAATCCCATGAATTATCTCCCGAAGACGAGCTGTGCCGCCTTATACCCCATGTGCTTGCGTCCGGGTGTGACATACCGGTCATGTAACCCAGATCTCCTTTTTCAACATCGTCCTCGTATATGTTCTCCAAGCTGGTTTCATAACTAGTACCACCGTACCACATCACCTTATCGTAATTACCGGAGATGTCCGATAGGATAGCCTCCAGGGAAGTATCCAAGGGCATCAAATTGAATGACACGAAGTTCCAGCCTTCGGCGTCTCCCTCTGCGTGCAGGGGTATGTCGTAGGATAAAATCTCCTCGTCGTAACCGCCCGTCTCCAATGTGGGGTCTCCGAGAATGTTCATGCCGTAGAACCAATCGCGTGACGATTGTCCGTTAATTACATGCCAATGTTTGAAGGCCTCTCCTATCCCGGCACCCTGGGAGAGCGGATGGTAAAAGTCCTGAAAGTGAAGCATGGAACCTGTTTTTGTGGAGCCTACGCCGACCAGACCCGAAGCGGTAGGCGAGAAGATATAGTGCCCTGCTATGTAACCGTTATTCGAGGAATAGGTGTACTCGGTACCGCTGCAGCAGAAGAAGTTGTAGAACAGCCCCCTGGGCCGGGTTCCGCTTATGTCAGTGTTATATGCGTATGTGTTACTCCCACCTTCCCCGGGATAGAAAACGTGCAGCATGGGATTCGAATGAGCGAACAGTGATATCCACTCGTAATCTATGGTGAGGTTGTTCAGATAATTTTCAGCGTTCGTATCCCTGTATTCCTTCACAAAGGTCCTGTCCTCGTATAGCAAACCCGCGTTAGCATCCCATTGGTCCGCCCAATTATACCAGTCGTTATCCACGAATACCAATGCCTTATCCTCTCGGGTGAGGGCACCCCTGGAATAGTCATCCACCTTATCTATGTACGCCTCTGACAGCTCTTCACTGCGACCCAGGTATCCAAGCGAGCCGGTATACAGTCTGCCCACCCATATCTCGGGTTCAACGTTTCCGCTTCCATCCGTATGGGTGGTGTAGGGATTTTGCAGTGTACCGTCACCGCCTCCCCACTCTCCGTCCAAATCCATGTAGTAGAGATCGATGGGAAAAGTTTCGTGACCGAATCCGTCCTTGAAGTGCCATGAGACGGGTATATCTCCTATCAATATGGCACCCACCATATCTTCGTCATATCCATCCTGCAGGGCTCTTCTCACCTGCGGGTGGTCGTTCCAGTCGTCGTTAAGTATCTCTACGGTGTACGGTACATTCCTACGGTTCTCGATATTATCCACGAGGGAGTGCACGCTGTCGGTTATGCTGGCGTACATGTCTTCCTGTATAATTATGTAAACCAAGTCGCCGTCTGATCTACTGTAAGGATGAGGTGACCTTTCATCCATATCTTCGGGCGGTAATAGGCCAGTACGGCCCAGTTCCGGTACGATACTTTGGGTGACCATGTCCTCGGCATGGTCGATATCATACCCGGTGGATACCAGGGATACGGTGATAAAAGCCGAGACGGTTAGCATCGCCGCCATCAAAAATGCAAATTCTTTTGTTCTTTTCTTCATATGATTGACCCCTTATATATTATAACTCCTACTTTCTTAATAATCTCATACCGTACGGTGGCATTATAATTTTTGTAAAAAAATCAGCGTGGTTATACCCTGGGGCCGTACACATAATCAATGATACGTGAAATTACCATTGACCAATAATTTGATATATGCATTATTTTATGCTACATCATGTACGGTGTCCATAGGATATCTACCGAGATAGTAAAGGATGATCTCAGCATAATAGTCTCCAGGGACGAAGACGGTGTGCTATACCACAGGGTGCTTGGTGATGTTGTGGTGGAGAAACAGATCCTCGGGGCAACGAAAACCCTGCTCATCTGCCCTGTGGAACCCATGAACCTTCCCAAGGCTCTGACCTCGTCCTTGCTGGTGGAATTCCAGAAACCTCTGGTGGTGGAACCCGGATACAAAAAACGTATTTTCGTTACCTTCCCGGTTGAGATAGGAGTTTTTACCGGTGGAGGTAAGATGGACCGTCCCATAGACATCTTTACCTTCGGTAAACCGAAATTTACACTGTACGGTGACGTCAAGACCGGTAGTATCTGCAAGTACTGGATGAGTGACCTCAACCATAGGATGCCAGACGTGGACCCGGCCTACGAGGGTATCATCGACCTGAATATATCCAACCGTGGTAAAAGGTGGGTCGAGGTAACCAAGGCTGTCTTCAACGCCTACGGGATGAAGATGTATTACGATTCCGAGCTCGTATCCATGAAGGCGAAAATGATGATCCAAGATGATGATTACTCGGAAACGGAATTCAGCGTTAAGCCTTTTATCGATGGGATGAGACTATCTAAGGAAGTTTACATTCAGAGCAAGCAGCCATTGAAGGGCTCGAAATTCATAATGGAGGGTGGCATATGATGGAAACCGAGATATACTCGGGAGTTACCCTTTTTGAAATTTTGAGGAGTATATTGATACTGCTGGTAATAGTTATCATCGGTAAGATGATCAGTCTTAATTTAAGAAGAACACTGAAAGACAAAGCTTCCAAAAACTTGATAGTTACTTTATCCAAGATCATCAACTATGTCGCTTTGTTCATAGGTGTTATTGTTATCTTACCCATATTACAGATAAACATGTCCGGTTTTCTGGTTGCCGGAGGCATAATAGCCATCGTTATCGGATTTGCCAGTCAGAGCATCGTTTCTAACATGATCTCGGGCATATTCCTGATCTTCGAACGCCCTATACAAATAGACGATGTGGTGAACATCGACGGTAATTTGGGTATTGTGGAAGATATAAGGATAATATCCACCTCCATAAGGACCTTTGACGGTGTATTCGTCAGGATACCGAACGAAAAAGTATTCACCGGTACCATCACCAACTTCTTAGAGAATGTAGCTAGACGGTTCGAATACGACATAGGCATACGATATCAAGACGACGCCGACCGTGCCATGGAGATAATCAAGGAGCTCATCGAAGAGCACCCTCTGGCACTGAAGAATCCGCCTCCACAGACATTCGTTCATGATCTGGGTGCCAGTTCCGTTAAGCTAAAGGTCAGGATATGGGCGCCATCGACAGACTGGTTCCAGATACGGATGGAGTTGCTTTGGCAGATCAAGAAAACACTGGAAGAGAACGATATCAAGGTACCCTTTACGCAGCAGGAAGTCTGGTTCATGAATCAGATGGAAGAGAAGAGTTAGCGTGTCTTCAGAATATCGTCTACCTTTTCAAATTCCTCCGAACTACCCAATAAGATTATTCGATCTCCCCTTTTCAACAGGATATTGTCTCTTGGATTCGGATGTATGTCCCACCTACCGCTTGCTTCCTTTCTGGCAAGGGCCAAAAGAACTGCATTTGTTTGCTTTTTTATATCGTGGCATAATTTTCCGATAGAACCTTTGTAATTGTACGGTATATTATACTGACGAAGGTCGTAGCCCTTGTCGCCCACCGATGTGGTGAGATCCTCTATGAAATTGGCAACCGTGGGTTCGAGGGTGGCACTTGCCATGAGTTTCCCCACCAATGTATCAGGAGTTGAAACGTAAGTTACCCCTGCTAGCTCCATAGTTTCTTTCAGTTCCTCTCTACTAGTCTTTGCAATAATTCGTGCATTTGGATTCAGTTTTTTTAGATTGATTATACTTATGAGATTTTTACTGTCATCGTCACTTGCAAGGATAGCACTTTCGGCTTTTTCTACTCCGGCAGATATTAGTACTTCACGTTTAGAGTAATCTCCGAAAACGGGGGATAAATTTTTTCTGTCCCCGATGCGTTTGATTTTCGGAACTTCATCCTTGTTTTCAGTTATCACGGCAAGTTGTTTGTCTTGTGCTAGCAACTCCAGGGAAGTTATTCTAGCTGTGGGATTCCAACCGCATATAACCACATGATTTTTAAAATTACATTTATCCATTCCTATCACTTCTCTTAATGATGTTTCTGTTATGCTATGTACTATCATTGTGCCGAAATATGCATAAAGTCCTAAGCCCGATATTGCTAAGGACATAGATATCAATTTTCCAGCTGTTGTCACAGGAGTGATATCTCCGTATCCTACGGTGGTCATTGTGATCACCGCACAATACAAAGACTCGAAAAGAGTGACATCCTCTTCGAAATACCAAAGACCGATAGTAGCCAGAACTGAAACTATAACCAGTATTATCAGAACTGAGGATATCTTGGCGATGAACTCATTACGGATATTTCTCATAGCACACCGTACAAGGTATATTTTTTTAGGATATATAATCATTTGCCAAAGTATTAATTATTTAATTGATACCATCAATATGTTGAAGGAACTGTAATGTGTTGTGATTTTGTTTTAAATCATATATCGTCGGATCAAAACCACTTTTTACGCCTAAAATAAAACAACATGATCAGGGATATGATCAGCATGCCAATAAGTGTAACAGGATATCCATAGATCCAGTTGAGTTCGGGCATATTTAAAGGCGAAGCATCGGGGTCAAAGTTCATACCGTAAATACCTGCTATAAAGGTGAGTGGAATGAAGATTGTGGCGATTATTGTTAGAACCTTCATTACTTCATTCATGCGGTTACTCAGACTGGACAGATAAAGGTCAAGCATACCCGAAAGCATATCCCTGAATGTTTCAATCATATCTATTACTTGAATTGTGTGATCGTATATGTCTCTGAAAAATATCTCAGTTTCTGTGTTGATCATGGAGGATCTGTCTCTGCTAAGAGAACCTACCACCTCTCTCATTGGCCATATTGATCGTCGGAGATAGATCATGTCTCGTTTCAAAGAATGAACATCGTACAGTATGGACTCATCAGGGTCTTCTACTAATCTATCTTCGATAGCCTCTACCATATCTCCAACTTTTTCTATCACATTGAAATATGTGTCAATAACAGCATCTATCAGGCGATAAACAAGATAGTCGCTATCCATGGTCCTTATCCTGCCCTTACCACTTTTTATCCTTTTCATTACATCGTCGAAAACATTGTTGGGATGTCTTTGAAAGGTAAGGATATATCCCTTGCCCAGCACGATGTTGAATTGTTGTGCAATCATCTGTTTATGCGATAAGAAAAACATTTTTAGAGTGATAAAGATATATTCTTCGAACTCCTCAACCTTGGGACGCTGTTCGGAGTTCAATATATCTTCTACTACCAACGGATGTAGGCCCAAATGTTTCTCCAAGGAATCTATCCTACATTCCGCACCCCTTGTAAACAAAATATGATTTTTTCTCCCTCGTGAACTGTGATTATTTTCCCATCTCCTTTCTGTCCTCTTCAATCAACTTTACCTCTCTGGCATGTATATGCGCATTGTATCCCTCAAGGAATCTAAGAACCGTTTCCAGATCATCTTGGTAGATGAGAATTACACCTCTTGACAGTTTTCGATGCGGGATGTCATCCAAAAGTCCGCGCCTATGATATCGGTACTTTCCACCCCAGGAACTTGTGTCCTGTCCGTAGAACATTTGGCAAAACTTACTGATTTCCACGTTCTTTTTCTTCGGAGGCAGATTGAACACGATTATGTAACCGTCCATTGTGTGCAGTACTGCACGCAATCTATATATACCTTTCCACCCATATCATTTCAAATAAGATACAGGTGAAATGCATGGAATATTCAAGCAAGGTACTGGACCACCACGGGATAGTGGCGGGTGTATGTCGAGAGATTAAACTGGCCGAGACCATCAACCGCATTGTTGGAGTTAACGAACAGCAGAAGGTGTCTACGGGTGATGCCGTTATGGCCATGGTCATCAACGCATTGGGTTTTGTCAGCAAGCCGCTCTACATGTTCCCTGATTTCATGGAGACTAAACCCGTTGACCGATTGTTCGAAAATGGTTTGGTGTCCGAAGATTTCAACGATGACACACTTGGCCGGGCTCTCGACAGGTTGTATGAGAACAACAACACGAAAATATTCATGGAAGTGTCAATGCGTACGCTTTCGAACATGAATGTTAAGAGGAATTTTTTCCATCTAGATACAACAACGATAAGTGTCCATGGGGAATATGAGTATCCAGATGATGAGATGGTTCCGATAGATATTGTAAAAGGGCATTCCAAGGATGGAAATTTCGACCTGAAACAGTACATGATTTCGCTCATCACGGTTTCAGAATCGGATCTTCCGGTGTGGATAGGTGCCTTGAGCGGAAACACTTCCGATAAAACACATTTCAGAGAGGTTATCCAGCAATATTCAAGGGCACTTGCTGAGGGAGATGAAGTAGCTTATTTCGTCATGGATTCCGCCATGTATACTGACAAGAATGTCCGTGAACTATCGGGTATGGTCAAGTGGTTGACCCGCGTACCCGAATCTATAGCCATGGCAAAAAACCTATTGGTCGAGGCCAGTGAGACCGAC
>JAFDTY010000045.1 GCA_019594055.1 Candidatus Haladaptatiplasma halalkaliphilum | reverse complement strand
TGTGTAAACCATTAACATGTGTCACCCCTTTGTCGGAATGATGAATTCACCAACAAAGAGGTGACACCACATGATACTCGAACGAGGAAATATATATTTGGATAGGGAACACATCGATGTTCTCAAGGATGAGCCAAGCTATGTGAAAGAGCGTTACGGAGCTATTGCCAAAACACTGGCCCCTAAACCTTTCGGAATCACTCGAAAAAAAGCAGCTGAGATGATCGGTCTAAGTCTTCGCCAGTTTTACAGGATACTGAGAAGATTTCTAGAGGAAGGTATTGCAGGCCTGGAATTCAAATCAACACGCCCGAAAACAATACCGAATAAAACACCTAAAGATATCGAAGATAAAGTAGTCGCTGTAAGAAAGGCTACAGGGTTTGGACCAAAGCCAGTATCAGACATTGTAAATGAAAGCCTACGAAGGGTTGGTAGCACTAACCGTCTATACCCATCTCTTACATACAATATCCTTGTAAGAGAAGGTGAGATCGAGCGTGAAAGACGTATTCAAAATGAATGGAAACGTTTTGAATGGGGGCATCCAAACCGTTTGATACAGGCAGATCTTACTTCATTTAATGGTGTATCAATATTAACGATGGAAGACGATCATACCAGAAAGGGGTGGGCCATGTCTCTACGAAACGCGAAAGATAAAACTGTTATCCAGGGGATGAAGAAGCTGATCAAAGTAAAGTACGATAATCTTCTCACTGACAATGGATCTCAGTTCAGTAGAAAGAATAACGAGATGAGAAAATATTGTTCTGAATATGTCAATCAAAAGCATATCTGGTCTAGCATCCATCATCCACAAACACTTGGAAAGCTAAGCGCTTATCAAAAAGGGCTGAAACGTTTTCTCAGACATCACCTTGGCAATTCAAGGAACAGGACTGAGATTGATAAATTCATCCGTGTTTACAATCACTGGTATTTTTCGGAATTCGAAACGAATTCCAAAGATCGATGGAATGCATAGCATTCCAGTAGACAATAACGGTAAACATCATTCAGCCATTGGTACCTGTCCCGAAGAAAAATATTCTGGAAAGGTAGATCACAAATGGTTTGACAAGCTAGTCAAAGAACTTAAATTGGAGGATATACTTCTACCTCCAATAGAGGGGTGACATATCTCTCTAGGTTACACAGCCGTGATTGTTTCGGGATAATCCCAATCTAAATATACCACCAACCTTTTGTTAACGGGATAACATGGCTATCGAAGATTCCGGATTATCGGGCTTCCACAAGATGGATATCGAGGAACGCACAAAAAAAATCGGACAACTGTGTGGTTTGAAAGAGGAGGAGTTGGAAGTACTCACGGGCAGAGGGCTGTCAAATGAGATGGCGGACAGGATGATAGAGAACGTGATCGGCACCTACGAGTTACCCTTGGGTATAGCCACCAACTTCAGGGTCAACGAAAGGGATTATCTCGTACCCATGGTGATGGAGGAATCATCGGTGGTAGCGGCGGCTTCCTATGCGGCTAAGTTGTCCCGTCCCACCGGAGGTTTCCACGCACATAGTACGGACCCGGTGATGATCAGCCAGATCCAGGTAACCGGGGTGCACGACCCCCACCGGGCATCCGTGGAGCTGATGGAGAACAAGGTGCGGCTACTCGAGCTGGCCGATGAACAGGACCCCGTACTGCTGCGGTACGGCGGGGGTGCCAGGGACCTCATGTGCAGGGTACTGGAATGCCGCTACGGCTCCTACCTCATAGTCCATCTCCTGGTGGACTGCAGGGACGCCATGGGGGCCAATGCGGTCAATACCATGGCGGAAGCCCTTGCACCTGAGGTGGAAAGGATCACGGGAGGCAGAGTGTACCTACGTATACTCTCCAATCTCGCTAGATACAGGCTGACCCGTGCAAGGGTGACCTACTCCAAGGAAGTCATAGGGGAGGAAACCATAGAGGGGATACTTCAGGCCTACGAATTCGCCCGTGTGGACCCCTACAGGTGCGCCACCCACAACAAGGGTGTGATGAACGGTGTGATCGGTGTGGTCAACGCCACTGGTAATGACTCGAGGGCGGTGGAGGCCGGCGCCCATTCATATGCAACCATGGGGGGCGGTTACTCTCCCCTGACAAGGTGGGAAAGGAACTCCCATGGCGACCTGGCTGGTAGCATCGAGATGCCTCTTGCCGTGGGCATCGTAGGTGGTGTAACCTCCACTCATCCCGTCAGCAAGGTGTGCATGAAGATACTGGGGGTGTCCTCGGCCAGGGAGTTACAGGAAATCATGGCGAGTGTCGGGCTGGCACAGAACTTTGCCGCGTTGCGAGCACTGGCCACAGAAGGTATACAAAAGGGTCACATGAAACTGCACGCCCAGAACATGGCCATCGCCGCCGGGGCTTCGGGTGAGATACTGGACAGAGTGGTGGAGGCCATGGTAAAAGAGGGCAAGGTAAGGGCAGACAGGGCGCGGGAACTGGTAGAGGAATTCGGGGGCTGAAAACGCCTGCGTGTTTCCATACCATTTCCTAGGACCTTTTACCCCGTATCTTGTGGAACAGGGTTTTGATGTGATGGATGATACTTCGGATTATATCCCTTGTTAACTTAGCCACGATGGTGACGAACCTCCTGCTCCTGTCGATGTACATCATCGCAGCCACCGCAATGGTAAAAAACAGTCCGGTGGAAACGTCGGAAACCGATTCGTACCGGGTTATGGCCTCTCCCGGACCGAGCCCCTCGCCTATGGAGACGGTCCTCTCGGCCGGGATGATATCGAAGAGGAAGCGGAAGGAGGGGTAGGGTATACCGTTCCAGAAACCGAAAACCATGGAGGCCTGTATGGCATAGAAATTAGTGGTCAGGGGGTAGAGAAGAGCTATGCCTTCGCTCAGGTCAAGGACCAGATGGGCGCACAGGTAAAATATGCCTATCCAGGCATAGGGAAAGTATTTTCTGTGGTAATGGTAGATGTAGACACCGAAAAGCATTGGCAGCAGTACCAGTACGAAAACGTTGTGGAAGAGCAGTCTGTGGGCCCTGAAGAAGATGTCAAGGTCGGGGATGACCGCAAGGGGGAGCATCATTAGGGCCTTTCTCGTATCAACCCTCAGGGCGAGGAGCACGAGAAGGGGTATGACGATATGAGCGAAGGTATCCATTCATCCTTTTAGCTCGCTTCATGTATAAAACCCTTTAGGGTAACGAGCAACGGTCGAACATAACACGGACCTCAGATACCATTATATACGTAAACGTTCAATCCCCTCCCAGGAGTGCTCGCCATGGTATGTATCGGTATAAGAAAGGAAGACAAGAACAGATGGGAGGCCAGGGCCCCCCTGACACCTGCTCATGTGGGTGAATTGGTGTCCAAGGGTATCGAAGTGTATGTGGAATCATCCGGTATCAGGGCATTCTCCGACCGGGAGTACGAGGATGCAGGGGCCGTTATAACCAGGAATCTCGATGACTGCCCCGTTATATTCGGCGTCAAGGAGATACCCCCTCAATATTTCAGGATGGGAAAGACCTTGATATGCTTTTCACATACGGTAAAGGGCCAGGAACACAATATGCCCGTACTATGGGAGATCATAGCCAATCAATGTAACCTCATCGACTACGAGATGATATCCGACAGAGAAGGAAAGCGGCTGGTCTTCTTCGGCAACTACGCAGGCTACGCCGGGATGACGGATTCCCTTTGGGCCCTGGGCAGGCGACTGGAGCACGAGGGTTTTTCCACCCCCTTCGCCTCGTTGAAAAAGACGGTGGAATACGACGGTCTGGAGGAAGTGCGTGCCGCATTGAAGGTGCTGGCCCAGGATATAAAGGAGCAGGGCCTGCCCCCCGAGTTAAAGCCCCTGGTGGTGGGCTTCGCAGGCTATGGGAACGTGTCGATAAAGGCCCAGGAACTCTTGGATATCTTACCACATGCGGAGGTCGAACCGGAAGACATATTCACCCTGGATCCGGGACCCGATCTTATATACAAAGTGGTGTTCAGGGAAGAACATATGATCCAACCCAACAGACCGGGAACTCCCTTCGTGTTGAAGGATTATTACAAACACCCCGATAGATACTACTCCGTTTTCTCAAGATATCTGCCCTACCTCACGATGCTGATGAACTGTGTATTCTGGAATAACCGATACCCCCGCCTGGTCACCAAGGAACGTCTGCAGCAGCTATACTGCTCACGTGAAAGAAAACTTAGGGTCATAGGTGATCTCTCCTGCGATGTTGACGGTGCAGTGGAGTGCAATACCCACGTAACCACTCCCGGAGAACCCGTGTACACCTACGACCCTCTGAAGGGGAAAACGGAGTGCGGAGTTCACGGCGAGGGCCCGGTCATACTTGCGGTCGATAACCTTCCATGTGAACTACCTAAAGAATCAACAGAGGAATTCGGGGGACAGCTGATCCCCTTCGTACACCATATAGCCGGAGCCGATTACACGGTCCCCTTCAACGAACTGGAGATGCCCAAAGAGGTCAAAAAGGCCGTTGTCGTGTATCAGGGAGAGTTGACACCCAACTACACATACCTGGAAAGACACCTGGATAGGGGTGACTGAGATGGCGGACGTACTTGTACTGGGTGCGGGGCATGTTTCTGCCCCTCTGGTCAACTACCTTGTCAAGAGGGGAAACAGCGTGACGGTCGCTTCGCGGACGGTCTGTAAGGCGGAGGCACTGGCAGGGGGATCCAAACTGTGTACGGGTATCGAGTTCATGTCGGATGACCATGAAAAGCTGGAAGAGCTCGTCAGGGAGCACAAGGTGACAGTGAGTTTACTGCCGTACACCTTACATGCCATGGTGGCAAGGGAGTGCATCAAGGAAGGCAAACATCTGGTCACCACGAGTTATGTGTCAGATGAGATCATGGAACTGGACAACCGTGCAAAGAAAGCCGGCTCGTACATAATGATGGAGTGCGGGCTCGACCCGGGTATCGACCACATGAGCGCCATGAAGATAATCCATGAGGTGGAAGGGAAAGGCGGTGAGATAATCGACTTCGAGTCCTACTGCGGCGGTCTGCCGGCACCCGGGAGTAACGACAACCCGTGGGGTTACAAGTTCTCGTGGAGTCCAAAAGGAGTACTTCTGGCAGGTAAGAATCCGGCAAAATATCTCAAGGACGGTAACATGATCGACATCCCGTCCGAGGAACTGTTCAACAATAACTGGAAGATGCAGGTGCACGACCTACCGCCCCTGGAGGCCTACCCCAACCGTGATTCGTTACCCTACAGGGAAAAGTACGGTATAGACCATGCGAAGACAGTTTTCAGGGGTACCCTCAGGTACCCGGGCTGGTGCCGTACCATGAAATGCATGGTCGACCTGGGATATATGGATCAAAGGGAAAGAGACCTGTCCGGTCTTACCTACGCCGATCTCATGGACGAACTCACCGGAGCTACGGATGTCGACGAGTACCTGAACATACCGCGGGATTCGGAACCCATGGAGCGTATGAGATGGCTGGGACTTCTTGATAGTGAACCACTTCCCTTCTCCCGGGGCCCCCCCATAGACGTACTTGTCCACAGGATGCTGGAGCGCATGGGTTACACTCACGGCGAGAAGGATATGATAGTTCTTCACCACATGTTCACCGCGAAATTCCCCTCGGGAACCCGGGAGATCACATCTACCCTCATAGATTACGGGGTCATAGGCGGCGAGACGGCCATGGCACGTACCGTGGGTCTACCCGCCGCCGTGGTTACGGACATGCTGCTAAAAGGCGAGATAGACGACAGCGGAGTCCATATCCCCGTGGACAGAGAAGTTTACGGACCCATACTTGAAAGGATAGCCGCCCAGGGAATAGCGTTCAAAGAGAGTGGTCTTTGACCCTTAACCGAACAGTGGATCCGGCCTTCGTGTGATAATGCCTTTACATACACGAAAGGATTATTTACGGTCAGGTCTTATGGTTGTTAGATGAAGATGTACGACGTGGTCATCATAGGAACAGGGCCCGCGGGATATACCGCCGCACTCTATTCGGCCAGATACCGGCTGGATACATTACTCGTAGGCATGATGCCAGGGGGCATGATATCCGAGGCCCCGGACGTATGCAATTTTCCTTCTTACGATAATATAAACGGGATGGACCTCGCCATGAAGATGGAAGAACAGGTGAGATCCCTCGATGTGGAAGTGGTTTACGATAGTGTGGAGAACGTCCAGGGGGTGAACAACGATTTTACAGTCAAGGCGGGCATGGGCGAATACAAGGCAAGAAAGGTAATACTCGCCACGGGTCAGGAGAGGAGAAGGCTGCACCTGGAGAGGGAAAAGGAACTTACCGGAAAGGGGGTCAGCTACTGTGCTACCTGCGACGCCGCATTCTATAGGGATAAGACCGTGGGTGTCATAGGTGGCGGTAACGCCGCACTGGCAGCGGCCCTACTCCTATCGAGATACGCTGATGGCGTAATGATTTTCTATCGTCGGGAACAATTCACCAGGCCCGAGCCCATAAGGATACTGGAGGTCGAACAGGAAGTGAAGATAAAAACCGTATTCGGAGTCAACATCGCCAAACTCCTGGGCCAGGATAGGCTTCGGGGTGTAGAACTTGACGACGGTAATACATACGACTTGGACGGCTTGTTCGTGGAGATAGGTTCCACACCGAATTCCCAACTGGCGAGGAACATGGGTGTGGACGTAACGGAAGAGGGTTACATAGCCGCCGACACCTTCCGCCGAACGAACATACACGGCATATACGCCGCGGGGGATGTCATAGCCTCACCTCTTAAACAGGCCGTCACAGCCGCAGGCCAGGGAGCCGAAGCCGCCGACAGTGCATATCAGGACATACAACGCGAAAAGGTCACCGGAGCTGGTAAGGATGAATAGAAGACACGGCCTGATGGCACTGGTGGCAGTGATCACCGCTGTTTTCGTCTTACTCACCGCCACCGCGTTACCCGGTTATATCAGGGAAGTGGGCGACCTTTACAAACCCTTCGAATATGCACAGATGTACCTGGAAGACCACCCGTACTCGGAATTGATCATCGAGTACGATTACGTTCCCGGTTTCGAGCCATCCCATATCGCCATGAATACACTGGAGGAAGTAGTATATCGGTATACGGACAAGAGAGAGGTGATTCACCGTATGGATGAAAATGTCGCTTTGAGGGACACGAGAGCGGTATATACCGAGGAACACATTCACCTACTTGTAGACAACTACAAAAGCCACCAACGCGGAGGGGAATCCATGGTGCTCTATGTACTTTACCTGGACGGTGCATGGAAGGAGGAAAACGTCCTGGGTCTGTCCTATGGGGGCGACAGGATAGTAATCTTCATGCAAACGATAATAAATGTTTCAAGACGCAGTCAGAACCTGCAACCCCATGATATAGAATCCTCGGTACTCGTCCACGAATTCGGTCACCTTCTGTCCCTGGTGGGTAGAGGCTATCAAAGCGACCATGAAGACCCCGAATACAGGCATCATTGTGATGAATCGGCGGGACCATGCGTCATGGCCGCGGATGTGGAGGTGAGTGTCGGCAGGTTCTCCGTGCCGCCACCCACGGATTTTTGTACCCTGTGTCGGGAGGACCTCGAACTCATAAGGCACATGAAGGACGATCCTGGCATAGAAGAGCTGATAACAGCGGTGGTGGTGGTAGGCGGGATGGTTATCGGAATAGGCTGGATAGTGGTGCTTGTACCGAAAAAGGACCATTCCGAGGAAGAGTATATACTGTATACCGAGCAATACCGGAAGGACTTTGGTAAATAGGCTCATCCGACCCTGAAGGATACCCTGTATTCATCGCCCGTTTCTTGGGGGGTATCCTTGATATCTCTCAATCTTATCACTTCCAGGTCGGAGCCTTCCATCTCCTTGATCAGTCCCCCCACATGGCCATCGCCCACCACCGCAACCACCGAACCGTACCTTTCCTCCAGCTCCCTTATGTTCCTGGCCATGTGCACGTTTCTCTCGTCTATCAGTATGCGGGTCACCGATGGCATATTCTCTTCCAGCACCGCCATGTACCTATCTTCGTTCTTTTGGTAGCTGTCGATTTCCTTCTCTATCTTTTCCTTGGAAGCGAAAAGACCGGCTATCACCCCGAAAATGAGGTATATCTTCTCCTTGATGCTCATGGTCCTCATGAGTCTGTTGAACACCTCCTGGGCTGGCAGGTCTATTAGCGCCACGGCGGCCCCCAGTTCACCCGCGGCTTCCACCGCCACCAGCATCTCACTCCCTGCCATCACCCCGTACTCATCGGCTATCCTCTTCTGTATGAGTGCCATGGCCCGGTATATGAGCGGTGCATTTCCATCGTCACGACTCCCCGACTTTAGAGCTGCATACCTACCTCTGTCCAGTTCCACCGCCACAACCGCGGGGTTCCTGGAGATTATCTCGCTCTTAACCCTTTGCTTTATGTCAAAAACGTGGGCGACGCCTAGTATGGTTATCATCTAGTCACCTCAGCCATGAGGAGATATAAAAATATACGCTTTGTTCTCATCTGCAAGCACTGAGGGTATGGGAAAGTAATTCAAGACCCTTCTTCAACTCGTGTTCATCCAGCTTGAAGGTCAACCGTATATGTCCTTCAAGCCACTTCTGGGAACCGAAAAATTCGCCGGGGACGACCAGTACCCCCTTATCCCTTGCCTCTTTGGCAAATTCCACCGTGGATACGGAGACATCAAGCCTTGGGAAGGATATTATACCCCGGGCCGGTTCCACCCATCGAACCCCCTGTGTCTCATCCACCCATCCCTTCACCAGTTTAAGGTTGCGCCGGGCCACGTTACGTGAAACGGAAAGATATGAATCCCTGTTTTTGATTATTTCCAGGGCCACTCTCTCCGAGAGCACCGAGTTGTTGGGCATCAAGTGCTCCTTTGCCCTTCGTAATCTCTTCATCAGCTCCTTGTTCCTAGTGGCTACCCAACCTATCCTCAGGCCGGCAAAACCATATACCTTGGATAGACTGGAGGTTACAAGTACGTTTTCACCCAGATCTAGGGCAGATGAACTATCAGGTAAAAAATCACGATAGATCTCATCCACCAGAAGCAGGCTATCCCACATCTCCAGTGTTTCGTATATGCGGGTCAAGGCCCTCGGGCCCATGTACACTCCGCTGGGGTTATGGGGGTCCGTGAGCACCACCATCCGTGGGCGGGAAGAGATACACTCATACAATACATCCTCCCTCACCAAAAAGCCCTGGTCAAAACTTCTTTCCAGCAGTTCCAGTTTCATCCCCAACACGGACGGGACTATATGAAGGGACGGGTATGATGGCTCCTCCGTGAGAACGGTATCCCCGGGGCGGAGTAGCGTGGATAATACCAGGGTATTTGCCGCCTGGGTTCCGGAGGTTACCATCACATGGACTTCATCACCGTACAGGCTCCCGATGGCCTCTTCAAGTTCAACTGTTATCCCGGGATCGACCCCCAGGGTAATGTTCGGTTCGGTACACATCACATCTCCCAGGGAGTTGGGTGGCATTGAGCTGGTGGCAAGGTCGTATCGTGTATCCTTGTTTTCCATCAGCCAATCCAGTAGCGGAAATGGCATGGTATCAGGCGATCCCCTTCCATTATCTTCATGGCAATTCAGATGCATCGCCATCACCTTCTTCCTCTCCTGGAATCCTTTTTGGTTGTAGAATCGTATCGCTCTGTGATTATTGGAAAGAACCTCCAATTTCATTATGTCCATCCCTTCTTCCAGGGCGATCTTCCGCTGGTGCTCCATCAACTCTCCGCCTATACCCTTTCCGAAATGCTCGGGGTGTATGATTATGGTGTATATCTCACATATCATGTTGGACGAGATGGCATCTTTGTAGTTGGTGGAATGAAGGAATGCCAGCAGATCTCCGTTTTTATCTTCCATCACCCACATGTTGTCACAGGTAAACCGCTCCCTGACAAATTCTTCCATGGATTCCATCTCGTACTCCAAACCCTCGTCACTCCAAAGCGGTCCCATGCTCATCTTTTCCAGCATCACTATCCCTGGTATATCTTCCCTCTTTGCCCGGCGTATACTTCGTGACATCACCCTTGCATATCCAAAGATGCATAATACTTTATCTATACTGAAAACCCCTTTCCGCAACCTAAATATATATAATACCTCGACCATTACCCTTCAAAGAGATGAAAAAACTTATACTCTGCGTGGATCGTGATGACGATGTGGGTGAAAAGACAGGGCTAGAAACCCCTCTTATCGGCCGGGATTCCAACCTGAACGCCGCCGTGGAGCTGGGGTTGAAGGACCCCGAGGATTCCGACACCAACTCCATTTTTTCCGCCATATCGACCTACGACAAGCTCAGGAAGGATGGGGAGGACGTGGAGATCGCCACCGTATGCGGTGCTCCCAGTGTTGGGTATCGCTCGGACCAGATACTCAGCAAGGAGCTGGATATTGTGCTGGAGACAATCAAACCCGACACGGTGATACTGGTAACAGACGGGGCTGAGGACGAGTACATCACACCCATAATATCCTCCAAGGTGGACATATCCCATGTAAAGACCGTCTATGTCAAGCAGAGTGAGAGTGTTGAAAACCTTTACTACATGATAGTCAAGTCACTCCAGGAAGAGAAGATGAAACGCAAGATACTACTTCCCGTTTCCCTGGCATTTTTGGTCTTTGGCATATTCAGGATCGTCGACCTCAGAACAGCATACTCGATACACGGAGGCGAGGCCTTCACCGACCTATCCGGCTACGGATTGGGCTTCATTTCATTCGTCCTGGGTGCATACATCCTGGGCAGGATATACGACGTGGATATAAAGATGTTCAAGGCGTATAAAAAGCTTAAAAGGGCTGTATCCACCTCTGCGGTCTGGCTTCCCTTCACGGTGGTGGCCATACTGGTGATATTGGCGAGTACATTGGGTGGGTGGAATGCGATGATGGATGTGGAAGATCAGGATCCCCCCTTCATGATAATGGAGTTCGCCAGCACTGTCATATGGTGGTGGATAGGTGCGGTGTTGCTCCACGAACTGGGGCAGGTACTCCACCTCTACCTTACCCAGGGCAAGGTCAAACGCTCATTCTGGGCCCTCCTATTCTCTACCATCGCGATCACACTGATCTTCTGGGGTATATTCCAGTACCTCAGGGCGATGCTGGGCATGGAGGAGATGAGGAATGTGTTGCCCATGGTGGCGGTCATAATTGGTCTCGGTCTCTCCATAGGTGTGCTGGGTGCGGTTACACAAATAGGTGTCGAGCCCGAAGAGGAGGAAGACGAAGGGGAAGACGAAGAGATAGAGGGGCGGAAGGAAGAGTGATACACCGTGGAGGTAGATGCATGGATACCCATTTACAACCAGATCCTCGCTGACTTTGGATATTCACTCGAAAGGGATAGGTATTCGGCGGAGCTGCTCGGGCGTGTCCGGGGCAGCGATTCACTGGAACCCCTGAGAGCCCTTGAAGGCCAGCGGGTGGAGATACTGGGTCCCCTTGTCAGGGAGTGCCATCACGAAACAATCATCGCCGCCGGCTCGGCCCTGTCACAGGCGGCGGATGCGGGATGTGTGCCCACCCTACTGGTAACTGACCTGGACGGGGACACCGCTCTCCAGCTGGAGTACAATCTCAGGGGTGTTCCGGCGGTCATCCACGCCCACGGGGACAATATGGATCTGATAGAGGGATGGGCTCCCAGGTTCACGGGTCCCGTGATATCCACCTGCCAGTGCAGACCTCCACGGGGTACATTCAACTTCGGAGGCTTCACCGACGGTGACAGGGCGGTGTTCATGGCGGACCATTTCAGGGCAAGGGAGATAGTGCTCAACGGATGGAACTTCGAAGATCCCCATGAACCGGGCAATATCAAGAAGAGGAAACTGGAGTGGGCAGAGCGCTTGGTGGATATGGTGGCAACCCCTGTTACGGTGCTGCCCTAGGAGGTCTCCCGGTCTATCCAATCGAGGAAGGCCTTCGAACCGGATTCGATACTGAGTACGAGTACGCACGGCACCTGATACGGGTGTATCTCCTCTATCTCTTTTCTAAGTTCAAACACCTTCTCCTCCGAGGTTTTCAATATTATACCCACCTCTTCATCACGAGTTATCTCACCTTCCCAGCGATACATGGAACCTATGGCGAAGGTGTTGGCACAGGCTATGAGCCTCTTATCCAATAATTTATGGATAAGGGCCTCCGCCTGCCCTTGGTCCCGGACGGTGGTGTATATGATGGAATACATATGTATTCCCATGTGAACGGTGGTAAAAATACGTTACGCACTACCCTTCCCTCATGAGGTACACCATGAAGTTGATAAGATGTGATGCCAGTGACGGGTTGTTGGTGTAGCCGCACGCTTCAAGGCCCGGCGACGCGAGCAGGGCCCTTTTCTTGTCACTTATTATATCTGTTGCGATCAGACCGTCCCTTC
Organism: Candidatus Haladaptatiplasma halalkaliphilum; assembly: GCA_019594055.1. GTDB lineage: Archaea > Thermoplasmatota > Thermoplasmata > Halarchaeoplasmatales > Halarchaeoplasmataceae > Haladaptatiplasma > Haladaptatiplasma halalkaliphilum. Next base: position 3,947 of record JAFDTY010000045.1, on the reverse strand, counting down.
TTTCCACCGACGCATGCTCAAGCACCTTTTCACCGGGTGCGGTGATGATGGTTATCTCCACCCCCCTCATCAGCGCCGATTGAAGGTCGTGCTCCAGTTGATTCAGTATATGGGTGAATTCCGGGGTCGAGATCACGAATTCCTCCTGGGTCTTACGCACCATCTCTCGTATCTTGCCCAGGACCTTCTCACTCCCGTGTATGGTGTAGATGACCTGGGGTTCTCCCTTCTCCGACAGTACTTGATATATTATGTTTAGCCTGCCGAATACCTCTTCCAACTGACGGATCAGCCGCCCCTTCACCTCCAGGGGTTCCGCGGGGCGATATATCCTGGGCCAGCCCTTGCTGACAGCGATGTACCCCATCTCGTGAAGGGAATCCAGGGATTTGTAGACGGAAGTGCGGGGCAAATTAGCCGTTGATGCTATTGTTTCCGCATCGGCCACCCCGTGGGCCACAAGGGCGATGTACGATTTTGCCTGATACTCGGTCAAACCGAATTGTTTCAGCCCTTCGGTGATGAGCTCGTACTCCTCCGTAAGATGCTCTATCATGGTCTTATCGGTGTTCATTTTAGCTCGAGCAGCTACAAAATATTTAAGTCTTACCTTTTCCATGGGGTGGTGATAATCATGGTCATACAGGAGTCGTCACTTGAAAAAGGACTGCCCAAGAAAACACAATCCCTATGTCCCGAATGTAAAAAGGTGATAGATGCGCTGATACTGGATGTGGGTGGCAAGGCGGTGATGAGGAAGGAATGTCCCGAGCACGGGAAGTTCGAGACGGTGTACTGGTCCGATACGGAGCTATTTCTCAGGGTGGAAAAATGGGCCTTCGACGGGATCGGGGTGGAGAACCCGGCCATAGACGGCGCCACAACCTGCCCCGACAACTGCGGTCTATGCAACCTTCACATCAGTCATACGTGCCTCGCCAACCTGGACCTCACCAACAGGTGTAACCTGCAGTGCCCCATCTGCTTTGCCAACGCTAACCAGTCGGGTTATGTGTACGAGCCGTCGTACCAGGAGGTTGCTAAGATGCTGGAGGTGCTCAGGTCACAAAAACCCGTTCCCACCCCGGCGGTACAATTTTCGGGGGGAGAGCCCACGGTGTACCCCCATTTTTTCCAGGTGATCAAGAAAGCATCTGAATTGGGATTCGTCCAGGTGCAGATAGCCACCAACGGTATCAAGCTCGCAGGTGACCCCGGCTATGCACAGAGATGCGTCGATTCGGGTCTCCATACAGTTTACCTTCAGTTTGACGGCCTGAAGGAGGAGAACTATATCGCCGCCAGGGGCAAGCCATTGCTGGAGGTGAAGAAGAAGGCCATAGAGAACTGCCGGGGAACCAGCCCCAGACCACTGGCAACGGTGCTCGTACCTACCATCGTGAAGACCATAAACGATGATCAGGTGGGGGACATACTGGATTTCGCCGTGAAGAATAACGATGTGATCCGGGGCGTTAACTATCAACCCGTAGCCTTCACCGGACGCATAAACCAGGAGGAAAGGGAGAAGCAGAGGTATACACTGTCCGACCTTGCCATAGGATTGGAGGAACAGACGGATTACCTTAACAGAAACGACTTCTATCCCGTACCCTTCGTTACACCGATCTCCCAGATGGTTTCCGTCCTCAAGAACGATCCCAAGGTGGCATTCACCTCGCATCCCCACTGCGGTCTGGCCTCATATCTGGTCATCGATGACGACGGCAACGTAACACCCATAACGGAATACGTGGATGTCGAAGGACTCATGGGGCGGATGCTGGAAAAGGCGTCGGAGTGGAACACCTTCTTCCACAGGACGGCATTCAAGATCGGCGGAAAACTCAAGAGTGAGGACGGCAAGAAGCAGAGCCTGGTGAAGAACTTCAACAAATATTTCGGTGAATTCCTGAAGGAAAAGGAGATGCCAGGAGGGCTGACCCTGGCCCAGCTCATGGAAGAACTTCTCCAGAAGGGAGATAAAACATCCGTGGGCAACTTTTCCTGGAGGACGTTGTTCGTGGGCGGGATGCACTTCCAGGACGATTACAACTACGACATCGAGAGGGTCAAGAGATGTGTGATACATTATGCGGTCCCCGACGGAAGGATAATACCCTTCTGTGCCTTCAACGGCGGACCCATGTACAGAGATGAGATAGAGAAAAAATATTCGGTCCCCCTGGATCAATGGAGGAAGAAAGATGAGCCCTGAACTGGTCATAGAAAAATGTATGAGATGCGGTGCCTGCTCGGGCGCCTGCCCCGTGAATGCCATATTCCTGGAGGAGCACAGCCCCAAGGTGAGTGACGAATGCACGGAATGCGGGCTGTGTGTGAAGGTGTGTCCCGTGGGCGCCTTCCGCCCGGGGGGTGCGTGAACATGTCCGATACCCTGGAATACGATGTCCTGGTTATAGGTGGAGGACCTGCGGGGAGTACGGCGGGCCGATTCTCGGCCAGGAACGGTGCGAGAACGCTGGTGATAGAGAAAAGGCAGGAGATAGGCTCACCCGTAAGGTGCGGTGAGGGGATATCACTATCCTGGCTGGACGAATTGGACATAAAGGATGTCGGTCCGTGGGTAAGCAGGTACATGAACGGTGCAAGGATATACTCACCCTCGGGATATGTACTGGAGATAGTGGAAGAGTACGCAGGGGACGAAGTGGGTTGCGTCATCGAGAGGGACCTGTTCGACAAGGACATGGCACGCCGGGCAGCCATGGAAGGGGCCGATTTCATGGTGAAGACCGCCGCCACCGGTCTGCTCTGGAAGGATGGTTGTGTGGTAGGTGCAAGGGTTAAACAGTTGGGCCGGGAATTCGATATAAAGGCGAAGATAATCATAGGAGCCGATGGCTTCGAATCACAGGTCGGCCGCTGGGCCGGGATATACACGGCCATACCCCCCAAGGATATCATGACCTGTTTCCAGTACCGGATGACCGGTATAGACGTGGATCCGGACTACACGCATTTTTTCATGGGTTCCGGCGCCCCCGGGGGCTATGCATGGATATTCCCCAAGGATGAGCGGACGGCCAATGTGGGCCTGGGAGTTCAGTTCAGTCGCCTTGACGGTTCCGTGACCCCCAAGGATTACCTCGACAGGTTCATCGCTGGCCATGAAGGTTTGAAGAACGGTGAAGCCATAGACATGGTAGCCGGGGCAGTTTCCGTTGCTCACCCCCCCGAAAGGTCAGTTGCGGACGGCATAATGCTGGTGGGCGATGCCTCCCGTGTAGTGGACCCCATAACCGGGGGTGGTATCATCAACGGTATGAAGCAGGCCAGGATGGCCGGTGAGTTGGCAGCGGAAGCGGTTGACCAGGGCAGAAGTGATCATGAATACCTGAAGAGATACGAGAAACGATGGCGTGAACGTTTCGAAAACAAGTTATGGCGAAATTACATGGCAAAGGAGAAGGCTATGCAACTCGACGACGTGATGTATGACAAGATAGTCGATGCCCTGTCCGAGCTTGACCTGAGGAAGGTAAGGGTGGAGACCATCCTGGAAGGGGTACGCAGGAAATACCCCGAGCTCATAAAGGAATTCGAAGATATGATGTGATTATTAACGATATGCAAAGGGTATTTTACCGCCTTAGAACAGTCAGAAAGGTAAGGTTCGTGTTTCAGGAGGAAACTTTATGTTCAGCGCAGTGTGCCGTACAGACTTTTCAACTGTGACGGTGAGGGTGCTCGCCGGGCACCATACCCCCGATGGTATTATAGTGGAAGACATAACTCATGACTAATTCGTTATGTCCTCCACTGCTTCTGATGGAATTATAAAGTAATTCCATCGAGCGCAGGAATTTGATTCCTGCTTATCTACTGGAATTGCAAGGCAATTCCTATGACATCGGGAATGTGATTCCCGAAATGAGTTAAGGACATATCTAAATTACAGAAAGCATATGTCCTTAACTATATAC
>JAFDTY010000066.1 GCA_019594055.1 Candidatus Haladaptatiplasma halalkaliphilum | reverse complement strand
TTCTTGCTCATTTGATCTCTTCGAAGACCCAATCACTCGCAGGTAATAAACCTTTTTTGGGGCCTCCGTCAGTACAAAGTTAAATACCACCTTATCCATGACATGGTACAGACGGTGTAGGAACATGAGAAGATACGAGATAGTCAAGATAACAGAGAACGGCGTTTTGAGATTGCCCCCGGATTTTGCCTATGACATAGGCCTGGTGGAAGGCGCATACTTCCTCGTGGAGATCAGCCCCCAGATTAACGAGGCAATCATAGAACGTTTGGCTCTACCGGGTAAAAACCTCTATGAACTCGAGATAACCGCACTGGACCGCCCGGGAGTTCTCTCCAGGATACATGGCGTACTGGGCAAATACAGGGTGAACATAGCCTTCAGTGAGGGTGAGGAGATAACGGGTACCGATACGGCGGCCATCGTATCCGTGATAGACGTGAGCAAGATGAAGATACCTACTAGGGAACTCGAGGAGGAGATCCGCAATCTAAAGGAAGTTAACGAGGTATTTTTAAAACGCATAGAATAGAACCAGTACAAGGAAAGCGAAGAAGGCGATGGAATAATAGTTATTGGTGTTTCCCAGTTCCCTGAAACGACAGCCTATCCTCTCTATACCCTGGTACTCGAGCACGTTAAGTGATATGATCAGTAGGAAAATGGTTCCGGCGACCATAAGCACCAGGATATCCGCCGGGACCAGCACCGGGTAAAAGTACAGTCCCAGGGAAACCAGCAATATGGCAGGTATGGCGGACACCACGGACCGTATATTGGTCTTCTTGTAATAGGGTCTCGTACCATCGTCCTGCCATAGCAGGTAGTTCATCTTCAACATAACCAGCAGTGCCATCACGAAACCCCCCTGGAACAGTATTAGATGCATGCCACTCAACCCTGTGATGAGCTGGCTCTTGGCGAAGGCGTTTAGGGTAGGTGACAGGCTGCCCAGGGCGACGGAGAGCATCACGATGGAGGTGAACATGAAAACGTCCTTCTGATAGGTCAGATCCCTGACGTTCCTGGTGGCCTGGAGGTCGGAAAGGGTGCCGGTCGTAAGGAAGAGCCCCGTGGTTACCACTGCATGGGCGAAGGCGTAGTAGGCCACTGCCATGGTGTTTTCAGTGGCGATGCCTACGAGTATGATACCCATCAGACCGATGGAGGTGTATGCGAGCATCCGCCACACGTCGTTCTGGAAGAGTGCCATTATGGTGCCGAAGAAGAGGGAGGCGAAACCCACGTACATCAACATCTCCGAAAGATGGTTCATGGGAAGATATATGCAGAACATGAGCATGGCGTAGACGGGAGCCCTGCGGGTCATTCCCGCCAGGAGCGCACATACGGGCGTATCGGATTCCGAGTACACGTCGGGAAGCCAGAAGTGCAAGGGGAAGATGCCGGCTTTGAGTATCATAGCCACGAATGCGATACCCACGGCTATGTCGATCTCCCTTGAACGCCCTATGTTTTCTCCTATCAGTTCCAGGTTGAGATGGCCCGTTTGGGAGTAGATCATGCCGATGGATAGAAGGAAGAGGTATGATGCGGTCAGCGAGAACAGGAGATACCTGAAGGCCGCTTTTTCCGATCCCTTACCACCGGAAAAGGCAACCAGCACGAAGGCGGAAACAGATGCCAGTTCCATGAGTACGAAAAGATTGAATATATCACGAGTGGTGAAAACCCCCATGAGGGCGGCGTGCATGACCAGTATCAGTGAAAAAAACTTGTTTCGGCGGGGATTTTCGCCGTAATAGGATACCGCGTATACACCTACCAGTGAAAAGACCACGAGCTCGGCCGCGAGGAAGAGTCTGCTGTATCCATCTATCCCGATCTCTATACCGGAGATCCTTTCCCATCCCCCCGCCACCCCGGAAAATGTACCGAGGGGTGCGATGATCATGAGTGCGATCACAGGCAGGAATATTCCACAGAGGAAAAGCATGTTGATCATGGGGCGTGAACAGTCGAACAGGGTGGTCAAGCACAGCAGGAACGCGAATATGAGTGCCAGTGCCACCATGATCACTATCATGGTTAAACGACCTCCCTGTTTCCCGTGCGCTCACGTGTTTCCGCTAACCCTTGCAGATTATTTGTTTTTATCATATTATCAACAGAAGTATGACGGCCGCGTATACCATCACCAGATAGTTGTTCGTTCCCCCGAGATCGCATGTCATGTTAACCACAAACTTCGGCAATCTCCAGTGGAACAGATCCGTCTTGTAGAGTGGGATGAAGACCAGCAGACCCGCGGAGATTATGATCACATCGGAAAGGTATATGCCGGGTACGAAGATGTAGCCGTAGATGAGTACCAGGGCGGCCATGATCAGGGGGATGAATGATTTGGTGATCCAAACGTGGTCGAATCTTTTACCGTCCTTGGGTATCAAGGTGGTCATGCTGCCCTTACCTCTCCAAAGGTAGAAGTTCATCTTGAACATGAGGACCATGGTTCCTATGCTTCCGCAGGTCATTATCAGGGGCCAAACACCGAATACGCTATCCATAAGTTCCTTTTTGGCATAGGCTCCGAGGGTGGGGGATATACCGACTATGGCAAGACTGAGTACCATGGTGGCTATCAGTATGGGCTTGTTGTCCCTGTATGTTAACCGTCTTAGGTCCGTGGTGCCGTGTCGATCGGCCAGGGTACCGGCGGCCAGGAATAACCCGGATTTGATTATGGCATGGGTTATACCGTAGTAAACGGCGCCGAAGACGTTAGCCGTAGCGATACCGACGAGTACATATCCCATCTGGGATACTGTGGAATAGGCAAGAAGGCGTTTTATGTTGGTCTGTCTCAAACCCATGAACACCCCGAAGAAAACCGAGGCGAAGGCAAGGTAAAGGAGGGTTTCCGACAGGAAGTCCATGGGCATGTATACCACGAAAAGGATCATACCGTATATGGGCCCTTTCAGGGATATGCCAGAAAGGACCGCACTTACCGGTGTATTGGGGATGGAGTGTGCGTCCGGGAGCCAGAAGAAAAGTGGGAATATGCCCGCCTTCATCAAAAGCGACGCGAATGCCAGTCCGATTGCCACCTTGGTCTGCCCGTTGAGGACGATATTCTCGCTCACCGTCACCATGTTCAAACTGCCGGTGTTTATGTATATTATGCCTATGGAGAGCAAAAAGAGGTAGGAAGCCATGAACGAAAAGATCAGGTACCTGAAGGCCGCCTTGGTCGCCTCCTTCCCCTTGGAGATACCGACCATTATGAATGTGGAAACATAGGCCACTTCCATAAGCACGAAGTAGTTGAAAAGGTCCCTGCTCATGAAGCCGCCCAGTAAACCTGCGTGCATGAGCAGCATAAGGGTGAAAAAAACGTTTCTCTTCTTGTCCACAAAGTAATTTATGGCATATAGTCCCACCAGTGAAAAGACTATCAACTCCGCCAGGATAAGGTAATAATTGTACGTGTCCAGGGCGATCTCTATGCCCGATACCCTCGACCACCCGCCCATTATGAGGGACAATGGGTTTTCAGGTATATGGTAATAGAATATGAGTGCCGGTATGATGATACCCGCCATGAAAAGGATGTTTGATAATCTGTGGAATTCACCGAAAATTTTGATGAAAGTGAGTAAAAACGCAAAGAACAACGCCACTGCCACCATGGCCAATATCATGCGTCGGCGACCTCCGATGAAGCATCTTCCTTCTTGATCCTTATCACCATGGCCAGTCCAAGGGATGTGATGGCGACGTCGACCACTAGGGTGGTGATCATCAGGGCAGCGGGTAACGGGTCAACGGCGGTGTCCACCGGATGTATGGGGAATCCGCCACCCTCCACGTATCCCAGGCCCATGAAGAACAGGACCAGCCCCACGGAGATTATGTTGACCGCGATTAGCTGTTTGATTAGTTCCTTCTTGACCATGAGGCCGTACATACCCACCAGTATTATCACTATACCCACGTTCTGGGCGTCAATCATCTTCTGACCACCTCGTCAGTGCATAGTAAACGACCATGAATCCCGCCCCCACCTTCAGCCCCACCAGTATGTTGAATATGGGTATGAATCCGCCGCTGAAGGGGAGACCGAAGGTGCCCCGGTCAACGTAGTTGTAGAACATGGTGCCGAAAAGCAGACCACCGGATACCAGTAGAAGTATGCCAACCCCCATGGCCACCTCGATCATCTTGAACTGGCTCTCGTCTATCTTACGCTCCATGACCACGTGGCCGTGGGCGGTAAGAAGTAGTATGACGCTCACCGCAAGGATGACTCCCGCCTGGAAACCACCACCGGGAGACAGGTGACCGTAGATCATTATGTAGATGGAGTAGGTGACAAGGAAGGGGCTCACCATCTTGGTGGTGGTCCTGACCACGTTACTCATCATCATAGTTCTTGTCCTCCAGTAGTATGTAGGAGCCCAGGATCCCCGTGAAGAATATCATGGCCTCGATCACGCTGTCGTACAAACGCCAATCCGCCAAAACCCCCATCACCAGGTTCGATGTGCCCACTTCTTCCCAGTTTTCTACGTAGTATTCGTAACTCGGCATCACATCCCTTCGGGAATACTCCATGGGCAGAAGAACGTAGGCGATGGACAGCACCAGCAGTAGGGCGATAACCCTCTTCAAATTATCCCGAATACCCTTCCACCTCCCTTATGGTGTAAAGGAACAGACCGATGATGATACCGCCCACCACCAGGGCGGACAGAGCGACGTCCGGGGCTTTCAGCATGAAAAGCACCGTACCGAAGACAAGGGTAAGTAAGGATAGCTCTATGATGGAGCCGATTAGATTCCTATCCTCTATGGCCACGATAGCCAGCACTATCATCAACAACAGCATTATCTCAAAAACCATCTCGTGCATATACGTCTATCACCCCCTTGGGTTTTATTCCTGATTTGTGTGCACCTCTGGCGATGGCGTGGGCCACCATGGGATTGATCATGGCGATAAGGAAAGCCAGTATGAGGAATTTGACCTTTATCAGCATAGGTGCCTCGCTCACGATGGCCACGGCGATCAATATACTCATGGCACCCCCGGTATCGCACTTGGTGGATGCGTGCAACCGGGTGTAAACGTCAGGAAATCGAAGAACCCCAAGGCCACCGGATATCATCAGTACGGTTCCCAGCAGGAGGAACAGGTATTCTATCATTTTTCTCCACCCCTTTCGAAGTGTTTTGCTAGTATGAGTGAGCCCAGGGCGTTGACCATGAGCAGCACTATGGCCAGGTCTATGAGCACGTACTCGTTTTTTAGAAATGCCAGGATGGCGATCACAACGGTTATCTTGGTGCTTATGGTGTTGAAACCCACTATCCTGTCCGGGGTGGTGGGGCCGAATATGACACGGTATATCAGTATGATCGAAGTGAAGAGGACGATGAACATCACCAGTTCGAAGGGACTCACCAGAAGATATTCTTTAACCAATCTTCAAGACCTCCTTTTATTATTGCACCTGCCTTTTCCCTGTCCAGGGTCTCCACATCTATCCAGTGAACGTATATCTTGGATTCGTCCAGTCCCCTCACTGTATCTATGGTGAGTGTTCCGGGTGTCAAGGTTATGGAATTAGCCAGTATGGTGAGACCTGTGTGAGAATGGAGGTCGGAATCTATCTTGACTATTCCAGGATTGATGTCCATCAGTATGGCGTGTTTGAGCACCTTCAGATTGCTCTCCACCAGTCTGAATGCCATTATGAATATGTACTGGGGAACGTATAGGAAGATGATACGCAGCGCCTTTATCGCCACATTACCCTTACGCCGGATGTCACTTGTGAACATGTCGTACATCAACAGTGATACCAAAAATGTGACCACGGCTCCTATCAGGATGTTCTGCCAGTGTATGCTCACACTCACTATCATCCAGAATATGGCAAGGGCTATCCAGGTTATTATCACCTTTTCCCATTTGGGCAGGGTATTTGTTTCATAATTAAAGAGTAGAGCCCTCTGATTGATTTCCTCAATCCTCTCTTTTAGGTACAGCGGCATTCTACTCATTTCAGATGAATGATTAGAGAAGTAGGTTATATCTCTTTTGGAGGATAAGGGCTAGGTTCAGTGCTTTTTTGCCCAGGCGTAACTCTTCAACCGTGAACTTTTGCCGAAGCCACAGGCGGCGCATATCTTCTTGCGGATGTGCATGGATTTACTGCCGCATCTTCTGCATTTGATATGGGATTTGCCCTTGGACATCTTCCCTTTCGATGGTGTGCCTTTACTCATATTTCATCACCTCTACGGCGAGACATAGACCACGTTGTCTCCACGTACCAGAGCCTTTCTCATGGTTCGAGTCTCTTCGCCATTTATGTATTCCTTAACATCCTTCATCACGAGGTTAAGGTGGGGGTCGTAGCCTTCCAGTATCCCCCTGTACTCCTTACCATATCGCAACTCGACGATTATATGGTTGCCTATGTTCCTGTTAAGCACAGAGAGTGGTTTGTTATCGGTCATAATGAGGTAACTATATGCTGCCCCTACTTAAAGCTAATGCCTTCTAACGCAGCAAATTATTTCAATATCCTTGTAACTGTTCCACGGATGTCCAAGTTCATGGTATTCGAGGGGATAGACGGTTCGGGCAAGTCAACCGTAGCTAACACGCTCGCCCATATATGGGAAAATATGTTCATCACCAGGGAGCCCACGGATTCCCGGGTGGGGCGTTTGGCCGACAGGGTAGCGTACCGGGACGCTCCGCCCTATCTGGAGCTATTTCTCTACCTGGCGGACAGGGCCGAACACACCGACGAGATAAAAAGGGAACTGGAAAAAGGGCATAACGTTCTTTGTGACAGATACTGGGGCTCCACTGCCGCATATCAGGCTGCCCACGGTGTCATGAGCCTGGACTACCTGGTAAATATACAGAAACCCTTCGTGTTGGAAGCGGATATGACCCTATTGTTCGATCTTGATGTGGAAGTTGCACTGGAAAGGATATCGGGAAGGGATGATACGAGCAAGTACGAAAGGAGGAATTTTTTGGAGAAGGTGAGGGGCAACTATCTGGAACTCGCCTCTGCCCATGGCTGGGATATAGTGGATGCCGGTCGTGAGCTTGAAGAGGTAAAAAAGGATGTATACCAAAGGGTGGCCGGCATACTGTAAAAATGAAAAGAAGTGAAAGGGTTTTTGTTTCGGCTATCTATCGGACGGGTTTTACATCATTCCGCCCATACCGCCCATGCCCGGAGGCATACCGCCGGCACCAGGAGGCATACCGCCTTCTCCGCCGCCCTTGGATGCCACCACATCGTCGATCCTGAGGATCATGTTGGCAACCTCGGTGGCCGCCTGGATGGCCTGGTTCTTCACGCGGAAGGGCTCTATCACCTTGCCCTCTATCATGTCGACTATGTCGCCGCTGATTATCTCGATGCCGTGCCGGTGCTTACCGTCTTTCTCGTGGGCGGCATTCAATCTCATGAGTATGTCTATGCCGTCCATCCCTGCGTTCTCCGCAAGGGTGCGGGGTATGATGGAAAGGGCGGATGCATAGGCCCTGATGGCCAGTTGCTCACGTCCTTCGATGGTATCCGCGAAATCTTCGAGCTTGTTCCTCAGTTCTATCTCGGTGGCACCGCCGCCGGGCAATATGGCGCCGTCCTCGATGGCCACCGCCACGACCTTGAGGGCATCGTGTATGGCCCTGTCAAGCTCGTCCACTATATGGGATGTACCGCCCCTGAGCAACAGGGACACGGCTTTCCCCTTGGCGGCGTCTTCCACGAAGGTCATGTGGTCGTCCCCGATCATCTTCTCGTGTACCAGACCAGCCTTGCCCAGGTCTGATTTCTCCAGATCCTTGAGGTTGGTAACTATCTTCGCGCCGGTGGCCTTTGCCAGCTTCTTCATATCGGATTTCTTTACCCTTCTTATGGCGAATATACCCTTCTTTGCCAGGTAGTGCTGCGCCAGGTCGTCTATGCCCTTTTGGCACAGGAGCACATTCGCTCCCACCTTTTCCACGGCCTCCACCATATTCCTGATGCTCTTCTCCTCTTCATCGAGGAACTGCTGCAACTGGTCCGGGCTGGTTATCTCTATCTCGGCATCCATCTCGGTGTCCTTTATCTCGATGGCGGAATCGATCAGTGCGATCTTTGCCTTCTTAACCTCTTTTGGCATGTTCTGGTGAAGCCTCTCCTTGTCGAGTATCAAGCCGTTGATGAGTTCGGTCCTCTCGACGCTGGCTCCCGCCTTCTTTTCCACCTTGATGTTGTCTATGTCCACCACGTAATTTCCGTCTTCCTTTTCGGCCACCTGTTTCACCGCGGTGACCACCATATTTGCCAGTTCCGTCTTGTTTCCCTCGATGGACTTGCCCGTCATGGCGGTCATGGCGATGTCATTCAGGAGCTCCCTGTCATCTATATCTATCTTTATCTTCGATCCTTCAAGGAGCCTTCCCGCTTCTGCCGCCGCCATACGGAATCCCTTGGCGATTATGCTGGGGTGAACGTTTTGTTCTATGAGATCCTCAGCCTGCTTCAGGAATTCACCGGCGAGTACCACCACGGTGGTGGTGCCGTCACCGCACTCGTCATCCTGACTCTCTGCAACCTCAACGACCATCTTGGCTGCCGGGTGCTCGATGTCTATCTCACTGAGTATGGTTGCTCCGTCGTTGGTGATCACAACGTCACCCAGACTGTCCACCAGCATCTTGTCCATCCCCTTTGGTCCCAGGGTGGTCCTTACCGCATCGGCGATGGCCTTGGCTGCGGCGATGTTCTTCTTCTGGGCATCGCTGCCTCGTTCGCGTGTCGTGCCTTCTTTCAAGAGTAATATTGGTTGTTGTCCTCCAAACATATTTACACCTCTTTGTAGCTATTTAATCTCACTATATAGAGGTTCTATAAAAACTTTACGCCCGCCTATTTTTTCCCGAGTAACTTGGCTTCAGCCTCGTCCAGGAACAGGTCCATGCTTGGAAGCTCCAGTTCCAATTCCCTGGCAACCAGAAGAAGTGCCACTTCTATCTCGAGGTTCATGCTGTCCTGCTTCTCGTTGGCAAGGGCTAGCACGTCCTGTTTTTTCCTTTTTCCGATGGCCATTATCTCTTCCAGAAGTCGTTGGAAAAGAGGTCGTTCCCTCACCTCCTCAAGTATGCTCCCGGTGGGCCGGAATCCCAGGGGAATGTTTACGTCCTGGTGATCGAATATTGCCCTAACCTTATCGTCCTTGACATCGACGTATCCCTCATGGGCGGCAAGTTCCAGAAGTCTACGCATCTCCTTCGAGGTGAACCAACCCAGGTCCGCAGCGGGGCCGTAGACGAAATCGTCAACGGAGAGGTTATCGGCCCCCTTCCTTTGGAATATGAAGGCCACCACCTCTTTCAATCCCGCCTTTGCCGTTCCACCACCTCCTTGAAACCCAGTATCAGCCCTTTGACCCCCGGAGGTATCATGGCTTCCCGGATGTAATTGCCACCTACGTAAAGAGAATGCTCTCCTTCCGGTAAGTTCCCTAGCATGTGATGATCGAATGTCCCTTCCGAAAGGTCAAGGATAACGAGGGTGTCCACCCCCATCTCCAACGCCTTGTCTACCAGTTTCTCCACCCCCAGCTCACGTACTTCCTTTGATGGTGATATTACCCCGTCCCTGTAGTCAACGGTGAAAACTATCCTGTCACTCAGTGTTACCGCTTCCTCCAGGAGTTCAAGGGATGGCATCCTCTTGGTGGAGACCACGACCCTATCCGCGCCTGCGATGTAGGCATCCGTTATGGTCGCGATATCCCTGGGGCCCACATCGGCCCAGACATCCTTCCATATGCCTAATCTCCGGATCACCTCGGTTTGCAGCCGGTTGTATTCGATGGCATCTATATCCAGAAGGTATATCCTGCTGTCACTCTTTAGGAATCCCATCATCTCCTTTACGCTTTTATACCCGTCGTCGCCGACCAGGGGACGGTAGGCACCGTCACTGACAGTTACGGGCCATTCCTGTCTGAAGGAGATGGATGGTATGACTTCCATGGATACCCCATGGTGACACAGTAAATAAAGCAATCGCCTCGAGGTCTCACTCCTTCAGAGGATAAGGTGTTTCAGGTATGCTATGAAACGGTGCAGTGGCATCCCCTGGTTCCAATCCATCTTGTAGTTACCATGGGTGGTGGTTTGAAGGTGTGGTAGTCTGTTGTTCAGAAGCTTTTGTTTCTTGTTCAACCCCTTTATGTCCAGGGTGAAGATCCTCCATTTGTCACCCCTCTCCCCCTTGAGTCTGAAAGCGTAAAGAGGTATCACACCACTCATGCTGCACATATCTATCATGGATTCCGCCTGCTCGGTGAGTCTCTCCTCATCGCTGAAATATATCACGCTCTTTTTTGATGATTTGACTTCTATGGGGAAGGATACCTCCCCCCGGATCGCTATCAGGTCTATACCGAGGCTTCCACCCGCACGGACCACCATGAACGGTATGTCCCTTATGGAATAATAGTCCGACTTCTCGGCCTCCGTGCACGTTTTCGTCAGGCTAGCCAGCATATCCTCGTCTCCGGAGAGAACTCCTCTCAACTCGCGCTCGTACATCCCGGTGACCATCACTCCACAAACACGATGTGATATATATAAACGTATATGTGGGGGTTGTGTGAAAGTGATCAGGGCTCCAGCCGACTCGTATCCCTTGGAAACAGTATACCTTCCCGTATGTTGTCCAGGTCAAGCATTTGCTGCACGAACCTGTCCAGGCCCAGACCGATACCCCCGTGGGGCGGCATGCCGTACCTGAAGGATTTTAGGTAGTGTTCGAAGGAATCCAGCTCGAGACCCAAGGCCCTCATCTGCCCGGTGAGAACTTCGTAGCGGTGTTCCCTCTGACCGCCGGATACCAGTTCCTGGCCCTTGTACTCGAGGTCGAAATATGTGGTCAGGGTGGGTTCCTCATCTTTTCTCATGGCATAGAAGGTGTTCTGTTTCAATCTCGATGGGAACTCGGTTATGAAGTAGAGTTCGGTATCATGATTTTCTCTCATGTACTCTCCCAGCATCTTCTCCCCCTCGGTGTCAACGTCGGGCTCTTCTTCCCAGCTCTTGCCCAGGTCTTCAAGTATCTCTATGCATTCACCGTGGGTCACCTTTTTAATGGGGAGTTTCGGCAGGTTAATCACGATACCTAGTTTATCGAGCATGTGGGTGCCTTTGTTGACCACGTACCTCAGGGCGTGCTCCACCATATTGCCCGTCATGTCCATCACGTCGTCCGAACTTTCGATGAACGCCATCTCGAAATCCAACGAGATGAACTCCGAGGTGTGACGTACCGTGTCAAAATCCTCCGCCCTGTATGCAGGGGCTATCTCGTAAACCCGTTCGAAACCGGCGCCCATGAGCATCTGCTTGTACAGCTGGGGACTCTGGGCGAGGAAGGCCTCCCTGCCGTAGTAATCCACCTTGAAAAGGGTAGCTCCTCCTTCGGCCCCTGCCGCGGCTATCTTGGGTGTGTTTATCTCCACGAAATCATGCTCGGCGAAATAATCCCTCAATCCCCGGACCAGTAGATCCCTGAGCTCGAAGATGGTCCTGTTTTCCTCCTTTCGCAGATCCAAGAACCGATTGTCGAATCGTGTGCCCATCTCCGCATCCACCTTGTCGATCACACCCAGGGGGAGGGGCTTGTCGGCCCTGCCATCCAGTCTTACGGATACGGGCAATATCTCGTATCCCAGATCGGTCTGGTCGGTTTCCTGCTTTTTTCCTTCCACGGTGATAACGCTTTCAC
>JAFDTY010000100.1 GCA_019594055.1 Candidatus Haladaptatiplasma halalkaliphilum | reverse complement strand
TGCAGTATGCGCAATCCTTGCTCTCGTCTTCTTTATGAGGGGTAAGAAAAGGTATACTGTAAGTGAAGACCCATCCGATGATACAGTGCATGAAATATCTGATGAAAATACATAGTATACGACTGCAGATCATCCTTCCTACTGGCGCACACCCCAAAGAATTTCCTTATTTCCGAATGAACATGAGAAGTAGGAAAATAAGCATGATGGAATTTTTCCGGACTTTTTCCATTTGCAGTGGTCTTTAAAGTTCGGGATGACCTTACCGATGAACAGATCACCATCTCGTTATAACCCTCTTCATGCACGAGATATAGGTCCAATCTCCGACACACGTAATCTCTCGTAATAATGTCCTTTTTTCCATGGGATACGCCTGAATCAACTTCAAAGTTGACCATATCTCCTCAACCATTCACTTTATCCACTTATATATTCAAGATAGTATATATACTAGTAGCCCATTCTTAGTGTTAAGTGGTAAAATGATAGGATACAAGAAAAAACCCGGAAAGAGCCTGACCATGGCCTTGATAGGCCTAGAAACGACCAACGAAAGGATGCGCATAATCTAAGGAAGCGCAGAGAAAAAAGGTGGTAAAGATGATCGGAAGATGGAAGAAAAACGGAAAAAACCTCGGACTGAGAATGGTCTACCTGGAATCGACCAACGAGAGCCTGCGGATAATCTAAGGGCGGTAAAGATGAGCACGTCCGATAGAATGTCATTGTGGCCTGGTGTCCGCATCTCCGTGAGGGGGCGTAACCAGGTCTGGAAAACCATCAGGGAAAAATAACGTCACGTCTCCATGAAGGGGACGTGACACTTTTTTACGTTCAAAGATCGATCGTAGTTTCATCAGTGGGGATAAACCTCTCACAGATGTCCTTTCATCCCCATCACTATCTTGATACGTTCGGCCAGCAGAGATATCCCGGACTCCCACAGCTTCTCTCCCTTCTCCACGGTGGCCTTGGCGGGATCGCCGAGTACACCGGTGGAAGAAAGTTCGTGGGTATCCCATGCGAAGTTGAAAGGCGGTACGTGGTTGAATGCCATGGATGGATGAGGGAATCCCATCTCCTGCCCGGGTATGGCGTCCGAATCCACCAATTCGTTGCGATTGGCCAGGGACGTGGACGTCTCGTACTCCCCGGCATGTACGTCGTTCTTGGTTTCGATCAGACCCTTCTTTCCGGGTTCCATACACTCCCCGGAATCCACGAAAACCAGTAACCCGGTCTCCCTCTTCAACTTCCTGGCGGCGATGTTGAGGACCGAGGTATTGCCCCCGTGACCGTTGCAAATGAACAATTTCTGGAAGCCGTGGGTTGCCACGGAACGGCCTATATCGATAAGAACAGCCTCCAGGGTTTCGGGCCGAAGGGTCACGGTACCCGGGAAGGACATGTGGTGGTCGCTTACACCGTAAGATACCGTGGGCAGTATGGGCGGTCTGGGACCGTCTATCCTTTTAACCGCCTCCTCCAGCATGTACATGGCATCGAACGAATCGGTATCCAGGGGCAGGTGAGGCCCGTGCTGTTCTATGCTTCCAACCGGAAGGAGCACCAGATCCACGTCTCTGGACACACACAAGATATCTTCCCGGGTCATCTCTCCCCAATGTATCGGTAGCTCTCTTTTCATGTACCCCCCATGGGAACCCGAGGTATTACTCTTTTCGTACTCCCATCTCTTTACCGCAAATATCCATGGCAGCGGCGAGTCCCATACCCCATGCGAGTGTGGCATGGCGATACCCCCGGAGTACGAGGGAACCTACTGCATAGAGATTTTCCACATCCGTAGCACCGGTGGGGAATTCACATCCATGGTAGACGAAATCCATGGCTGGTAGGGCTGGCTCCCTGCCCACCGCTGTCACCACCATGTCACAGCTCAACGTGTTCTCACCGTATCGAAGTGTGTAGAGGTCATGGGATCGCTGCCAGTCCGTTATCTCGTGGCATATCTCTTCTATCCCC
Source organism: Candidatus Haladaptatiplasma halalkaliphilum (assembly GCA_019594055.1). Taxonomy (GTDB): domain Archaea; phylum Thermoplasmatota; class Thermoplasmata; order Halarchaeoplasmatales; family Halarchaeoplasmataceae; genus Haladaptatiplasma; species Haladaptatiplasma halalkaliphilum. The sequence continues at coordinate 2,483 of JAFDTY010000100.1, read as the reverse complement.
TCTAACCTCACCTCGTCGACCAGTGCGTTGAGGGCCCTCGGTTCGTTCCTTCTGAATATGATGACCTTGGCTCCGAGCTCGTTAAGGCGAAGAGCGTAGTCGTAGGCAGCGTCGCCCCCGCCCACCACAGCTACCCTCTCACCGGTATAATCCCTCCATTCAGGCTCGCATATCTCCCCCGGTATACCCAGTTTCCTCGGTCCGGTACCGGTAGCCAGCACCAGATATTTTGAAATAACCTCGGGCCCATGGGCCGAGACCGTCCGAAAGCCCTTTTTTGCCATGGATATGTTCGTCACATCGGCCTTCATGATGGTGATACCATAGTCCATCAATATCTCCCCCAGTTCCACCACTGCCTCCCTGCCCGTGGCACCCCTGAGACCCGGAAAATTCTCCAGCAGGTTTGCATGGTACAGCAATCCTCCGGGTTGACCCCGTTCCACAAGTATCACATCATCGAGCCCTTCGCGTTTACATTGCTGGGTCGCGGCTATACCGCCGGGACCGGCGCCTATCACTGCAACCGTTGCTCTACTTCTTTGCATAGTAAAACCTCCGCAAGGCCGTTACACATGGATATCAGAGAGGAGATGTGCATCTTCTCGGTCGTGGTCGCCGTTCCGTCGGCGATGAAAAAGGTGCGGTAATCGCGTACGAAGGCATCCCGACAGGTGGTCTCGCAGCATAAGTCAGTCATCACACCACATATGAAAACGTTCTCCATACCATCCAGGTGAACATCGAGTTCCGTTCCGAGGAATGAGGAGTAGGTGGGCTTCACGATCACGGGCCCCTTCACCGATATCTCATGGAATATGTTTGCCATCTCACCCTCGGTGACCGGTGTCGAACTCCACCACTGGAGCATGGTGGAGGGGTGTTGAGTATCCTGCACCGTTCTGGTATAGATGACCTTTCCCCCCAGGCGGAGGAACAGGTCTACCAGGCCATTTATATTTCCTATGATCGCCGGCGCCGCAGGCAGGTAGGCATGACTTTTCGGTACGAGAAAAAAATTCTGCATGTCGACCACCAGGAGAGCGCTTTTCACGGCCTCGATTTCGGCCCTCCATCTCTTACGGTAAGGAAGTGCCTTGAGCCACATCTCCCCCTTTTCGTCTATATCTTCCGCTGTAACGTAGGGCTCCTTGCACATTGTAACTATAAAAGAATAACCTCGTAATAAATCTAATGGAGGGTTTCGGTGCAAGTTCAAAGCTCGGTATCAAGATAGGTAAGCAGTACCTGGCCGCAATTACTTTTTATATCGTTCTCCCTGAGATCGCCGATACTCAGATGAACATCGTAACCCCTTTTTCGCATCTCTTCTATCACCGGATACTGATGGGAATCATCCTCGGTGAACACATTTACCAGCTTGTTCTTTTCTGCCATGTTAGTGGGGTTCAAGGGTGTTATCTTCACGGCGAAGGTATTGGGCGAGAAGTTACGCCGTAATTTGTCAACGTCTATCTCGTTATCGGGGTGCAGGGCAAAGTTGAGGGTTACCTTCCGCCCGCCGATGAAGAACTCGCCGCCGTAATCGGCTATCTTCTCCAGGCTCCATTTGTCCACGGGCATGAGGTGGTCACGCCTCCTTTCATCGGTGGAGTGCAAGGAGAACTGGAGCTGAAAATTACCCTTGAAGGTATGGTGATTGAGACTCTTCAAACGTCTGAACCAATCATCCCGCCCGGAGGGAGCGATGGTGGATATGCACGGCATGTAGTTGTCGGGTCGATACCTGTCATTTATCATGGTGATGGCGTCGATGACGGCGTCGTTGAGGGCAGGCTCCCCTATCCGTGCGAATTGGACCTTGAACATTTCACTGGTAACGTGTCGTGAAGGCGAATGTTTCTTCACCACATGATCCACCTGTTCGAGCATCTGCTCCGCGGTCAATTTACCGTGGTAAAAATGGCCGGCATCGCAGAACTTGCAGTTTATCGGGCATCCGAAGAGGCTGGAGATGATGATCACCCATTTCTCGTCCCTTGACCTCGCACCGCCCAGGGAGTCCACGAACTCCACATACTTGCATTCGCCTTCGAACCGGGCAAGGTATGCCTTGGCTATGTTATCACAGCCCTGTTCGCGTAGTATCTTCATGTTTTACCGGGAAAACTCAATAGGGAGGACAATATAATCTTTTGCTTTATCTGATAAATATAATAATCGTGTTATGCCATTGAAAACCCTTTTATCCCAGCGGCACATGGCACATCACATGCCTACTGCCCGGGACGTACTTAACGAGGTGTTGCGAGAAGTCTCCTTGACTCGGCTGGGAGATGAAAGGAACGCTATCACGGGGAAAACTATTTATGGTATGTAACTCTTTCACACAACCATGGGATATCAACTTGATAAAGGAAGACACTCTGTGTACGCTCTTCAATATCATTTTGTTCAGTGTGTTAAATATCGGAGAAAGGCTCTGGTCGATCCTGGAGTCATCGACAAACTCAAAGAACAGG
>JAFDTY010000063.1 GCA_019594055.1 Candidatus Haladaptatiplasma halalkaliphilum | reverse complement strand
GGAAAATACCTCGTTTACACTACCGCACTCGATCAGATCTTCTAAATCCTTTTCATTTATGAAGCGAACTCCCCTGGCACGGAGCTTCGCGTTCGGGTAGGCGAAGTGAGTGATGGAAAGGATGGTCCTGAAATAACTCATGAACAGTACTACAACCACGAGGAGAGCTACTGCAACTATCAAAAGAACGAGATTTATCATCCCCAACTGCTCTACCATCTCAACCAGCAATCAGTCATCCTCCGTGAACAGAATATCGCATATGTCTTTCCTCAATATCTTCCTGTTGCGTTCAAGATTTGCCTCAAAGGTCAGGTCGACGGAGGCACCGTCCCGGGAAACGCCTATGATTCCACCGATGCTTTCCAGGTCAGCTTCCACATTCAGGTTGGGGTCTATCTTTTCCGCAAGTTCACGTACCACGCTTTCACTCTCCCGGTTGCAGCGAACCGTCACCTCACCGTCAAGCACGGAAGACACGTTACCTATGGCACGCCTCAGGTATGAACCGTACTCCTCGGTATCCATGCTCTTCATCTTCTCCGCCGCTTTCCGGAATACGTCTTCCATTATGTCTTCCCTTACCGCCAGCACCTCCTTTCTCTTCTTCAGCCTCGCCTGTGAGATGATACGGTTGGTCATCACCTTGATCTCACGTTCCTCACGTCTTCTCATCTCTTCTATACGCCGTTCCTTCTCAGCCTGTATCTTCTCCGTCTCTTTTTTCACTATATCCCTCTGGCGACGGCCGATATCTTTTAACTTTACCTTCACATCGGCATCGATCTTCCTGATTATGTTTTCAACCGACATTTTCTAACCTCTCATGAATCCCAGGAACAGGATTATGAATATGGCTATAAGCAGGCCGAAGATGGCTGAGATCTCGGACATCACACTGAATACCATGCCCTTACCGAAGGTTTCTTCACGACGTGATACCGCCGCGATAGCGGAGCCTGCGGTTATCCCCTGGCCTATACCTGACACTCCAGCGATACCGATGGCAAGCCCCGCACCGATGGCTGCGACACCCATGCCCAGGGTGACGGTGGTCGTTTCTCCGAGCATGTTACTGAACACGATGAGAAGTATGGCTACCAGTAGCCCGTATATGGCCTGGGTCTCGGGTAGTACAGAAAATACCATGGCACGGCCGAATATCTTCTCGTCCTCGGCCACGGTGGCGATACCACTACCTGCGGCTATACCCTGGCCTATGGCTGACAGACCGGCTATACCCACGGAGAGGCCGGCACCGATGGCCACCAGTCCGATGGCGTAGCCGGTGGTACCCGCAAGCATGTCCTTGGGTGCGCCGGCGAGCATGCCTGTGAAAAGGAGTAGCAATATACCGATCAAAAGTCCGTATATGGCCTGGGTCTCAGGCAGTACGGAGAACACCACACCCTTACCGAAGAGATCTTCTCTCTCGCTGTAGGTGGCTATCCCCCCTGCGGCGGCTATACCCTGTCCCACGGCCGACAGACCGGCTATGCCCACCGATAGACCGATACCCACGGCGACCAGACCCACCGAAAGTGAAACCGGTTCTCCACCGATTATACCTGTGAACAGGAACAGTAAGATGGCTATCAGCAATCCGTATATGGCCTGGGTTTGAGGCAGTGCGGTAAAAACCAGTGACTTACCGAACTTTTCAGGCTGCTCGGCGATGGCTCCGGCACCTGCCGCACCTGCAATACCGATGCCGATGCCGGCGCCCATTCCGGCTATACCAACGGCCAGGCCGGCCCCGAGAGTGGCCAGGAACATACCTCGGTTATCATTTTCAACTATAAGCGTAACGGTATCCACTTCGTCTCCATCCAGCTCTACGGATATAAGGTACTCCCCCGGTTCGCTGAAGGTATGATAGAATCGCGACGCATTGGATACATTACTACCGTCTATGTACCATACCACATCCGCTTCCCCTATATCTTCGGTCCATATCTCGAATTGCAGTACGACGCCTTCTTCCTTATACTCAATATATTCCGTAAATTCGTCTCCCGGGTCACGCCCGTTAACGAGTATACGGGGTTCAGCGTTCTGTGCATCCGCCAGGGACCATGCGAATAAACCGATCACCATAGCCAGAGCCAGTAATACCAGGATCCTTTTTTTCCATCTCATTCCATCACTTCCTGTTTAGATATAAGTTCAGTATATTTTCTTTTTGGTTTAAAGGGTTTGAATTCCTTCCCACCGCCTTCGTAAAAATATCCGAAGAATTCAACGTACTGCAACCTCAGGGCATGAACGAAGGAGCCCAGGGCCTGTAGCACCAGGTTGACCAGATGTCCGCCCAGCAAGACGACCAGGGCGAACAGGTAGAACATGTACATGGCACTTACCATACCGAGTCCGCCGGCAAGAGCAAGGAATATTCCGGGTGCCAAGAACCGTTTGCGCTTCTTCATGGCACCGACCACCAGCAATGCCGCCCCTGCGATCAACACCGGCAGTGCAAGCATATAACCCGTGTCTCCACCTCCGCTGCCAACCAGATTGGTCAGCACGTTAACGGTGAGTGCTATACCCGCGGTGGCCAGGGCGAGTGCAAGTATCCTTGCGAAGGATAGAAAATCTCCTATGAACCCGGTGAGCTCGAAAAAGGACAGTCCCCGTGCGCGTACCAGCAGCAGTATAAGACCGACACCGGTCATGACCCATGCCAGCACCACCACACCGTGAGAAAAGTTGAACCAGCCGAACATCTCACCACCCACGAGGATAAAACCTCCGGGCTGGAGCAGCCACCACGAGATATTTTCCAGTAGTACGGCTCGATATTCTCCCCTCTGTAAATGCTGTACCAATGAAAGTACCATGCCTATATTGATATAAGCCAATCCGATGATCAAAGATATTATCAGTAACTGGAGCGGTCCGTCACCTTCAAGTGTGTTTATCACCGCCGGACTGGACAGCCCCAGATATCCGGGGAGGTTCAGGTAATCAGCACTTTCGGGTCCCATGTAACCGCCCTGTACGATACCGAATATGATGGTAGATAGACCGGCGGCGAGTAGTATATAACCAAAATCCTTCGTCCCCTTATCCGCCCTGCCAGGACCCCACACCATGGTCAAGGCTGCCAGGGTGATCACCACCCCGTAAACCGAGTCGCTGAGCATCAAACCAAAAAATATGACGAATGCAGGTGCAAGTATCATGGTGGGGTCGACTTCGTTGTACCTTGGCGGTGCGAACATATTGGTCAAAACTTCGAAGGGGCGTATGAAGAAAGGATTCTTAAGTGATACAGGCACCAGGTCCGGGTCTTCGGGCTCTTCCGCCGTAACCACTGCGCAGCCTTCGGATGCCTTACGTGTCAATTCCACGACCCTGTCCACATGGTCGGCCGGACACCATGCCTTTATAACGTCGGTATGCTCAGTCATGCCGAAAGATTGGTAAACCTCGACCTTTTCCTTAAGTATCTCTAGCTCCTCCAGCAGCACATTATACCTTCCCTCCCATTGGTTTCTAGCCTTTGCTAGTTCGTCCATAAGAGTATCCCTCTCACCTTCCAACTCCTTTATATCGAGCCCGAGCTTTCCCAATGCCTTAGCGGGAGTACCTTTCATGGCTCGAAAGTCCAGCGTTCTCGCATCCCCTTCCCTTAAAGCGCTCTCGAAGGCGCTCCTGTCCCTTATGTATGCTCCGGCGACGAACAGGTATTCATCTTCGTTACACCCGGGTTCCACCCGCAGGAATGTATTATCCAACCGGGAAAATGCCTTTTTCAACTTGAGGGGATCACTGATCCTGCCTACACGTACTACAGTGTAATCCGACTCACCTACCTGTGAAAGGTCCAGATCAAGATCACCAAGAAATTCCAGATCGCCTTTCAACGTACTCAACTCGATCAGTTCGCTTTCTATCTCGTTTACCCTTTGGTCCATTTCATGTATCTTCGTCGCACTTTTTTCAAGTAATTTGTCGACCTCGGCCAGCAGTTCGTCTGTACTCTTATATTCCCTCTTTACCCTGGAGATCATCTCCGGTTTTAACATATCCATAAAACCTTCTTCTTCACCGGGTAACTTCTGCAATATGTCGAGAACCTCCGACATCTTCATCTCGTATTCGGTCAGTTTTCGGGCTTGCTCCGGTATCGTCCCCTGGGTAACGTGTTCGCTTATATCCGCATCCCTTTCAACGGAGGAGATCTGTATCTTCCCGTATTCGTGTATGGCGTTCACCACAGGGTCAGTGTAGTCGCCATGTACGATCACGGTGAGATCCTTCATCCGTTCGGGGAAGAAAATATTCATACCTCCGTTACCCGCTCTATCACATGTCTGACAGCTTTGTCAACGTTACTTTCAGCAGAACTCCGCAAGCGCTGGATCTCCTCCCCGCCTTCCTCCCTTATCTTTTCTGCTTCCTGCCTCGCCTTACCCTCTGCAAATTCCTTTTCGTGCTCCAGATTCTTCCTAACGGAGAAAATATCGTCTTCCTTCTTTTGCCGAGCCTTTTCCTTTAATCGTTCGAGCATATTCTCGGCTCTCCTCTCGGCCTCCTCGATCCTGTTGACGGCGGCTTGCTCGGCCTTTTTTACCTTATCCAGTTCTTCTATTGCCAATGGAAACCTCCTTTGATAACGTCATACGACAACAGGCATTCATAAACATAATGGATATAAGGGTTTTGGTGACGGACCAGAGGTCACCTTTTTCTGTCCACTATGGATAATATAAGGGCAACCACCACGAAGGCCACTATGGTCAAGAACAGATCCCCTGTGAAAAGGAACACCAGTATAGCCAATAGGGTGGCGGGAAGGAAGGCTATGAGTAGTTTTAGAAAGAAGGCTATTATCAGTATGATGATTACCAGTACGAGGATACCCGCGCATATCACTAAGCCCAGTTCGAACATAGGATGATAATATCAGACGAGTTATATAAGGATTGTGATATCGAGATTTATGGCAAGGCCATGCCGATGGATCGTAGGCCAACATACAGATACGATTTAGAGATAAATTTAAATAAAAGAGCTAGTTATGAGGTCTGAAATGGACGAAGTCTGCACTCCGGGAGAATATTAATATGAACCGTTTTGGCCCCAGTGGTATTCCATTATCCTGCAAAGGGAGAACGCTTTTAGATGGCATCAACGACGTTCACAAGCTGGGGTTGACAGCCATGGAAGTGCAGTTCCTAAGGATGAACGTTCGTACCTCGCCCATCGACGCGGAGGAAGAGGCGGGTATAAAGGCAAGGGATGTGGAAGGCAAATTCATCATAGGCGTCAACCGTGGAGCCGAGTACATGAACATATTCATGGAGGACCTTGAAAGGGAACTAAAACCCGGAGATATGATCCACTTCCTGAAGGGGGGTGTTGCCGACGAGTTCTACAGGTTCTCCAAGATAGGGCGCATCAGCAACGAGATAGACATAAAGCTAACCCTTCATACTCCTTATTACATGAATTTCACCGATACCAAGGGCGACTTGGTAGATAAGTCGATATTGGCATTCAAGTACAGCACACTGATGGCCTCGGAACTGGGGGCGGATATGGTGGTCACCCATGCCGGATTGATGGAGGAAGGGGTGACCGCAGACGATGTTAGTGACAATGTTATCAACAACATGAGGGAGCTGAGGAACTGGACCAACGAACATTTTCAGGATGGTCCATGTATCGGTCTGGAAACCCAGGCGGGAACAGACGTATTCGGCAGCCTGGACGATATTATAAATGTATGTAAAAATGTATCGGGTACACAACCCGTTCTGAACCTTGCGAACATCAAGGCCAGGGGTCAATATCCCCTTGAGGAGGCGGAGGATTTCCACGAAGTATTCGAGATGTGCAAGAACATAACCGGCGATGACTACTACATAAATTTCTCGGGTATAGAGAAGAGAAGGAACGAGTACCGGTTCACACCCATAAAAAGGGGCGATCTAAGGTTCGAGCCCTTTGCAGAGCACTTGGTGGAATGCGATGATAACTTCACCATCATATCCACATCACCCTTGAAGGAGCACGATGCCATGTACATGAGGGTCATCTTCGAGAGGAACTACACAAAGGAACTCGGCAAGGAATTGAGACGGAGGCAAAAGGATGAGTGAAGACAGATTCTCCGAATCCATCCAATACATATGCGACTCCGTCAGGGATTGTTTGGAAACGTACAACCTAGGTAAGATAAGTTGTGCCGTGGAAGCCATCACCGGTTCAAAACAGATATTCGTTTACGGAGCGGGAAGATCGGGCTTGGTGGGACGCACATTCGCCATGAGATTGATGCAGATCGGACTTCGTGCCTTCTTCATCGGTGAGACCATAACACCTTCGGTCAACGATGAGGACTGTGTTATATTCGTGTCCAAGACCGGTGAGACCCAGACGGCCATTCAAGCCGCAGGTATCGTACAGGATAAGGTGAAGGCGAGGATAATAGTGCTCACCGCCAGCCCGGATTCGCCCCTGGCAGCTTACGGAGATATCGTACTCGTCATCGACCCGGTACGCAAGGAAAAGGATGCCCGTCTTGCACCTCTGGGGACAGTGTTCGAGAACTCCGCCATGATATTCCTAGATGCCCTCATATCTGTACTCATGGAAGGATTGGGAGAAACCGAGGAAGATATGAAGGTCAGACACCCGATCCTGGTGTGATTACCCATTATTTTTAAATACCAAAACATTTATAGGCGAGGCATCTCAACAGATATTACGGAGTTGAAATATTGGCAAAAGGTATCAATTGTGCTCGGAAGCTTAAACGAAGCCGGCAGAAGTTCCGCTGGAGTGACATGAGTTACAAAAAGCGGGAAAAGGGTCTGAAGAAGAAGACCGATCCACTGGAAGGTGCGCCTCAGGGTAGAGGTATCGTTCTTGAAAAGGTAGGTATAGAGGCTAAACAACCCAATTCTGCCATAAGAAAGTGCGTGAAGGTCCAACTAATAAAGAACGGCAGACAGATAACCGCCTTCGCACCCGGTGAAGGAGCCATCAATTTTATCGATGAACATGATGAAGTTCTCATCGAGGGCATCGGTGGTATGAAGGGTAGGTCCTACGGTGATATTCCCGGTGTCCGATTCAAGGTCGTCAAGGTCAACAGGGTCGCCCTGAGGGAACTGGTCATCGGCAGACGGGAGAAACCACTGAGGTAAGGAGCTTGATAAAATGGAAATAGATGATAAAGTAACCGATGGAACTTCCGAGATATCCCAGGAGGAGCTGTTCGAGAAGCTAGAGATGCCGTTACTCTTCGGCAAGTATGATATGAAAGAGGTAAAGGTATCCGACCCGGGACTGAAAAGGTACATCAATCTTCAACCGGTACTGGTACCCCATAGCGGAAGTCCCGACAGCAACAAGAGGTTCGGGAACATCGAGGTCAGCATAATCGAAAGGCTTATCAATACCATGATGAGGACGGAAAATTATACAGGCAAGAAGATGAAGTCGTACCAGGTTGTCATGGACGCCATGGATATAATCCACAAGAAGACTAAACAAAACCCCGTGCAGATACTTGTAAAAGCTATTGAGAAATCGGCACCCATGGAGGAAACCACCCAGATACGATACGGGGGAATATCCGTTCCCAAGGCGGTGGATGTATCACCATCCCGTCGCCTGTCCATAGCCCTTTCGAACAATTCCAAGGGTGCCGTAAAGGCTTCCTTCAAGACGAAAAAGGGGGTGGCTACATGCCTTGCGCAGGAATTGATGAACGCCGCAAACGGAGATAAAAGTTCTTTCGCCATCAACAGAAAGGAAGAGATGGAGAGAATGGCGCAATCAGCGAGATAATTAAATTAAGCAGGAGATTTTTTTATGGGACGAAAGGAAAAGAACATCCAGAAGGCACAAATGCTCATGGATAAACCTAAGATGATAAGGAATATCGGTACCGCAGCCCACATCGACCACGGTAAAACCACACTCAGTGACAACCTGATAGCCGGTGCCGGGATGATGTCGGAGGAACTCGCAGGGCGTCAATTGATGCTTGATTATGACGAACAGGAACAGGCCAGGGGTATCACCATAAACGCGGCCAACGTGTCCATGGTACACACTTACGAGGGCCAGGAATACCTCATAAACCTGGTCGATACCCCGGGGCACGTTGATTTCGGCGGAGACGTTACCAGGGCCATGAGGGCGGTCGACGGTGTGATCATCGTAGTTTGCGGTGTGGAGGGGGTTATGCCCCAAACCGAGACCGTCATACGCCAGGCGTTGAAGGAAAAGGTAAGACCTATACTGTTCATCAACAAGGTGGATAGACTGATAACGGAGTTGAACCTTAACGGAGAGGAGATGCAGCAGCGTCTTTACAAGTTGATCCGTGATGTCGACGAACTGATAAAAGGTATGACCCCGAAAGAATTCAAGGGAAAATGGGGTCTTAGTGTGGAGGATGGAACCGTCGCCTTCGGCTCATCGCTCTACAACTGGGCGATCTCGGTGCCTTTCATGAGGGCCAGAAATTTCTCTTTCAAGGATGTTTACAATTACATCGAGGAGGGTAAGGTAAAGGAGCTGGCAAAGAAAGCACCCATACACGAGGTGATCTTGAACCAGGTGATCAGACACATGCCTGACCCCATAACCGCACAGAAATACAGGATACCGAACATATGGCGAGGTGATGACGAATCGGAGATAGGCAAGGCAATGATCAATTCTGATGAAAACGGTCCCACGGCATTGATGGTGACCAAGATAATCATCGACCCCCATGCAGGAGAGATATCCGTGGGTAGATTGTTCAGCGGAAGGATCAAGGGGGGTATGATGCTGAAGGTAGATCGTCAACCCAAACTGAATCGCGTACAGCAGGTTTCACTCAGTGTGGGTGCGGACAGGGTAGCAGTTGATGAGATCAAGGCGGGAAACATCGTCGCCCTGACCGGGCTCAAGGATGCCATCGCCGGCTCCACTGTGAGTTCACTGGAAGATATGATGCCCTTCGAGAAGATGAAACACTACTCCGAACCCGTGGTGACAAAGGCCGTCGAGGCAAAGAGAACCGCTGACCTTCCCAAACTCATAGATGTACTGCGCTCCATAGGTAAATCCGACCCCAGTATAATGGTTAAGATAGATGAAGAAACCGGTGAACACCTACTCTCGGGCATGGGAGAACTGCACCTCGAGGTTACCGAACATCGGATACAGGAGGAACACGGTATCCCCATCACCGCTTCTCCCCCCATAGTGGTTTACCGGGAGGGAATAGACAGAAAGGGCGGACCCTTCGAGGGGGTGTCACCCAACAGACACAACCGATTCTACATGGAAGTCGAACCTTTGGAGGAAAGCGTGATCAAGGCGATAGACGATGGAACCATATCCGTGCACGGTAAGATAGAGAACAAGAACGAGCTGAGCAAGCAATTGAGGGAGCTGGGGATGGACAAGGACGAGTCCAAGAGTTTCGTCCATTTCCACAATGACAACGTACTGCTGAACATGACCAAGGGTATACAGTATCTCTACGAGACCATGGAATTGATAGTGGACGGCTTCGTGGAATCCATGGAAGAAGGCCCACTTGCCCGGGAGAACTGCAAGGGTGTAAAGGTGCGACTGGTCAACGCGAAGCTACACGAAGACGCCATACATCGCGGACCCGCACAGGTGATACCCGCGACAAAGAACGCTATCTACGGTGCCATGTGTCAGGCTGGAAGAAATCTTATGGAGCCGAAACAGAGAGTATTCATCGACGTTCCCTCTGATCTGATGGGCAACGCCTCGGTACAGATACAACAAAGAAGGGGAGAGATACTTGACATGAATCAGGAAGGGAGCAACACGAAACTGGAGGCGAAGACCCCCGTGGCCGAGATGTTCGGATTTTCCGGTGATATACGAAGTGCCACCGGTGGTAAAGCACTATGGTCGACAGAACACGCTGGTTTCGAGAAGGTACCGACCAACATGATACCCGATGTTGTAAGAAAGATAAGAGAACGCAAGGGTCTCAAACCGGAACCCTTCGATGAATCACACTACAGGTCGTGAGGTGTAAAAACATGACAGGAAGCAGTGAAGAAATGATACCCAGGGGATATTTGTCCATGATCTACGCCTTCGTTGCAGCCCTGGGCATTGCTTTCTATTTTTCATGGTCCTTCGTCCACGGTACATGGTTTGACGTAGGGGTGTATACCATAACCGTTGTGATGGTCGGTTTCGGCATAATCGGTTACCTCCTGTATTCCATCGATTGAAACCATACATGAATAAGATAGTTCTGACGGCGGTTGTCCTCGGGCTCGTGGCCACCCTGGCCATCGCTTCCTACCTTATACTTTACTCGGATGAGGCGGATTTTAAAACCACGGATATAACCATCATAAACAGTCATGGCGAAAACATAACCGTCCATGTGGAACTTGCACTCGACAGCACCCAACACCGAAAGGGTCTGTCAGGCAGGGATTACCTTTGTAACGATTGGGGCATGCTGTTCATCTTCCGGGAAAATGTGAGCTACGGTTTCTGGATGAAGGATACCTCCATACCACTTTCCATAGCCTTCATAGCGGAAAACGGTACTATCATCGATATACGTGACATGGAGCCGTATTCCACCGACTCTCACAAACCCAACGGTGAATATCGGTACGCCCTAGAAGTGAACAGAGGTTTATTCCATGATAACGATATAGTGATCGGTGATATGGTTATGATACCCAGGGAGTATAGCCGATAAGGGATTATGTGGGATTTCACATCATATCTCATCCCAGAGCTTGTCGAGTATCTTGCTCTCCTCTTGCTTATATTCCTTATCGGTTATTTTTCCTTCTTCTTTCATAGTCTTCAAGCGATCCAACTTCGCCCTATAAGTATCTGTGGTATATTCTCTTTCCGATTCTCCATCGACTTCCTCGATTTGTTCAGTATCATCGGTTTCTGACAAAACCCCGTCACCTTCGTTCTTATCTAAGTCATCCGAACCCTCTTTTTTACGCATAATGGTCTTCGCGTCCTTTTTGCTCGTATCTTCCACCATCAGATCCTCTTTCTTTCTCCTCATGAAGAACAGCACGAAAAGGACCACTATCACCACTAAAACGATAAGTGGAAGCAGTGTACAGATGTTGAACACAGGAGGTTCATCTTGGGATGAGCGGATGGTAAGGTTAACGGTGGTGTAGTTCTCGTAACCCGCTGTGTCAACCACTTTTACACTTATGGAATAATAACCATACTCGATATCCTCAAAGGTATGTTGCCGGGATATACCCACATCCACCCAGTCACCTTGATTCAACCGCACCTGGTAATGACTTATGGGATGAGTACCTCTTTCTCCCTGCCACTCGATCGTGATCTCGTCCACATCAAGGGTGATATCACCCTCAGGTGATATGATCACCACGGATGGGGGTATCAGTTCATGGAAATGCGCCGTCACTGTCTTAACTGCGTCCATCGTTATGTCGATGGAAATTTCATTCGCCTGTCCTGAGGGGAAATCCCCTGTCCAGTGACTAAATACCCAGCCACTGTTCGGGATGGCTACCACGGTCACCATTTCCCCTCCGTCATAGTGATAGGTTTCCGGTGAAGGATCGGTCGTACCACCTTCTTCGGCGGCTATCGTTAGGGTGTACCGGTCTGCCTCTTCTTCATCAACATTGAGTATAACACTATCCGTAAACCCTTGATATGTTCCGGTCACAGTCCATCTACCGGGATTCTCGGAAGTGTATACGTTCCCGACCCAGCTACCTCCGGCACCGCTTTCTATGGACCATAGGGTATCTTCGGTAACTTCTCCTATCTCGTTACCGTACTCGTCGTATGCAAAGATGGTATAGGTCTCGCTTCCACCTGCAATGACGGTAGATTCACGAGTAGATATCTCCAAATAATCGGTAGGGCCTGGGTCCACCTTTAGCGTGGCGATATCAGAAAGTGCTCCGTAGTATGTCATCACTTCCCAAGTGCCAGAAAATTGGGAAGTGTACTCATTACCAGCCCAGCTACCTCCCGCACCTGTTTCTATGGACCATATGACTACGGATGTAACATCATCTATCTCGTTGTCATAACGATCGTGAGTGTATGCGTTATAAACGACACTATCTCCGGCGTTAACTGTATGTTCTCCGGGCATTATAACTAAAGAATGCATTGCACCTGGCTCCACGTGAAGTATTGCTTCGTCACGCATACCGTTGTAGTTTCCGGTCACCGTCCAGGTACCCGCAGTAAACGGTGTTACCGCTCTGCCTACCCAACTGGATTGTGGGATGTCGTCCGACCAATCGGTATCTCCGGAAACGTCTCCAATATGGTTACCGTATATGTCGTAAGCCATTGAAGTGTATGCGAGTGTATCCCCGGCAGTCACCCATCCTTCGACCGGTGTGATGGTTATGTAGTTGACAGCTCCGTGAATCACCTCCAGCGATACACTTTCCTGCACCTCCTGGTAACTACCTGTTACGCTCCAAGAACCTGCGGTTAGCGGTGTTACAGTGCTACCTACCCAGCTTGATACCGGCACATCATCTGACCAAGTGGTCTCTCCGGTAACATCTCCTATCATGTTTCCGTATTCATCGTATGCTATGGCAGTGTAAGCCTGGGTCTCTCCTGCTGTGATAG
>JAFDTY010000086.1 GCA_019594055.1 Candidatus Haladaptatiplasma halalkaliphilum | reverse complement strand
TAGGACCACGAAGAGAAACCGAAGACTACCTTAGAGGGATCGTACACAACATCAGACGTCTGTGCTACATCTACTATCTTGAAGGCATCAATGTTAAAAAGGTTATCAGGTCAGGAGCTTAACCAATTTTGTCCCAAAGCCGTATAACGGGGGTCGATGTCAAATGGATTTCTAGGGAAAAGGTTATATCCATTAAAAACATTACAGGTTATATAATATGGACCAAAACACAGTTACATTGTTGATGGTTGCGGGGCTGATAACCGCCGCCGTTGCCATATGGGTAGTGTGGGCGTACTTCGAGCGCACCAAGCCCACGAGGATCAGAAAGGCAAGGGAAGGTAACCTTCTTGATTCATCGGATGAGGCACACAACTCCGTGGTGACCACGGAAAGCATAATAAACGTCATGAAGAAAAGGGGTGTGGACGTGGCTCATTCAGAGATACTCATCCAAAGGGCGGAGATGGCTCTGGACGCAGGTAACCACACCAAGGCCTTGAGACTTTCCCAGGAGGCAAGGGACGAACTTGACGATGCTAAGAGCAGACCGCACACCCCCAGACCGGTGCTCAAGAAGGTCCGCCGGAGTGAACGTGAACCTTCCGACGCACTTGATGAACTGGTAAAACTGGAAGAGAGTTTGAAGAAAGATGATGTGGAAAAGCAGGAAGAATTCACCCAGGATAGAGAGAAGATCCGGGTATTGCCTGAGAACTACATGGAATCCAAGTTCGAGATAGATGTTGCACGGGGTCTTGTACGGGAACGGGGGAACACGGAGGCTATGGAATTACTGCATACCGCAGAGAGATATTTCGAGGATGAAGATTATACCGAAGCCTTGAAGTACTCCATACGTGCAAAAAAGGCGGTGGATGTGAATGAAGCGGGCCTGCTGGCACCCCAGAAGGTGGACCGGTCGAAAAAAGAGCCGCCTGTAGAAGATAAGTTTACCGTAAAACCCGCACCTGAGGCAAAAACTTCCACCGGAGTGCTTTCATGTGAAGAATGCGGAAATCCGGTAGATGAAACGGATAAATTCTGCAACCAGTGCGGCGGCAAATTGGAATTCAAGACCACATGCCCTGATTGCGGTAAAGAAGTATCGAACACCCACCGTTTCTGCTCCAACTGCGGTGGTGACCTCAGAGCCACTGACTACGAATGCCCCGAATGCGGTACGGAGATAGATACGGACTCGAAGTTCTGCCCCGCCTGCGGAGTACAATTCGAGGATTGAGCACTAGAGCATATCATATTCCACCAGATGGTCAACAAGGGATGATATCTCTTCCGGCGTAAGTTCCTCCACCCTTCTGTCACCAAAGGGTACCTTTTCTTTGATCCTGATGCCGAAACCGGTTTCGAGGGAATTTTTTATCTTTTTCCGCCTGTAATTGAACAGTTCCCTGGTTACTTCGGCAAAAAGGTAAGGATGGTTGATCTTGAAAGGTGGTTCCCGAGGGGTTATCCTGACCACGGATGCGTCCACCGCCGGAGGGGGGAAGAAGCATCTTCTGGATACGTTGAACAGCAACTCCACCCTGGCCTTTACGGAAACCATCACGGATAAACGAGAGTATCCTTTATCTCCCGGAACAGCCAACATCCGCTGGGCGTATTCCTTCTGATACATGAGTACCCCCAGCTCGAAGGGGTGTTCCAGCAATTTGAAGGTAAGGGGAGACGAGATGTTGAAAGGTATGTTGGAGACGATCTTGTGGAAACGGGGTAGGTCCGTATCCAATACATCACCATGGATTATACGCAGAGCGGCCGTATCTCCGTAGGAATTCCTCAGATACTCCACCAGGGCATCATCCTTCTCCACTGCTATGGTCAGGCCGGCCCTCTCCACGAGCTTCTCGGTCAACACCCCCAGGCCGGGGCCCACTTCGAGAACGGTCTCATGGGGTTTTATGTCTGCCGATTCCACCTGCCTTCGAGCCACATCATCGTCTCTGAGAAAATGCTGACCCATGCGTTTAAGGGGAGATGCGTTCAAGCGGTCTAACTTCTCCTTTATATCTCTCATGGTCCTAAAACTGATTCATGATACCTGTGGAAGAGCCGGGCACGGAGAGTTTGAAGATTATTACTTTTCAATCTATGCTTATGTTCTCCATAACTACTACGTCTTTTACCGCTCTCATTCCTTCGAAGGGTAGTACAAGTCGCCCTTCAGCATCGGTGTCAAATAATCTGGGCTCGATATCTTCCGCAGGAGTTACCAATACGTGCATCATGCCTCCGGTCTTGGTGTTGACCACGAAATTGTCTATCATACCGAGTATTTGCCCGTCATTCGTCATTACCGTCTTGCCACGCATCTCGGTCACGAACATCTTCATGTTGTTTGCCTCCATATATTTATCTGTCTTGATCAACGGTATAGACCAACCCCATTATAACCTTTCTTCTTCCGGAAGGTCTTTTCGATCACCTTTTCCATGTCCTCGTACAGGCCGATGGTCTCCTCATCCACGGAGGGAGAAACCACCTCGAGTGCCCTTGTGAAGTGCTCCATGGAAACCTTCTTTCGACCTTCCTTTATGGCACGCATCCCCGCTTCACGGCATAATGCTTCGATATCCGCCCCGACGAAGGAATCCGTTTTGATCACCAATTTCCCGAAATCTATGTCCTTGGCCAGGGGCATGTTCCTGGTATGCACCTTGAATATCTCCATCCTCTCCTCCTCGTCGGGTATGGGGACAGCTATCTTCTGGTCGAACCTGCCACCCCTGAAGAGTGCACAGTCCACCCTGTCGGGTCGGTTCGTGGCTGCCAGTACCATTATCCTGCTGGAATCTATACCGTCAAGGCTGGTAAGCAACTGGTTGACCACCCTGTCGGTCACGCTGGTGAACTCCTCGTTACCCCTTTCCGGTGCAAGTGCGTCCAGCTCGTCCAGGAATACTATGGACGGGGCCGCCTGTCTTGCCTTCTTGAATATCTCCCTTACGGCTTTCTCGCTCTCACCCACCCATTTCGAGAGTATCTCGGGCCCGTTTACCGAGATGAAGTTGGCCTCGCACTCGTGGGCGACGGCATGGGCCAGCAGGGTTTTACCGGTACCGGGGGGACCGTAAAGGAGTATTCCCCTGGGGGGAGTGATCCCCATCTTGTGGAAGGACCATGGCTCCGATATGGGTCTCTGTACGGATTCCATCAGGCGTTCCTTGATTTCCTTGAGACCTCCGATATTATCCCATGATACCTCCGGCACCTCCACCATTATCTCCCTCAGACTGCTGGGTTCTATGTCCCTGAGTGCGTTGATAAAGTCTTCCTGCCTGACCTCCATCTTCTCGAGTACCTCCCTGGGTATGGGTTCGCCCAGGTTGAATTGGGGTAGATAACGTCTCAGCGCCCTCATGGCCGCCTCCTTGGCAAGGGATTCCAGGTCGGCCCCGGCGAAGCCGTGTGTAAGGGAGGCGAAGCCGTCCAGATCCACGTCTTCCGCCAGCGGCATGCCCCTGGTATGTATCAGTAGTATATCCTTCCTGCCGTCCTTGTCGGGCAGCCCTATCTCTATCTCTCTATCGAACCTTCCCGGGCGCCGTAGAGCCTGGTCTATGGCATCTATCCTGTTGGTGGCGGCTATGACTATGGTTTCACCCCTCTGGGTAAGGCCGTCCATGAGTGTGAGGAGCTGTGCCACGACCCTCCGCTCGACCTCTCCTTTCACGTCGTCCCTCTTGGGGGCTATTGAATCCAGTTCGTCTATGAATATTATTGACGGGGAATGCTCCTTGGCCTCTTCGAACTTCTCCCTGAGCTTCCCCTCGCTCTGGCCGTAGTATTTGGACATTATCTCCGGCCCCTGAACGGAGTAAAAGCTTGCACCGGATTCGTTGGCCACCGCCTTTGCGATCCATGTTTTTCCCGTTCCCGGGGGACCGTGAAGCAGCACACCCTTGGGTGGCTCGATCCCCAACCTTTGGAAGAGATCGGGATGCTTTAAAGGTAGCTCTATCATCTCCTTGACCCTCTGCAACTCTTGGTCAAGACCACCCACATCCTCGTAGGTTACCGTTGTGGCACCCATCATCTCCTTCTCCTTTACGGATTCCTCCTTCACCACTATCTCCGTTTCTTCAGTTACCATCAGGGGCTCCTGGGGAGAGGTGGAGATGACCTTGAAGGGCACGTTACCGCCCATGAGATATATACCGGGTATGACGATGGCATCCCCGGTCATCAGGGGTCTTTTCATTAGCCTTTTACGTACGAAGGCGTCTATGTATTCACCGAACCGAAGTATATTGCCCTCCTCTATCAAAGGAGCTATCACCACCTTCTTCGCCGGCTTCAGTATCACCTTGGACACCTCCACGCGGTCGTTGACGGACACCTTGGCGTTCTTCCTTACCAGTCCGTCTATGCATATTATCCCCTTACCTTCCTCCTCGGGTGATAACCTAAATACCTTGGCGACTGTCTCCCTCTCACCCTTTATCTTCACGGCGTCGCCCAGTTCTACATCCAGCTCCAGCCTTGTTCTTGGCCCCAGTCTCGCCCGGTTACGTCCAACGTCTTCCTGTGGCGCCGCCTTTACCGTCAAAATCAAATTTTTTGCCATTCTATCCGATTCGGGTAAGTGCAGCATACGTTTTTAACGTTTGTGGAGAGGGTAGGGTCAAACCCCTATCACACGTTCCACTGGCGCCGAGACACTGTGCCCGTTGACGTCTTCCATGGACACCACGAAAAAGTACGGGTTAGAGCGGGCTACCACGCCTTCGAACGTTATGTTGTAAGTGTGTTCATCCACCCTGTTCATTCCGTATACATTCCCCATGAATTCTATGGTAACACTGTCCTCCCTTATACCCACATTATCCGTTATCCTGGCGGTTATGTTTATCGTGTATGACTCTCCGTTGACCAACCCAACTTCGCCCAGGGGTTCCCACGTATTGTTCACCGGGTCCGTGAGCACGCTCACCCCGAACCTGTCTAAAGTGGGGTCGGCAAAGTCCCCGAAGGGGGGGTTCATGAGGATTATCCATACTATCAGCCATGTGAAGAAGAACATGGCCCAATTCATGGCATATTCCTTCTTGCCGAACCGCTCCACGTCCACCTTGAGAAACTTATGCACCGGTTCAAGTATGAATATGCCCAGTATCAGCAGCAGGAATCCGAAGGACCACTCCATCGATATCTCGAATATCTTGAAGGATAGGTATGAAAATATGGGTGCCAGGGCCATGGAGATAAGGACGGATTTACCCTTGTTTATCTCGTCCTTCATGTACTGCATCCTGTCGAACTCGGGAAATTCGAAGTCGTCGGATTCTTCCTCTTCCTTCTTCCTCTTCTTTGCCATCTGCTTAGGGGAGGTATGGTTGATATTTATAAAGTTTCGTGTTCAAGGCTACTAAGCTTTTTTAAAAGTTTTCTCGTTTTCTCCCTGAACTCGTCCAGGGTACCCTCGTTTACCAGGGTATGATCCGCCCTGGCTATCAGATCGCCCATGCCCCAGCCCAGTTCCCTTCCGTCCCTTTCCCTAAATTCCCTCAGTGCCGTAGGTGCATCCCCCCTACCCCTGGCCACCAGTCGTTTGAACCGTATGTCCGGCGAGGCGAGCACAGCGACCACGGTGAGCCTATCACCGAGTTTATTCTTGAAATGCTCTGTCTCTTCCAAACTTCTCACACCATCTATAACCGTATCCCCGGCGTGTTCCATTTTTTCCAGGGTCCTCTCTGCCCATATACCGGGATGGTTGATGTTCCTCTCACCGTGGGCGAAGGTGCCTATGCTTTTGTCGTCATCCCCGACACCCGCCTTGACGGCGTGTTCCCTGACCACATCGCCCATCCGTATTACAGCAATACCCGACTCCAGGGCCACCCTGAGAAATTCCTCCTTACCGCAGCCCGGCATACCTGTGAGCAGGATAGTTCTCATGGTATCAGTGCGATAACTCCCGCCAGTCTATGCCCACTGTCCTGCTCCTGAGCTTCAACACCGTGGGTATTTTCCTTTTGTGTGCGCTAACTTCCACATACCCTTTGATCTTCCGTACATCATCTTCCTTCATGCCGGTCCTTTGGACTATCTCGTCCACCGAGGCCAGGCTTTCCAGGCCTTTAAGCACACTGTCCAGCTCCCGGTAGCTGTACCCGAGTTCGCCCTCGTCGGTCTGCCCCTCCCACAGGCCTGCCCTGGGAGGTTTTTTACGTATCTTCTCCGGAACACCTATACGTTCCGCAAGTGCCTCGAGGTCGCTCTTGAAGACGTCTCCTATGGGCATGAAGTCCGCTGCACTGTCACCGTATTTTGTGGTGTATCCCAGCAACAATTCGCTCTTGTTGCTCGTACCCACCACCAGCTTGTTCTCCAGGTTGGCGTAGTAATACTCCATGCACATACGTATCCTTGATTTAAGGTTGGCCAGTGGTATTTTTCGGTTGGTATCCGGGGCGAAGGCCTCCAGTACTGACCCTATGTGGATGATGGTAAAGGGTACGTTCCACTCCTCCGCAAGTTCCCTGGCGTCCCGGGTATCCACGGCGGGGGTCGCCTCTTCCGGCATCAGCAGGCAGTGGACCTGCCGGGGTGATAATGCATCTAGGCACAGTTTCAGGACCACTGCGGAGTCCAGGCCTCCGCTGAGTCCCAGCACGATACCTTCCGCTCCGGTCTTATCCACCTTATCACGTATGAACTCGGTTATTATCACTATCTGCTCGTCGATGTGATCGTCAAGGCCTTTCATGATAGTATAGTAATCACAGCGGATATTATATTTGTGGTTGGGAGAGGGAGGCCAAGTGTTCGCCTATGGCCGAAGAGCTCTCTACGATGTCTCCCGGTGGTCATCCTCGGCCGCTTCATCCTCGGTCGCTTCATCATCTGCCACTTCATCGTCGGTGGCGAGTTCCTCTTCGAGCTCGGGTTCCGCCGGCCGCCCCTTCTTCCACATCATGAACAGTACCAGGGCGAGTACTATGATCAACGCCAGAAGGAGTAACCATATCGGTATGCTACCCACTTCTCCGTTCTCCACCGTATCGATGGAGAATATCACAATATCTTCAC
Organism: Candidatus Haladaptatiplasma halalkaliphilum; assembly: GCA_019594055.1. GTDB lineage: Archaea > Thermoplasmatota > Thermoplasmata > Halarchaeoplasmatales > Halarchaeoplasmataceae > Haladaptatiplasma > Haladaptatiplasma halalkaliphilum. The sequence continues at coordinate 162 of JAFDTY010000086.1, read as the reverse complement.
CCGAATGATCCGCGTTATCAACCGCTCTTACCGAAACTGTATACTCACCATCCTCCAAGCCTTCGAAAACGTACCGTGAAACATTGCCCACGTTTATCCAATCGCCGTCGTTCAGGCGTATCTCGTAGTGTGAGACGGGGTAGGTACCTACGTCCGTTGTCC
>JAFDTY010000078.1 GCA_019594055.1 Candidatus Haladaptatiplasma halalkaliphilum | reverse complement strand
TGAGATTATACCTATATATAAAATGGTGCATCACGGGTACTTTTTGGAATCGATGTTATTTTCGGATAGTACTACCTGACATTGTGAACGGTCCCCGGGGTGGAATTATAGTTTGTGTGATAAAACTAATATACTCCCAGGCTTATCACCTACGGCTACAATGTTTTGTAGATAAACCTAGGTAATGAGGAATCAATATGGCGGTTCTAAAGCTGAAGAAGGATATATACGAGGTTGGTGCCGGTGATTGGGACAGGGTATTGTTCGACGAGTTGATACCTCTTCCCGACGGTACGAGTTACAATGCGTACCTCATAAAGGGCAGCAAGAAGACGGCCTTGATAGACACAGTCGACCCGTCCAAGAGTGATGTGCTGCTGGAAAACCTGAGCTACCTGGGTATCAAAAAACTCGATTACATCATATCGCATCACGCGGAACAGGACCATTCTGGCAGTATACCCATCATACTCACCGTTTTCCCCAAGGCTAAAGTTGTCACGAACGAAAAATGCAAGAACTTTCTCATGGACCATCACCACATAAAGGAGAACAGATTTAAGGTGGTAAAGGACGGTGAGGAACTTTCACTGGGTGACAGTACCCTTCAGTTCCATCTGATGCCCTGGGTACACTGGCCCGATACCATGGTTTCACTGCTAAAGGAGGAGAAGATACTCTTTACATGCGACTTTTTTGGCTCCCACATGGCATCCAGCAACCTGTTCGTGAAGGACAAGGCTACGGTTTACCTGGCGGCCAAACGTTATTACGCGGAGATCATGATGCCCTTCAGGTCTCCCATCAAGGGTAACCTCAAGAAACTCGAAAAACTCGATTTTGAGATAATCGCCACCGGTCACGGACCCATTTACGACGGGCCGGATTTCATCTTGGATGCCTACAGGGAATGGGTATCGGATGAAGTCAAAAGCGAGGTCATAGTACCCTATGTGTCCATGCACGGCAGTACGGAAAGTATGGTCTCACATTTTGCGGATTACCTGATGGAAAAGGGGATGGAGGTGAGACCCTTCAATATAACCACCACTGACCTGGGAACCCTGGCGATGGCACTCGTGGATGCCGCAACACTGGTCATCGGCACCCCCACGGTGCTGGTGGGACCCCACCCCAAGGTTGTCTACGCCACCAGCCTTGTCAATTCACTGCGCCCCAAGACGAGGTTTGCATCGATCATAGGCTCGTACGGATGGGGTGGAAGGGCTCTTGAGATGATAAAGGACAATCTCACCAATCTACAGGTGGAGATGCTGGACCCGGTGATGATAAAGGGCTCGCCTACCAAGGATGATCTCAAGGAACTCGAGAGACTGGCGGACGATATAATAAAGAAGCACAATGAGGCCGGTCTTCAGTGATCCACCTTCCAGATCTCGGGTGAGGTTATGTAGGGTCAACTGTAAATATTTACCTTCTATTCAAAGGGCCAAAAAGAACACAATTCTCCGATTAATCCGATGATAAAAACTTTTGGTTTATGGTTTCGACCGAAACCATTAAATACGGATAGTTTCATACGAAACTATATGCCTGAAAACCCATCGGTGCTTAAACTGTACTCCAACATACATAGAAAGCTCATAATGCACCTTCGCAAGAAGATTACGCCCTACGGATTCAGTAGGGGTGAGTTCCCCTTTCTGGTTAGACTGTTGAAAAAGGGCGACGGTATATCTCAAAAGGAGATTTGTCGGGATGTCCAAATATCCAAGTCCACCACCTCCAAGATGATAAATAAACTTGAGGCGGAGGGATACCTGAGGATGGAAAAGGACCCGAAAGACAGGCGTGTGAAACTCATCTATCTCACCGATAAAAAACACGATATCGATCATATCGTCAGAGAGATAGAAAAGGAGGTTGATGACATACTCTTCAAGGGGTTCACCCGGGAGGAAAGAGATGTCTTCATCGGATACCTAATGAGGATACAGGAAAACGTGGAGGAAACGGTGGAATAGGTAATGTACAAGCCCCGCACCTTCGGTTATCTACGCTCTCGAATGGGCAGACCCAGCAAGGAAGAGATACTTTCCGGTGACATTGTACCGTTATTGTTCAAACTCGGTTGGCCCATGATGCTGGGCGCACTGCTCCAGACTGCATACAATCTGGTGGATACAATGTGGTTGGGCAGGCTCCCCACACCTCACAACGAGCTCGCCGTGGGCGCGTTGAGCCTCGCATGGCCCTTCGTGATGCTCATGGTGGCCATCGAGATGGGTCTGGGAACAGCGGGCATCGCCCTGATATCCCAGAATACCGGTGCCAAGAGGTACGAGGAGGCCCGGAGGGACGCGGGACAACTCTACTTCATATTCATATTCTTCTCCGTAATACTGGGAATACTGGGTATCATCACAGCCGAACCCGTGCTTTACTGGCTCACGGGTGGAAGCCCCCTAGTGGAACCCGCTGCCGCATACCTTCGCATAATATTCATGGGATTCCCCGTACTGATAGTCTTTGCCGCCTTTTCCTTCAGCCTGAGAGCCTGGGGTGATACCATTACCCCCATGTCCATAATGGTCACTAGTGTTTTATTGAATATCGTTCTGGACCCTATATTCATTTTCGGCTTTGGCCCCATACCACACATGGGTATTCAGGGTGCCGCCATAGCAACCACACTCTCCAGGACGGTGGGTCTGGTCATCGCCATCCACATGCTCTACCACGGCAAGGTGGGTCTATGGGTCAAACTGCACCATCTGAAACCTGACTGGGTCCGCATCAGAAAATTCTTCCGGATAGGGATACCCGCCACCGTGGCGCGCGCCCTGGACTCAATGGAGTTCCTGATATTCGCCGTTGCCCTTACATACCTGCCTATGCACACCACCGTTGTGGCGGCCTACGGCATCGGAGGTAGGTTGCTCGGTCTTAGTTTCGTGATCATGTGGGGTCTCGGTATGGCCCTGACCACAGTAGTGGGCCAGTCCCTGGGTGCCGACAAGAAGGATAGGGCGGACATGGCCGCGAAAAAGGGGATCCTGGTGATGATGTTGTTGATGAGTGTGATAGCCATGATTCTGGTGGTGATCCGGGGACCTGCCTTCGCATTCTTCATCAAGGACAGGCCTGATGTGGTAGTGATAGGTAGTGAATTCCTTCTGATACTGGCCATCGGTGCACCTTTCTTCGCTCTCTTCGAGGCGGTCTCCGCAACCCTGAACGGTTCAGGTCATACGATACAGCAGCTGGGAATAAGCGTAACCAGATTGTGGCTATTACGAATCCCCCTTCTCTTGATACTCGCCTTCCATCTTGGCCTTCACTCCACCGGGGCATGGCTGGCTATTGCTCTGAGCAACGTGGGGTCCGGGCTGGTGGCCTACGTGGTGTATAAGTTGGGGTGGTGGAAGAAGAAGGTCATCGAAAGGGAAAAACTTACCCCTGGAGGTATGCACATATGAACGGAAAAATGAATAAAAACTTATCTCGCGGATACTATGGTAAATTACAGTAACATATAAATTGTACATCAATAGATAATGTCAGAACAGGTATATATGCATCTACGGTTATGTCTTACATACGGGTCTCGGAGGTATAGATAACGATGGCCATACTCATGCACAGTAAAGAATGGATCCCCGGCTTTCTTAGGGACGACAGTGAATATTCCAAGAGTGGAAGGGAACGTATGGACGAGATGGATGGGGCCGTGATACGGGGAAGAAAATTACTCAAACACGTAAGGAAGATGAAGATGGGTGTACCCCATTCGAGAGAACAACTCCAGGTAATAGTGGCAGCCCGTGAAATCGGTGAATTCGATATATGCATGGACACGTTAAATGAGATGGAGAGACATACACACGAGATAATGGAGATCGGTGAGGATATGCGGATTGCCATCAGATCCATAAAGATGGCTCGGAAGAAAGGTATGGAAGAACCCGAATATGCGGATAGACTGAGATTTGCTAAAACCCTGGTCGACAGTGGTAACTTCCATGATGCAAGGAAAAACATAGATCTCACCTTAAAAGCCCTATCCGTAAATAGACGCATGCGATTGGAGTACAGTTTGGATCTACAGGAGGAATACTGATAGATACTGATCCGACGGAGGTAATTACTGATTCGGTTCGAAGAGTTTGTGCTCGGTTTTCCGCATATATGCCTACATCGAGATAAGTTTAAATACAGATGTTCGATACCATCCTAATAATAATAAAGGGTGTTCGTATGGAATACAAGATAACAGGAAACGATATGCAGATGCTGATGATAGAACTATCGCAGCAGGAAAAGATATTTGCAACAGCGGGAGCGATGATATACATGTCCGGCAACATGAACATGAGTACCAGTTCCCGTGGCACGGGCATGATGGGTGGCATAAAGAGAAAGATGATAGGTGAATCATTTCTTTTCACGGAGTTCGTACCCCAGGGTGGGACTGGTATTCTCACCTTTGCAGGGCCTGCGCCTGGCACCATAAAACCCCTTCAGGTCACCCCGGGTAAGGAGTACATTCTTCAAAAGGGTTCGTTCCTGTGCGCCACGGAAGGTGTAAACCTGGATATGACCAAGCAGAAGGGTATAGGTTCCTCAATGTTCGGAGGCACCGGATGGTGGCTTCAGAGGGTATCTGGAACGGGTACTGTGTTCATACACACATTTGGTAACCTTGTCGAGATGGATCTGGCCCCGGGTCAGTCCATCAAGGTGGATACGGAGATGGTTGTTGGTTGGGAACCTTCCGTGTCCTACGAGATAACAAAGGCTGGAAGCCTGAAAACCACGGTATTCGGTGGCGAAGGATTGTTCCTTAACCATCTCAAAGGGCCGGGAAAAGTGATGTTACAGTCTATGACCGTCAAAAAATTCGCCAAAGCGCTAAAAAAATACATGCCCTCACAGTCTTCCGGCAGTAGAAGTAGTAGTTCTAGTCGCAGTGGAAGACGCTAGATATATTTACTGAACTGATAGCATGTACGAACCCTATGGTAAAAAAAGGTCCTGGCTAGATCCGGTGATTGTAGCCGTCTCCATGATGATTTGCCTTTTTTTAGTTTTTTTTCTATATGGGTACATCGTTGCCATCGTTACCTCGATCTTGGTGGTGATATTGATAATGTTGTTGATCTTTATGATCCTGTTCTTCATCTTCGCTCTGGTGATAACACCCATATACTACATGTTTAAGAAGACCGAGGTAGAAGAGCAGACGTCATACTCCCTGGGTAGTGTAAGGGGTTCCGAGGATACCGAAGACGAGAAACGGGGGCGGCTTTGAGGGGAAAATATTTATCGTAAGGTAAACGTCTTATATGCATGTTTGAAAAAGTACTACTTGCAACGGACCTGTCACCGGCCTACGATCATCTGATGGATTGCATCATCGAATTGAAGGAATTGGGTACCAAAGAATTGATGATGGTCTGGGTGGTGGATATAGGGGCAACCGGGCTGGAGGCTGCAAAGTACAGGGGGGAGAACCTTAAAAAACTGGAGGAAAGGGGGAAGGAACTGGAGGACCTCGCTATCCCCATAACCTACGAAGCCCCCATCGGTATACCGTCTCACGAGATATGCAGGACAGCCGAGGAGAAGGGAGCGGACCTGATCGTCATGGGCTCCAGGGGTGAGAGAAAGGTACGCGAGATTTTCCTGGGAAGTACCACCTCCAATGTTATACGCATAAGCAAGGTACCCGTCCTGGTGGAGAGGATGGAAACGGATGAATACCAGCTGGTGTGTCGGCGTAAGATCGGAAAGATTCTTCTGGCAACCGACTTCTCGGAAAATGCGGTCACGGCTGAAGAGGTCGCCCTGAGGCTTGCATCGAGAGCCGATAAGGTGGTAATCGTCTCCGTGGCCGAGGGAGACAGCATAAGGGATCCCCATTCGCCGGCCGTTGCCAGGGACGGTAAGAAATTGAGGGCCCTTGAAGATAAGTTCTACCTCGAATGTGACCGTGTGATGGTGAAACTCGAAGAAGGTATCGCTTCCGAAAATATCAACAGGATAGCCGCCCAGGAAGACATAACACTGATAATAATGGGTAAGAAGGGCAGAGGCGGCCTAAAGGAACTTCTTCTGGGAAGTACCGCCGAGGCGGTGGCAAGACGTTCAAAGAAACCCGTGCTCCTGGTACCTGTCAAGGAACCATAAAATCATCGCTCCGTGTGAAACATGGTCCCGGCGAAGATCATAGGTTGATCTTCCAATTGACTAGCTCTCATCCCGTGATGTTTCATTTGACATAAGCTTCCCCATCAGATTGTTACTTTACTATCTGTGAATGGATAATGATATCTCTTCGGCTGAACATGTCAAGGGATACCACATTATAAGTGGGCTATTACAAAGGTATTAATACGACCAGGCACTCGGGGCATCCGCTGATGGGGACGCCCATGAAGATGCGCACATCAGGAGGTAAAATAAATGTCCGGAAGCGAAGAATTGATGAAATTGACGCAAAGGTACGGTGCGAAGAATTACAACCCCCTGCCGGTGATCATATCCAAGGCCAAAGGGGTTTGGGTTGAAGATGTTGACGGTAACGAGTACATGGACATGCTCAGTGCCTACTCGGCAGTAAGTCACGGCCACTGCCATCCCGAGGTTATCCGAGTACTCAAAAAGCAGGCCGAAAGGGTGACACTGACCTCCCGTGCGTTCATGAACGACCAGCTGGGAGCCTTCTACAAAAAGGTATCGGAGATAACCGGCAAGGAGCTGGTACTACCCATGAACACAGGCGCCGAGGCGGTGGAGACGGCCATCAAGGCGGCTCGTCGATGGGGAAGTCGGGTGAAGGGCGTTGAAAACGGTGAGATAATCGCGTGTGAGAACAACTTCCACGGGCGTACCATAACCATCATCTCCTTCAGTACCGAGGAGGACTACAGGAAAGGTTTCGGACCCTTCACACCCGGGTTCAAGGTCATCCCCTACGGTGATACCGAGGCCCTAAGGGAGGCCATAGGACCGAACACCATAGCTTTCCTGGTGGAGCCCATGCAGGGAGAGGGTGGCATAATCATACCACCCGGGGGCTACCTCAGGGAGGTACGTGACATGTGCACCGAACACGGGCTACTGCTCATCGCCGACGAGATCCAGACGGGACTCGGAAGAACCGGCAAGATGTTCGCGTGTGACTGGGAGGATGTTGTACCCGATATATACATACTGGGCAAGGCCCTGAGTGCAGGGGTCTATCCGGTGTCGGCCATAGCAGCCGATGCCAAGGTCATGGACGTTTTCGACCCGGGCTCCCACGGCTCCACCTTCGGAGGTAACCCCCTGGGAGCGGCAGTCTCCACCAGGGCACTGGAGGTACTCGAGGAAGAGGAGATGGTGAAGAATTCCCTTGAGATGGGCGAGTACTTCATGGAGGGGTTGAGGGCCATTGACGTACCTGTGATAAGGGAAGTAAGGGGCAGGGGACTCTTCATAGGCGTGGAGTTGACTGAGAAGGCCAGGCCCTACGCCGAAAGGTTGAAAGAGGAGGGTATACTGGTGAAGGATACCCGTGAGAACGTCCTGAGGTTCGCACCTCCCCTGGTGATCACCAGGGAAGAGCTGGACTGGGCCCTGGAGAGGATACGCAGAGTACTCTGAACTCACCTGTCCATGAACTGCATCAGTACGGTACCCAGTATGCACATCATCAGCACGTAGGACACGGCGAAGGCCGGTACCGTCTCGGTTATCTCCGGGATGGCGTACCTGCCCACGGCCTCGGCGGAAAGTGCGGCGATTATCAGGGAGAATTCACCACGGGTTATCATACCAACACCCACCCTTCTCGAACTCTTGGTATCGAGTTCAAAGTATTTTGCGCCGTAGTAGGCGGTGAAATACTTGTACAGCGTCGAGGCCACCACCACTATCAGCAGCAGGGGCAATATGCCTCTTATGAGCAGGAGGTCCGTTCTCATGCCTATCTAGAAGAAGAATATGCCCCCGAAGAGGTATCTGAAGGAGTAGAGGGCCTGTTGGAGTTTGGCCAGATGTTCCGTGGCACCGAAGGCTATGCCAACGAAGAATGCCGCCACTGCTTCGCTGAGCCCCAGGATCATGGCCACCCCGGCCACGAGACCGATGAACCCCACTGCCCGGAGGACGAATATTTCCGAGGACCTGGTCTTTAGCAATCTGTTGAAATATTCGGGTTTCATGTATATGAAGAAGATGAGTATCACCAGGAAGAGCATGGCAACACCAACGTGTGACAGTATGGATACCACGGAGGTCTCCTCGCTCAGTATGACGGCAGATAGTACGGATAGGTAGATCACTATGGCCAGGTCCTCGAATACCAGTCGCTCCAGCATCTGGTCGGCTTCGGGTGTGGACTCCCAGCCCAGGTCCATCAAAGACTTGCTGATCACCGCACTGGATGAGATGTACACGATACCGCCGATCAGGAATGCCACCACGATGTCCTGGAAGAACAGGTATCCCACCAGGATGCCCGGTGCGAAGTTCAGAAGGTCGATGGTGCCGACCACCGCTATCTTGCCCCTGTGCTCCCGCAGCTTCTTCAGGCTGAAGCTCATGCCCATGAAGAACAGCAAGAATATTATGCCCAGCTCGGCCCCTATCTCTATGAAATGCTCGGCTCCCGTTGTACTCCCCACGTGGAACTCCCATAACCTTCCGATACCGAAGGGTCCCAGGATCATCCCGGAGATTATGAAGAAGGGGATGTCCGACTTGTTGAAATAGGAGGCCGCACCGGCACCCAGGGCGAGGGCAACTATCATTACTCCAAGTTCGAAGATAGGCACTTCTCCTAACATCTTCCACTATCCTTTCGGTTTTTTGAAGGTAAGGGCTTTAGGTTATATGAACTTATCCTTAAGAAGTTCCATGGCCCGGATTTTTGCCTTGAGACAAAAACCTATGTCAACCCACACTTCGAACCTGGAGGAACAACGACTCCCGGTTAACCGGATGTGACGGCGAATGTTTTATATGTATGGTCGGATATGTCTTATGTGATAGTAAGGGTAGTTGATGTCAATGAAAGGTAAAGCGGCCAGGAAGGGAAGTCCGTACGTTGCGGAAGAGAGGCTGATGAAGGTCATACATTCACAGGTTGCGGAGATCGCCGACGTGAGGACGGGTTTGAACGTGCTCGTGGAGATACTGAACCATATGACCATGTACGGCAGTATAAAGCGTAACACCGTGGTGGCGTACAGGGAGTGCGTGCAGGAGGAAAAGTACGCGACCTACCTTAAAAAACGGGGATACATCAGGTCCCGACTGGGTGTGTACTATCCCGGTAAGAAGCTCAGGGAACTGGAGACCATACCCGGCTCGTGCCTGAGTACCGAGAACGAGCTGCTCATGATCGGTGACTTTTTGAAGAACGATTATTTCGGTCTTGTGGACGGTCTGAACCTGCAGAACGTGGTGCCCTATGCCAGGATCGCCAATGCCTACTACCTTACCGCCCTGGAAACCGGTGAGATGCCCGGGATGTGGGAATTCGATGTGAGGACCAGGATGATGGAGTTGTACGAGCTCACCCACAGAAGACCCAGGATGAAGACGGTGAAACACCTTAGGGACCTGTGCGAGGTGGGTGTACTCTTTACGGAGGATGAGAGATTTTACGGTAACGAAAGGATACTGAGGGAATTCTCCCTGTTGATGGATTGAACTTCAGTGCTCTAGATATCCATGAGAAAAGGAGAGAATATACGGATAAAGACTCATTT
>JAFDTY010000048.1 GCA_019594055.1 Candidatus Haladaptatiplasma halalkaliphilum | reverse complement strand
GGTTGCTCCCCCGGCCCAATTAGATGTTTGGCCGCTGGTGTCCATATCCCAGAAATTACCGGTCATCTCGTAGTCGCCAAAGGTGTCGACACTTCCGGCGAAGCCTTTGTCCGTAGGGTCGTCGGCATCCTCGTAATGTACGCTGCCAGTGGAGTAGCAGTTGATTATTTTCCCTCGGTTGTTAAAGCCGACGAAACCGCCGAAGTCTGTGCTAGTTGAACCGGATGTACGAGTAACCATTCCCGTGGAATAGGAGTTCGACACCGTGCCACGTAGGTTACTTCCCACAAGCCCACCTACTCGTTCGTAACCATTCACGTTCCCTGTTGCGTGGGAGTTCTCCACCGTGCCACCATTCTGTCCAACGAACCCTCCTACACCCCAGTCACCGTTAACTTTTCCCGTGGCATACGAGTTGTACACCGTGCTGCCGAAACTGTTCATGCCCACGAGACCGCCTACATACCAGTCACCGCTCACGGTTCCCGTGGCGTACGAGTTCTCTACCGTGCCGTAGTTTTCTCCTACGAGACCGCCTACACGCTCGTTTCCGCTCACGGTTCCCGTAACATACGATTTATTCACCGTGCCATGCCAGTTACTTCCCACGAGACCACCTACACGGTCGTTTCCGCTCACGGTCCCAGTTGCATACGAGTTCGAAATCGTGCCCCCGCTGTTCCGTCCCACGAGCCCGCCTACATAACTGTATCCATTCACGTATGCATCTACCAAGCCTACATCATGGATCTTACATTCATATATGTATGCGAACATACCCGCATTAACCGCAAAAGGTATGTCTATATGCAGGTTAGAGATGGTACGGTTGTTCCCAAAGAAATCCGCGGCAAGATATGGTATGTACAGACCTGGTTCGTTGGATAAGTCTATGTCTGCCACCAATCTGAACTCGTATCCTTCTCGTTCAGCAAAACCAAGTAAATCCCTTAAGCCATCGGTACTGCTTATCTCATAATGATCATCAACGGGTGCAAGCGTATCGCTGTAATCATCTATATCGAGAAGTAATCCATTGTTGTACCAATCCTCGTATTGTTCATTGAATAAGCCTGCGATGGTGATGTGATGTCCATCGTTTATCAGCACGGAATCGATGTTGTAAAAATTGTTAGACATCGTGCCTTCGTTGTATCCCACGAGACCGCCTACTTCATAATTCCCGCTCACGCTACCCGCTGCATATGAGTTTGACACCCCGGCACTATTAAACTCCAGGAACCCGTCTACACTGCTGTCACCGCTCAGATCTCCAGCTACCATTGGGGAAACAATGCCTTCGATATTAGCTCCTATGAGACCGCCTACACTGCTGTCACCGCTAACAATTCCCGTAGCATATGAATTCGATACTGTGCTTCCATAACCCCAATTTCCTCCAACAAGTCCACCTACATATCTGTTACCACTCACGATCCCCGTTGCATACGAGTTCGACACAGTGCCGTCCCAGTTCACTCCCACTAGCCCCCCTACACCATATTCACCGCTCACGTTTCCGTGGGCATACGAGTTCGACACAATGCCCGACCATATATTTGTTCCCACGAGTCCGCCTACACGACTGTTTCCACTCACGTCTATATCCACAACACCTATATTTTGGATTTCTCCGCCCCCTCGAACAGATCCGAAAAGCCCTATATAATCAGTGTCCGGGCGGTTGATGTACAATCCCGTTACGGTATGATTACGACCATCGAGTCTACCGGTAAAGCTGACCGAAGAATCATGCCTAATATACTTACCGATCGGCTCGAATCCCGCCCCGTCGTTCCACTCCCTCGTCTCCCAGGCGTCTATATCGTTGACCAGTACGTAATCCGCCGAGAGGTCCTCGTTCATGGCCTGAAGTTCTTCCACATTTGATATCTCTATGGGACCGCCTTCGTGTATGGTAGATTCTGTATTGTAAGCATCCAAGCCGGTAAAAGTGAGTATAGTCAAGATCGAGATGACCAACATAAATGTCACGAGTACCGTCGTATGTTTTTGGTTCATTGTTCTCACCGTTGAGCATTTTTGGGAAGGATTTGGAGGTATATAAGCATTTTCGGAAAGATTTTGTTATATATATCGAAAAATCCGCGCGTTGATCAGAATAAAAAATGACGGTAGATCCGAAGATAATTAGAGATCCTCATCCTTATGCTCGTGTTCTTCAGTTCTTTTACGCCTAAGCAGGATGAAGGCAACACTACCTATCACTGTTACTACCATAATTACGAGTATGATCAACGTATCCCTTGTTCCGACTTCGTCGAACTGCTGCCATTGCAGATACGAATAGCCGTCATTCCTATCCCCGTTGATGCACCAGGTGTTTTCGAAGTCCCAGCCCGCATCGGTAAATGTATCCCTGTTCTTCATCTCCGATGTGGTCTTACCGGTGGCGTTGCCGGCTGTGGAGGTTTGCCCGCTGGTGTCCATATCCCAGAAGTTACCGGTCATCTCGTAATCGCCATCGGCGTCAACACTTCCGGCGAAGCCTTTGTCCGTCGGGTCGTCGGCGCCCGGTCGTGCATTCGCAGTGCGGAACCAAATGCAGTCCACCGGGGGCTACTACCTGCTGTACCGGGGAGGGTAACACCGCGGGATGGTTCCACGATCCCACTATGATTATGGCATATTATGCACAAAACGCGGACACCAAACTATATAAACCACGAGTCACAATCATTGTGGAAGATACCATGAAGAACACCTGGACAGCCATAACGATCGTGGTCATAGTCACACTCGTCCTTTCCACAATCGGATGCCTGGATAACGGGGATGAGAACGGGGTAGGGGAGGTCTCTGTTTTGGAGGCGACTATCACCCCCATGAACGACCCCGTAGCCTACTTCAACATCAGGGCAAGATTCCTATACCTTTCGGAATTCGATTTTTCCATGGATGGAAGGCTAACGGACGGCTCCATCTATAAATGCATATACAACGGGGGCAGGGACATCTTTTACGAATTTGCAGGGGTCGAGCAAGACGTGGAGATATGGTTTGCATACGTGGGGGACCGGGCAGACGAAAAGGCATACCACACCTGGAGACTCATAGAAGGATTGGTGGAGGAGATCGGGGAAAAAGGGACCGACGATTTCACCTTTCGGGAAACCGACCCGGAAACCGGGGCTACCAGTACGTATTTCGTAACCGGCATAAGGATAAACCATTACATCGAGTATCATCATTTTCAACCACCCGAGGATGCGTTTGTGGTAGAAACCGAGGACTGAAACGCTCTGTGAATCGGCGATCACGGGGAGCATAGTATTATCGACGGCTGCAGTATCCAACTACATGTGAGGGTAAGTTATATATACGACATGGGGAGATTGGATTTTGACCCCAAGGGCGGAATGCTTATGAACGTGGAATCCAGTACGAGAGTGGAGAAAATCGAAAAATGTCCGGAATGTACCAGCGAACACATCTCCAAGGATTACGGTAGAGGTGAGTTGATATGCGAAAAATGCGGGCTCGTGATAGACGATTATTACATAGACGAGGGTCCCGAATGGAGGGCTTTCGATTCGGATCAGAGCGAGAACAGGGCACGCACGGGTTCACCCATGAACTTTATGATACACGACAAGGGGCTGTCCACACAGATATCGTGGACGAACCAGGACGCCTACGGAAGGACCATCCCCCACAAGAACAGAGGTCAGATATACCGGGTGCGCAAATGGCACAGAAGGATCCGGATATCCAACGCTACGGAGAGAAATCTTTCTTCTGCTCTCAGGGAACTGGACGTTCTATCCTCGAAATTGGGACTACCCAGAAGTATACGTGAATCCGCAGCCATGATATACCGACAGGCGGTGGAGAAGAACCTCATACGGGGCAGGAGTATCGAGATAGTGATAGCGGCTTCACTGTACGCCGCATGCAGAAAATGCAACGTGCCCAGAACACTGACGGAGATAGCCCAGGCAGCGGATACCGACGAAAAGCAGATAGGGCGGGCCTACCGTTTTCTATCACGTGAACTTACCCTTAAACTCATGCCGACGAAACCCGAGGAGTACATCAGGAGGTTTTGCAGCAAACTCGAGCTAGACAGAAATGTGATAGCAAGAGGGGAGGACATCATCGACCAGGCCAACAACCTGGGACTCACCTCAGGAAAGGGGCCCACGGGTGTCGCTGCCGCCGCCATATACATCTCATCGATAATGGAGGGTAAACCCCGAACCCAGCGTGCCATCGCCGAGGTCGCAGGGGTTACCGAGGTGACCATAAGGAACAGGTACAAGGAGATGGCTGAGGAGATGGGTATAGACATAGCTATCAAATGATAAATGTCAGATATGTTTATAGGAAACGAATTTCATGTAAACGTAAAAAAGAAGAGGAGTAACACCTGTGTCTAGAGTGACCATGAACGAATTCAAATCTGTAGTTCGAAAGGTACTCGGAGAGCGTGGTATAGACGGTGAAGAGGCCGACGAGATAGCCTTGAGGGTGATGAACCTGTTCGGCTATGACAAGACACTCACCGATAACATACTCTCCACTGAGGAAAGGGATTTTTTTTACATGCTCGAGGATTATGACATCCTGACCACAGAGGAGGAAACGGTAACTCTTCCCAGCGGTAAACACTGGAGGATACACTACTGGCGGATCAAGGAGGGGAAGATAAGGGAGCTCCTGGAAGAGGATGACGGAAAAGTGGATGAAAGGGAAGAACACGGTATTTACGAGAAGATCTACGACGATATATGGGAGAGAGTGGAAGAAAGATGATGAAGGTGAAAAAAAGGGATATCGAGATCCGACTGGAGAAGGTTCCGGCACACCCGGCACCCAGGGCGCACCTTGAACAGTATTCGACACCCGCCGTTATAGCCGCCGATATACTCTTCACCGCCTTTTCCAGAAGTGATATCTTCCAACGTAGGGTGACGGACCTGGGATGCGGCACGGGAATATTCGCCCTGGGGGCGGCGCTCATGGGGGCATCGAGTGTAAAGGGGATAGACATAGACGAAAGCGCAGTGGCTGTGGCCAGAGAGATGAGTGATCGATGGGACCTTTCACATGTGATGGAATTCGAGATCACGGATGTGAATGATCACCGTGGAGATGCTGATACGGTGATAATGAACCCGCCCTTCGGCTCGCAGAAAAAGGGTGCGGACAGGCCCTTTTTAAAAAAGGCCTTCGAGATAGCTCCGGAGGTTTACAGTTTGCATAACCAACGAACGGAAGATTTTTTACGAGAGTTCATATCACGTTATAATTACCGCATATCGGAGGAAAAAAGATATATGTTCGATATTGATAACATGTTCGGATTCCATAAAGAGAAGACAAAGGAATTCGAAGTCATACTCTTCGTTTCTTCACGTGAAGGGACGTAGGTAGCACAGAGAGAAAAGAGGCAATAGATATGCATACAAAAACAGGAGATTTGGTGGCACCCGGGGACTTACTGGGGGCCCATGAAGAATGGATGCCCGGCGAAGGAACTTACGAGAGGGACGGTTTTGTCTATGCAAAGGTGTTCGGACGCGTCGGTTACAACGAGGATAAGCTGGAAGCGGTCGTGGAGGCTGTAAACCCGGTTCCCACGGTCAAGGAAGGTGATGTCATATACGGCACCATATCCGACAGAAGAGGGGCGATCGCAACCATGGATATCACATTGATAGAAGGGCGATCACGGAGCGTTCGCACGTACCACGAAGGAACCATCCATATATCCAAGATATCCAAGGACTACACGGACAAGATAGAGGGGGTTTTCCTCAAGGGCGACATAGTCAGGGCAAAGGTGATACAGGTGGAACCATCCATACAGCTAACGACAATGGGTAAAAGCTTCGGGGTGGTCAGGGGATACTGTTTCAACTGCAGACGTGCCATGGGAAGACAGGAAAATACACTGTACTGCGAGCAGTGTGAGAGAAGGGAAACGAGAAAATTGTCCAGCCTGTACGGTAAGATAAAGATGAAAGAAAAATAAAGGTGTCCGCATCGTGGTAGAGAGCAGCAAGATATTATCGGCAATTCAAGAAAAGAGCAAATGGACCAGGAGGGAAATGGAGATATTGCAAGCTATCGATGATATTAAGGGGAAAAAGGGTGAACTGATAAAGGAGGCAAAGGAACTCAAAAACTTCATCGAACGCTACAATGAGATCATCCGCACCTCACATAAGGGGAAGGTAGAGGCCGGAACATCCCTGGTCGAGGACAATCTGAGGTGATGAGATGGATGATGTTCATGTTATGAATATAAGGGAGAGTGCGAAAAAGTACGAGGTGTTGATGGGTGAGATAAAGGAACTGGAGGAAGAGGAAAGGCGTCTAAGGGAAGAGTTGGAGAAGGTGCGGCATCATCTCACCTATTATTCAGCATTGGTTACGGACATGAAGAAGAGGTTAAGAGGTACAAGCAACTTGGATATCTTCGACCATATTTGATTCACGATCACGGTGAAAACTTAAATACTCCATGCTATACTCCGTTGATTGAGATGTACGATGTAACCATAACAGGAGTGTGTTACCATTAACATACAAAAACAAGTAGAAGAGATGTTTAAGGAATATTTCGTTCAAGGAGACATTGATGCACTGGTATTGGCCTCGAAGAATGGCATACCCATCGCAACTTGCATTAAAAAGAAGGACCGAAGCGAGAGCTTCAGTGCATTGTCCGCCACGGTTCTGGGTGCCTCGGAGGTGATCCTATCAGGACTCGATAAGGATCGCCCAGAACTCATCGAAATCGATGCCAGAGGTTCCACCTTGCTTATCAAGGAAACAGACAGGAATTCGGTCCTTTCCTTATTGGGAGATTCAAGGGAGTTGAACTACCTTAAAGAGATCCTTTACGAGATAGATACCAAGATAAATAACATAAAAAAAACCGAGCCCGGTAGAGGTGCATAGTTATGAAGGCCGCCAGCGCATTGCCGAAAGAGGTCAACGAGTTCATACTGAAGGACGGAGGTTCGTCCCTGTTGATAAAGGGTACCGCGGGAACGGGTAAAACCACCATCGCTTTACAGATAATCGAAGAGCTGGGAGAGACGGATAGAAGTTTTTACCTTTCAACCAGGGTTTCTGATCAGAGTCTTTACCGTCAATTCCCATGGCTAGAGGATGAAGAGGTGAAGGGACAGATAATAGATTCCAGCAAAGTATTCCTGGAAGCCATATACGAATGGCGGGAAGAAAAAGAAAAAGAGACACTACCGGAAAAGGAACGTAGAAAAATCGAATCGGCAAAGGATTTTCTAGGTAGTATAGAAAAGAAGGATGTACCTACAGAAGTCAACAGGACGCAGTTGAATTCCCTGAACGAGCGGGTGCCCGGGTTGGAAAGACTTTACGACAGGATAGACCATGTTCTCCCCGAACGGGCCACCCTGGTGATCGACAGTGTGGAAGGTATAACCCACAAATACGGGATAGACCCCGAGAGATTGATCATGACCCTCCAAAAAGATCTGGTGGAAAATTCCAATACCAATCTGATACTCGTACTGGAAAAGGATGTGGCAATGAACCTTGAGTATCTGGTGGACGGCGTGGTTCATCTGGATCGCTTCCAGATAGACAACAGGGATGTGAGGGAGATACAGCTGAAAAAGTTACGGGCGGTGGGGATAACCCAGCCAGCATACCTCATGACCCTTGAAGGTGGAAGGTTCAGGTGTTTCGAACCCTTCGACATGAGTATTGAAGAAAAAGTTCAGTGGAAGCCCATCCCCGACCAAAAAGGATGGTTCAGCACGGGGATAGAGTACCTTGACGAACTCCTCGGAGGAGGATACAAGATAGGCAGTTACAACGTGCTGGAGGTAAATGAAAACGTCAGCAACCAGGAGTACATGCTGGTGGTAAGACCTTTATTCCTTAACTTCCTTACCCATGGAAGGGGGGTACTGGCCACCCTTTCGGGTGGTACACATCCCGACATACTGAGGAACGATATAATCAGGTATGTGTCCCCGGAAAAATTCGACGAACGATTCCGTATCGTGGACTATTTCTCCTTCCAATCGGACAAACCGTACATGATGGCCCTCGGGGGTAAGAAGAGAGACGAACTCGGAAAGTTGTATACCACGAACATACGCGAGATCAGTGACAACGGTAGATCTCCCTTCCTGGACTATACTGGTTTCGATACTCTTGAGTACCTGAGGGGTGACGAGATGGCGATCAAGGACCTTCTCGAAGCCGTTGCCAACACGAAGGTATCGGAAAACCTGGGTATAGGCATA
The DNA here is from genome assembly GCA_019594055.1 of Candidatus Haladaptatiplasma halalkaliphilum. Taxonomy (GTDB): domain Archaea; phylum Thermoplasmatota; class Thermoplasmata; order Halarchaeoplasmatales; family Halarchaeoplasmataceae; genus Haladaptatiplasma; species Haladaptatiplasma halalkaliphilum. Next base: position 7,206 of record JAFDTY010000048.1, on the reverse strand, counting down.
GTAAAGCACGGGCTCAAACTGACCAGCGAGATAAAGAACATGGCAGACACCTATTTGGAGATAACCAGTGTGAACAATACTACGTGCATATACGGTATCAAGCCCAAGACAGGTATATACGCCATAGTGCCCCACGAGGAAAAGGGATTTCCGTACATATCCCTCATACCCATCAGGTAGAGTTCAGTGACCGTATTCACCCTTAAGGGGGACGAATACTACACCACCCAAACCCTTTCTCTCCGTCTTTTCTTCCCATGTTTTTTTCACAAGTAACAGTTCCTGGTAGAAACCGCCCCCTACTGGTATGAGCATCTTTCCTTCGGGTTTTAACTGTTCCACGAGGGGAGGGGGAACCGATGGGGCGCCGCATGCCACCGATATCCTGTCATAGGGGGCAGCCGGAGGGTAGCCCTTGGAACCGTCGGCGACTATGACCTTAACATCCTCGTAGCCTGTATGGATGAGTGTTTTACGTGCCCTCTCAGCCAGTGACGGTATCCGTTCCACTGTATAAACGATACCTTCCTCGCCCACCAGTTCCCTGATGACCGCCGCGTGGTACCCCCTTCCGCCACCTACTTCCAGTACCTTGTGACCTGTTTGAAGTTCAAGGGCCTCCACCATCATGGCCACCATGTGGGGAGCGGAAATGGTCTGGCCCTGGCCTATGGGCTGCGGACTGTCCGCATAGGGTTCGGTGTTCGGGGGCATGAATTCGTGGCGAGGTACCTTTAACATCGCCCGTTCAACCGCCTTACTTCTGATGTAACCGGTGGCTTTCAACCTTTCCACCAGCCTCTTCCAGTCATCTTCTTGATCCATGATCGGTGCCCCGTGATATTATCCCCCGGGATGTTAACAACCAGTACTTAACAGGCTAATAGGTTTTTCTCCATGGGGGCGTGCACGCATTTATATACGGTGGTCACATACTCCATTTATATGGATATACCTGAAACACACCCCCGTCGCGCATCACTGCTCACACGTAATAAACTGGTGGACGGCGTGGAGCGGGGGATCACGTCGAAGGCGGGGCTGATCGCCCACGGAAGAGGGGAAGCCTTCGATTATCTGCTGGGTGAAAGGACCGGACCGGTTGCGGAGAGAGCCGAAAGGGCCGCGGTGAAGGCCATGCTGGAAGCGGATAACCCCGTGATATCGGTGAACGGTAATGTCGCAGCCCTTGTTCCCCGGGAGATAGTAAAGCTTGGGGAAAGGTTCAAGGCAAAACTCGAGGTAAACCTATTCCACAGAACGGATCAACGGATCGGCAGGATAATCGAATGGCTGGAACTACACGGTGGTAAAGATATCTTGGGAGGGGAGCCGGATGCGAGGATACCCGGGCTCGAACACGCAAGGGGACTTTGTACCGACGAGGGAATATTCCATGCCGACGTGGTACTGGTACCCCTGGAGGACGGTGACCGGGCCCAGGCGCTGTCGAGTATGGGCAAGACGGTGATAACCGTAGACCTGAACCCCCTTTCCCGCACCGCGAGAACCGCGGATATCACCATAGTTGACAACATAGTTAGGGCGGTCCCCAACATGCTGGAGTTGGAACCCTTGGAGGACGTGTTCGACAACCGGGAGAACCTGTCCGAAGTTGTAAGGTATATATCGGGAAGGTTGGAAGGTATTTCCCGTAAGATAAAGGATATCTGATGAGAAAAATTGTTATAACCTTCCGCCTATGGCACCGGGATAGTTATGGACAAACAAGTTGAAAAAGGCATCAAACGACTGGAATGGGCCAGGGAGCACATGGCTGTCTTGAACACCGTAAGGGAGGAGGTGGGAGACAACGGTTTTCTGCGAGGCAAGAACATATCCATGGCATTACACGTAGAGGCGAAGACGGGGGTGCTGGCTCTTTCACTGGCACATGCGGGTGCAAATGTGAAGATGGCAAGCTGCAATCCCCTTTCCACCGACGACTCCGTGGCGGAGGCACTTCGGGAAGAGTACGGTATGGATGTGTATGCGAGGAGAGGTGAGAGTAGCGAAGAGTATTACATGCATCTAAAGAACACACTGGAGCACCCTACGAACATAGTGATAGACGATGGCGGCGACCTGATATCCATGATACACACCGAGCGGGAGGACCTGATAGACGGTATCCACGGGGGTGCGGAGGAGACCACCACCGGGATAGTAAGATTGAAGGCCATGGAAAAGGACGGTGCCCTTCGCTTTCCCGTTATGTCGGTAAACGACGCCTACATGAAACACATGTTCGACAACAGATACGGGACGGGACAGTCGACCATTGACGGTTTGTTGACTGCCACGAACCTTCAGCTGAGCGGAAAAAATTTTCTGGTGGTGGGCTACGGCTGGTGCGGCCGTGGTATAGCCATGAGGGCCAGGGGCATGGGGGCGAACGTACTGGTGGCCGAGGTCGATCCCGTGAAGGCGGTGGAGGCAAAAATGGACGGTTTCGGTGTTCTTACCTGCAAGGAAGGTATAAGCAGGGCCGATTTCGTGGTGACCGCCACGGGTTGCAAAGACGTGGTAAACAGGGAAGCCCTTATGGTGGCAAAGGATGGGTGTGTTATGGCGAACTCAGGGCACTTCAACAACGAGATATCCACACACGAGCTGGAAAAACTCTCTAAATCTTCAAGGGAAGTCAGAGAGGATGTGGTTGAGTACGGTATGACCGACGGGCGAAGACTTTACCTACTTGCGGAGGGGCGGCTTGTGAACCTGGCTATCGGACAGGGGCACCCGGTGGAGATAATGGACATGAGCTTTGCACTGCAGATGCTGGCGGCGGAATACGTGGTCAGAAATGGGGACCTTTCCCCGGGGGTTCACAGCATACCCAGGGAGCTGGACGAAAAGGTGGCAAGGCTGATGTTGAAGGCCGATGGAATAGTTATAGATTCCCTCACCGAAGAGCAGGAAAGATACCTTGGTAGCTGGAAAGAGGGCACCTGAAACTCAGATAAGGGTTATATCCACGGCTTCCGCGCTTTGAATACCGTCGATGGTACGCAGCTTATCCTCGAGCTCGTCGACGATACCGCCCTCATCGGGTATTATGACCGAAGATTTTAACGCCTTTAGACCGAAGGCTACCTTTTCCACCACCGAGCCCTTGTAGGCACCGTATTGCTCCGTTATTTTTCTTACCTCTTCAACTATGGCTTCCAGGTCGGCCTCGGGGTCTTCCGGCATGATCCTGTAAACCAGCAGTACGTCACCCATGGTTCAAGGCCCCCTGAACCCGCATTCCGAGCATTCGTAGGCCTCTCCCTGGTCCCTGCACCTCTTGCACCTGTTTATGGTGGTTACACCGCATTCCGGACAAGGGAAGACGGTGTTCCTGAGTCCTATAAGGGTTATTCCACATGATGTGCATCTGTTCTCGTCGCTCATTGTTATCGAGGGTTCGAGATTACGAATAATATTTAAGGTTGTCGCTGAGTTATTGGGTTGAATTTATAACAGTATAACCAGAAATGCTTATATATCATGTAATATTCAACAGAACACATCATGTTAGTTGGCCCGACTTCGACGGATAAGATGAAGTTTGCCGATTCTCTGAGTATGGATGTATGTTCGGTTATCGACGGAAAAAAAGAAAAAAGGAGAAAGGTAAGATGAAGGATGCTAAAGATTTTGTAGCCACGTTCATACTGGCGTTAGTCGTATATCTGTTCCTTACCCTGGCTTCCGGTATACCCATGGTCGAGGGGACCATATTGTGGAGCCTTGAGGAGTTGATAATGGGTCTGTCAGTAGCACTGATCGTGGCGGCGGTAACGAGCCACATTCTCTGCCGTTCCAAGAACTTCAGGATGCTGAACCCTGCAAGGTGGCTGATCATGCTGGTATACACGATACCTCTGTTCCTTGAGATGGTAAAGGCCAATTTCGATGTGGCCTACAGGGTGATCACCGGTCGGATCGAGCCGGCCATCGTCAAGATAACCCCTGACCTCAAGACCGACCTCGGTATCACCATACTCGCGAATTCCATAACACTTACACCAGGTACCCTGACGGTGGAAGTTGACGACGAGAAAAGCGAACTGTACATCCACTGGATAAAGGTGAAGGACGATCCCGACGAGGTCATTTCCGGACGGTTCGTCAGATGGATAAGGAGGTTTGCGGAATGAACTACGCGGATCCCTTGTACATCGCCGTGGGGGTCTTCATGGTTTACATAATCATATCAGCCTTCAGGATCTTCATGGGACCCACCGTCGCCGACAGGGCAGTGGCCTTTGACACCATCAATACCCTTGTGGTCGCGTGTATGATCGGCCTCGGGGCCGCAATGTGGGAGATATTGTTCATAGATATCGCCATCGTGTACGCCGTACTTTCCTTCGTGACCACACTTTACATCGCCAAGTATCTCGAGGGAGGTGAGAGGAAGTGATAGTGTTGGCCCTGGTATCCATCTTCATGGCAATTTCATTGATTTTCAACGGCCTGGGTGTTGTCGGCCTCCACCGTTTCCCCGATGTGTACACCAGGTTACATGCGGCTACCAAATGCACTACCTTCGGCAGCATCTTCATGGCATTCACGGTGATCACATACAGCGGTGCCATGTTCTACTGGTCCAATGATGCAAAATACCTTAACATGGCACTGCACACCCTGGGAGCGGTGGTAGCCCTTTTGATCACCAATCCCACGGGAGCACATGCCATCGCCAGGGCGGCACACCGGATGGGTGTGATGCCGAAATACGCGGTAAAAGACGAATTGAAGGAGGCGAGATAGATGCCCGTATACGAGATAATCTTTACACTCATCCTGGTTGGTCTTGTGATGACGGCTTTGGCCGTTGTGTGGTTCAAGGACCTCATATCGGCGGCCATATCGCTGGGTGCATGCAGCCTCCTCCTTTCGTTGCAGTTCTACCTGCTGAGGGCACCTGACGTTGCCATAGCCGAAGCCGCCGTGGGTGCGGCACTGACCACGGCGATATTCATATTCGCCATAAGGGCAACGGACAGGGAGGAGGGATACTCATGAGAAGATCCGTGGCGGCACTGGCGTTCATCATAATCTTCGCCTTCCTCATCCTGGGCATGTCCCAGCTTAGGCCCTTCGGAGAGCCCGAGAACACCGAGATGGACGATTACTTCCTTTACGATAGGGACGAGGGAAGCCAGGCACACAATCAGGTGAACAACGTGGTAACGGCAATACTCTTCGACTACCGGGGCCTGGATACCCTTGGAGAGGCCACGGTACTGTTCTCCGCGGTGAGCGGGGTAGTCGCCGTGCTGCGCAAAGTAAAGAGATCCCAGAAGGAGGTGCACGGATGAATTGGAAAATGTCCAGGGTGGTACGGACCGTTGCGGATGTGATGGTGGTACCCATAATCATCTTCGGTGTCTACCTTATCATCCATGGTCACCTTACCCCTGGTGGAGGTTTCCAGGGCGGAGCCGTTATAGCATCATCCACCGCACTGCTGATAATCGCCTACGGCAGCTTCGGCAAGCACAAGGACTCGCTATCATCCCTTGAATCCACCGGGCTCACACTTTTCATACTACTGGCATTCCTGGGTATTGGGTATACGGTGTTCTACAATTTCCTTGCCTCAGGGGGTGCGGTATTCGGCGGGAGCGTCCACTACGGCATTAACCCGGGCAGACTGGACAGCGGGGGTACGGTACCACTGATGAACATAATGGTGGGCCTGGAGGTCGCCGCCGCCCTGAGCCTGATACTGTGGATGATGGCAAAGGGCAGCGATTCCATGGATGTAGAGGAGGTGAAAGGATGAACACATGGTTTATCCACCTTCCCTTCCTTGTGGTGGGCATACTCATCGCCATAGGGCTATACACTGTGCTGTTCAAGAACAACCTGATCAAGATGATAATGGGTATCGCCCTGATACAGAACGGGGTCAACCTTTTCCTCATATCACTTGCATACAGAAAGGACGGTGTCGCACCCATATGGACCAGCGCCCCCGACGAATTCATGGTGATGCCCACACCCCACGCACTCACCTTGACCAGCATCGTCATCGGGCTTGCCACCACCGCCCTTCTCCTTTCCTTCGTGATGATGATAAAGAAGCATTACGGCACCATAGAGGCTGACAAGGTAAGGAGGTGCAGGGAATGAACCTGGTGGAGCACGCACCGACATTTATACTGGGGATCCCCCTACTGTTCGCCTTCCTCATTCCACTGGCGGGACGGGTGTCCAAGGACATACGGGACATCTTATTCATCATGGGCCTGCTGCTCACCGGCCTCTTCGTGGCGGTCATGGCATACCAGGTTCTTACCGTTGAAGGATGGACCTATGTATTCGGCGGGTCCCGACCGAGGCCCGTGAATCCGGTAACATCTTACTTCAGGATCACCTTCGTCGCCGACGGTTTCAGTGTTCTGGCGACCGTGACCATAGCCCTGGTGGCCATAGGAGCCGGCCTGTTTTCCTTCGATTACATGGCAGGCCACGCTGCCTTGGATAAATTCTACAGCCTTTTCCTGCTGACCTTCGCCGGGGTTAACGGGATGGTCCTCACCGGAGACCTTTTCAACCTATTCGTGTGGTTCGAGGTAACCTCCATCGCATCCTGCGGGCTCATCGCCTTCACCAATTACAGGGGTAAAAGCGTGGAGGCCGCTTTAAAATACATGATCTTGAGCGTTCTGGCAGGGCTGTTCCTGCTCATGGCCATCGGCCTGCTATACGGTCAGTACGGAGTGGTCAATTACAAACTGCTCGCCGACGGTATAGCCGGTTCTCCTCCGGGACTGTTCGTCAACAAGCTGGCATTGGGCATACTCCTGATCATATTCGGTATGAAGGCGAGCAGCGTCCCCATGCACATGTGGGCCCCGGACGCCTACGGCGAATCTCCCGGCCCCGCTACACCTTTGATAGCCATAACCAGCCTGGGTTCGTTGTTCGTGCTATTCCGACTGACCTTCGGGGTTTACGGTGTCAATATGGGCCCCGAGGTGATAGGTACCATCTTGATAATCCTGGGGGTACTGTCCATGTTCATAGGTGTTTCCATGGCACTGGTACAGAGTGACCTGAAGAGGCTCATAGCATATCTCTCGGTTTCCCAGGTAGGGTACATGATGATGGCCGTGGGGGTCGCATTGACCACATGGACAGCCGATGGCATGAACGGTTACGGCATCATGGCCATGGAAGGCGGACTGTTCCACATGATAAACGACG
>JAFDTY010000038.1 GCA_019594055.1 Candidatus Haladaptatiplasma halalkaliphilum | reverse complement strand
GGTTCCTCGTCGAGCTCCACCAGGCAGGAAGATTCCGGGGGTGCTTGGTATCTGAACCTCATACCCCTGGCGGCCTCCATGATGGCGGCCTTGTCCACGGCCCCCAATTCGCTGGCAGTTGGCCTAAGATTGCGTAAAACCTCGGAGCCCTTTTCTTCCACCAATTCCGAGGGGCAGTTACAGAATAGTTTCAGGGTATCCAGCTGCTGGTGGATCTCAAGCCCGACCTTGAGCCCGAGCTTATCGTAATCCATCATACCACCCTCCTTGATCCCAGCTCTCCCACCATGTCGGTGGTCATGGATTCCCGTATATCCTCCCCCAGGGTTAAGGCCCACATAAGCTTGACAAGGGCGGTCTCGGGGAGCATATCACCGCAGGGGATGACCCCCGCTTCCAGGAGCTTTCTTCCGTTGGAGTACACATGACTGTTAACGGTCCCGTAAAGACACTGGCTTGTCATCACCACGGGCACCCCCTGACGGACGATATCGCCTATCACGGGTATCAGTTCCGAATTCACGTGTCCGAGGCCGGTGCCCGCCAGCACTATACCTTTCTTCGAAGCGGCATGCAACAGGTCATCCTCGGTAAGGGCCGGGTTTACGTACAAAAGTGCCACACGGGGTTCCATATCACCTATCCTCGTGGCGTTCCCGTCCTGTTTTTCCGGCAGACCTTTGAGTTCAACACATTTTCTCAGGGGGTCCACCCATCCCACCGGTGGCGAATTCATAGATCGGAAAGCATCCCTTCGACTGGTGTGCATCTTCCTCACCCTGGTTCCCAGATGCACGGAGCATCGCCCGTCATCCATGCCCTCGTGCATAACCACGAGGACTCCGCTGACGTTGGCCTTGACCAGTTCTATGGCGGCAAGGAGGTTGAGATGTGCATCGCTGGATGGTCTATCGCTGGACCTTTGGGAACCGACTATAACCACTGGTTTCGGTACCCTATCCAGTAGGAATGAAAGTGCCGCCGCCGTGTATCCCATGGTGTCCGTGCCATGGGCAATTATGACACCCTCAACACCGGAGTTCAATTCGGCTGTTACCGCCTCGGCTATCTTGACCCAATCTTTCGGTACCATATCCTCACTCAGTTTATTCAGCAAAATGCTTACCCCGGGGTTACACCTATCGGCTATATCGGGGTTAAGATACAGCACCTCGGCGGCGGTTTCCACCGGGTGCACCGCACCCGTGGTGTACTCCACGAAACTGGCTATGGTGCCACCGGTGCCTATTATGGATATCCGGGGTTTTTTATGATCCACTTTAGGCGCCTTGACCGATCTTTCATCCTCGACCCCGCGCTTCACAAGCACCGCCTTCTTTCCCTTTATCACCCTTATGCCGATGTTGTAACCGTTATCCAGTTTTAGGGTGATAATATCCTTACCGCCGAAACGATGACGGGGCATGAGTATCCCCTCATATTCCCTGCCGTCGACTTCCAGCCTTATCCTGTCTCCCACGGATACTTCCGTAAGTGGAACCGCTCTCATGATATCACCGGGAGATACATCAAGGGGTTTAAAAATTGTTTGTGTATCAGAGCATCTTACCCCATGTGTGTTCAAAATTGGCATGGGTATTACCGAGTTCTCCCTTATTTACCTTGAGAGAACCGTCCTTTTTCTCGAACAGGAATTCCTTTAGTATGGCGGGGTACTCGTTGTAATACAGCACGGATTTCAAACCGAACCTTCGGGGTTGTTGGAACCTCCAAGTCGCCCTCGAATAAGCCTTGAGGACCATATGTATCCGTTTTTCATCGTCTTCGCCCTTGATGTGAAAAACCGGAACGTTCCCCTGTATATCATGGCTAAACTTTATATTTTTTTTACCGAAGCTGTATTCCGTATCACTCTCCCTGTGATAGAACAATATGGACCGGGATAGGGATATGTCACCCCAGTCCAGCATCGACCTTTGTTCACCCTTACTGCGGAATATCTGGGGGCCGATGAAGGGGCTGAAATAATGTATGAAACTTCCGCTCTGACAGTGCACCAGGCCCCAGTACCAGGGCATGGCGGGTGCGTTGACGTTAACCCGTTGGAAGTAACCCGAACCGGTTACCCTTTTTCCGCCTATGCGTCCCCTGAGTTTCATCCCGTAGATCTTCATGATATTGTAGCTGTACCTTCCCGTGTAATAGTTCTCGTTGAACCTGTGTTTCTGCAGGTAATCGTTCCAGGGGGTGAGTTCAAACCTGAAATCGTGTTGTTCATCAACTATGTTGACCCCGTAACTTTGGGATGAACCGAAGAACCTGTAATCTCCACCGTTATCCAACGGGCGGAGCTCCCCCTCCCGGACCTCGAAGTCCGTTTCCTTTAGCAGGATGGGGTCCCACATATTCTCTCCGTCGTACCACCATGCAGCGGTCATCCCGTTGAACCTGAGCACTCCGTCCTTGCGGGTGGGAAGCTTTTTCGATGCCCAGGGGACATCGTTTATCTGTATATCATCCGTGTACTTGGTGGACCATAGTATCATCAACTGCATGGGTTTCCTTGATCTGTCCGGATTGTCCATGAAAAATATCCACCACCACCAGTACCACGAAAGGCGGGGGAGCATATCATCGAATTTCAGGTGCCACGGAATGCTGTGGTCTATATTATCAGGAAAAATGGTGTCCTCTGGCATTTGACGACACTATTCCCTGGTGGTTAAAATACATTGTGGCCGTGCACGATAAAATATATATCGTTATAGCACCTTGCCCGGTAAAAAACCGAGGTGTATGAATGGACGAAAGGATAAGAAAACATGCCGGCATACTGGTTGACTGGAGTACAGATGTGAAGAAAGGTGATAACGTACTCATCAGAGCTCACCCCTCCGCCCAGGAGCTCGTGATAGCCCTCTACGAGGAACTAGGTAAAAGAGGCGCCGATCCCGTTACAGCTTACACTTCGAACGAGGCCACGCGTACGTATCTAATGAACCGTGAAGGTGTGATGGAAACACCGGCTCACGTCCTCGCCCTGTTCGAAAAATCCGATGTGGTAATATCCGTGATAGCCGATGACAACATAACCGCCATGGGTGACGTGCCGGGGGAAAGGTTATCCGCCATGTCCAAGGCCTACAAACCCATTCTCGAATTACTCACGAGCAAGAGGATGACCATCACACTGTTTCCCAATAACTCCTCGGCGCAGATGGCCGGGATGTCCCTGGCAGCCTACCAGGACTTCGTATGGGGTGCGGTGAACCGTGACTGGCAGGAGGTATATGACAATCAGGAGGTTCTACGGAAGAGATTATCCGAGGCCTGTGAAGTCCATATAACCGGACCAGAAACGGACCTAACATTGAACATAGAGGGGATGAAACCCGTCAACTCCGCCGGTAAACACAACATGCCAAGCGGTGAGGTCTATGTTGCCCCGCATCCGGACAGTGCGGAGGGGAGTATACTCTTCGATATGCCCATGATACTCCGGGGACAGGAGATAGAGGGGGTAAAACTCGAATTCTCCAAGGGTGAGGTGGTGAATTTCTCCGCCAGGGGAAAGGAGGAACTCCTGGAGAGCATGCTGGAAACCGACGAAGGTGCCAGAAGACTGGGTGAACTTGGCATAGGCACCAACCGACAGATAGACCGCTTCACCAGGAACATGCTCTTCGACGAGAAGATGGGAGATACCATCCACCTTGCCCTGGGCTACGCCATACCATGGTCCGTGGGAGACGGAAAGAAGGGTAACATGAGCGCCATCCATGTTGACCTGATAAAGGACATGAAGAAGGGTAAGATGACCCTGGACGGCGAAGCTATCATGGTGGACGGCAAGTTCTCCTGGGAATGGAGCTGAGTATATGAAGATACATGTCCGGGATCATTCGGAACTCTTCTTCCGAAGATTCCGGGATCTCGCATGTAACAACCACGAACCTTCGGATATCCTGGATTTCTGGCTTAACCATTACATAAAGGACACAGACCTTCGGTTACTGGACATCATAGAAAGGAGTTACAAGATACACAACATGACATTGAAAGACTATCCTTTGCAACAGGTCTTTCCCTATTTTCTTGAAGATACGGAAAAGATGAAGGAAGGCGCACGTAATCTGAGGACGATCCTAAAAGATCTGGAGAACGAAATCCATGAGCTCACAGGGGCCGAAGGTGATATCCACCTTATCATCCTCGTGGGAGCCGGTACGGGGGCGGGCCATGTGACGGAATTCGACGGCTGCCCGGCGATCCTGTTCGGACTTGAGAACATAGCCCGTTTGGGCTGGCATGACAGGAGGCATCTGAAACCTCTGGTTTACCACGAATTGGGACATTTGATCCACCACATGAAACGCAGGGATGCCGGTCTGAAACTTAAGTACGAAAAGGTCTGGGACAACTTGTACGAAGAGGGGGTCGCACAGAGGTTCGAACAATCATTTACCGGTGATGATTCATGGCATATGGAAACGGATGGCTGAGAAACGTGGATAAGGGAAAACTACTCTCGGTTGGCCCGGGTGTTCCTGGAGCGTATAGTGAACGACCGGGCAAACGCGTCGGATCTCTTCGGTTCTAACGTGGACGATCCCGATTGTAATTTCCAGGGAAAGATACAGGTGGGCTATTACATGGGGGCAACCATGATCAAGGCGTGGGAATGTGAACTCGATCTGGAAGAGATAATGCAGATGCCCGGCCTTGAGATAAAGGCCCGTGTAACGGATTACCTGGATAAGGTCATCATGGATGGGAACCCAAATTTCCCTGAAAAGGCCTCCGGGCGACCATAGGGTTCCACCCCGACATTTAACGAAAGTACAGGTGCACACACAATCTAGGGTGGAATCAGGCTAGTACGGGGGTATCTTATCTACGAAGGGTTCCTCCAGGAACCAGCTGGGATCGAATCGGAGTATGTCACCGACCTGCTCCATGGGTATCTCGAAAACCACCCAGAACGTGATGTTCGCCCCGGCGATTATCCTGTTGGGCGCATCTTCCAGCCTGGCATTAGTGTACACCCCACCTTCCTCGGTGACCAGTTCGAAGTACCATGCATTCAGTGAAAGGTCTTTCCTTTCGTTTAGATTCCTTATCTCCACCTGCACCCATAGAAATTCGTACCCGTCTATGGGGAATTTTTTGTACTGGGTACCCGTGGCCCTTGCCTCCGCATCCAGTATCGCCACCTCGGCATCCGGGTATTTTTCCTCTTCATCCAAACAGCCTGTCAAGGCTATTATCGACAAGAACAATATCACTATGATAAAGTACATGCATATCTTTCCGTAGGTCGGTTTCCCTCTGTTCATATCTATCCCAAAGAGTACTACCGTTAAAATCTTTTTGTTCGAACCATTGCGGAAACCTTAAATGACCACGGTCACATGAGTCGCCAGTGATCTTCCATGATATCCCATACAGTGGAGAAACGGATGCCGTATACATCCGTTACTTCATCAGGATAACCCTGATATGGTATTTTCTAGGAACGTTCCTTTTCCTTTTATTGGGCGCGATGGAAAGGGACCTTCGGACCTTTTTGGCGGGATGCTTCCTCATCTTTTGGTACCTTTTCACACTCTATCTTTTTTCACTGTTCAAGAACAGGGATATGTCCGACGGCTATTTCTACCCGGTATACATCATATCCGTCACCCTGCTGGCGATCCTGGAAGAAACCCTTATCTACTTCAACGGTGGCGGTCTGGGCGGTACGGCCGTCAGTCTCTGGCATTGTCTGTCCTTGGCGGTACCGGTATTCGTGGGGATAGGCTTGGGGATACTCGTGGTACACACCATCACACCTCTTACAAGGGGCGAGTTCTTTGTTTTGGGAGCGATACAGGGTTTGATAATAGAGATCATCATCCCGGCCAATTATCCTCTATTATGGTGGTTCGGGGGGCCTGTGATGGGGATATACGGTATGATGATGGGCTGCGTGGTACCCCGAACACCCGGGATATCTACCTCGAAAAGTTCGGTTGTCAAGATACTCATAGGTATCCCCATCTGTTTTTTCATGGTTATCCTGGGTGCCGTTGCCGGTGATAACATCTACGGGAACATCCAACTGATGTTCCATAACGGCCTGGGTAGGTGAACTTACGTGCCGAAACTCTGCTTAAATAACCCAAAGAATCTGCATTTTCTTATGTTTATCAGCCATTATTAACGCCATTAATGGCCTAAACTTTTGCGTTTTATACCAACACCTCTCGATTCAATATATTTTTGAAAGCTTCGATGTCTTCTCGCATCATGCGCGTAAGCCAACGCCATCGGCGTCTTGATACGGGTCGCATAAAGCGACATAACTCATCTATGGTTTGAAAAGGTCTTCCGATGTACTTTGCTATTCCACGATTTGTCGTGTGCAACAAACTCAGTAAGAGTATAGTATATGCGATAAGGATGGCGAGCACTACGTTTCGCTCTGCGCGGTCCTTTCGCTCTTGTTAATCCTCGAGCCCAAGGTGTTGTTTCTAATCGCGATGCTAGCACACGATAGACCATCGACAAACCAGTAATTTCATCAACTCATTGTTCGGATAGGTTAGATCTGTCACGTAATATTTCTTTTCGTCTTCACGACCGTCAGGAAACGAACATATAATACGGCGTTTTCCCACTTTTCTTATACTTCCTTCCACACTCGTGATCCGGTAAGATGTTTCTCCGACATCAACCTTTTCAAAGCGTTCGCTCTCGAAATATTCGAAAACGCTCACGCGTGGTGCCCGCTTAACACTAATCTTCAATGTGGATGGTACACCAAGTAAGTAGCGTTCGGATTCCGTCTCAATTTCTCGCACAACATAGTCGGCATAATATAGTGAATCAGTGCAAAAAATTCCCCGTACATTATGCGTGCGAGCATACCTAACTTGTTCAAGTGCCATTCTCTTTATTGGACGATATGGATGAACTGTATCGTCTTTGTTCGTAAAAATATCAACGATGACGGGATAACCAAACTTCCAGTCGGGATGCATACAGTATGAATTGACAATATTATGCCCCCATTCGTTTTGTTTAGTGACGCCGCTTCTATGGTTACCAGCACTTTCCATATGATTGCCTGTTTTGTGTGAAAGGGTGTTGTCTGTGATTAGCAGACCGTCATCTTTTGAGGGGTGCATTCTTTGAACCCGCGCAAGGCTTATTCCGTTTAGCTGTTCCATATCCCATTGTACTAAAGTGCGATTGAGGTTGCTCTTATCCTTCATGGATATGCAGTCGTTGATCTCCTGGATGGTCTTCTTATCTTTGATAATGATACCTGTGATGAATGTTGTGAAATGCTGTTGCTGAGTTTTGGTCAGAGCCGCCATGTATGGCTTGAGATATTTGTTTATAACCCGTGGAGTTTCTTTGAACTGGAGACTCATTTCACACCTCTATAGATTCATCTTTGCACAGGATGATATAAGCCCGTCTGCCTATGTAACGTTTCGGCACATCGACCTTTGCGCCATTCCCACTTGGAGTCACAATCTTCTCGATGAAGCCTTCAATCTGATCCTCACGTAGCCATAGTTTGCCGTTATTCACTTTTATTGTTCGCATGTAGTATAGACATGTCAATACTATATAAAAGCTTTTCCACAAAAAAAGAGAACACTGGTAACAAAGAAAAACATCAGAATAACGCAAAAGTTCAGATTGGAACAGCCTTATATACCCCCAATTCTTCCATGATTCGATTCCTATGTACGAAAACATACCCGATAAATTGACCAACATCATCGTTACGGGAAAAAGCGGCGCGGGCAAACAGCCCAGGATAGATGTTCTTGTGGACGAATTCGATCTTGAACAGTTATCCACCGGAAATATATTTCGTTCGTATCTCGGTAAATTCAACGATCACGGCTACAGCGGAGATATAGGACGATTCTGGCAGGGAAAAAGTTTCGTCCGGGATGACGAGATAGCCGATGTATTGGGGACGGATGACCCGGACATCATACTCGGGTTGAAGGCAAAGTTCTTCGTGGATAGAGGCCTTTTCGTTCCCGATCACATAACCAATGAACTTTTCAAAGGATCCTTTGCCAAAAGGGATCACCGTGGACAGGTACTGGATGGCTATCCGAGAACCCTCGACCAAGCTAAATTCCTCATGGAACTTCTGGAAGAGGAGGATTCCCGGGTGGATTTCATACTCCGGGTTGATAACGACGACGAGATGATAGTGGAGAGGACCGTCAACCGCAGGATATGCCCCGATTGCGGAAAGGTGTATCACCTTGTTTACAAACCGCCACATGAAGGAAAATGCGAGGTATGCGATGTGGAAGTGGTCCAGAGGTCGGATGACACCGAAGAGAAGATACGTTCCCGTCTAAAGGAGTTCAAGGAAAAAGTTATCCCTGCTATGAAATATCTGGAAGAGAGGGGAATACCCATAGCCAAAGTTCCCGGACATCTTGAAAAATTCACCCCGGAGAACGTGCGTAAAAGCGTACTGTCGTCAGTGAACAAGGTATTCTAGGATCACTTGAGGGTGTAACTTCCACCCTCGATTTTTATCCTTTTACCCTGGGTAAGGGCCTCCGCAACTTTTTTCCTTGCAACCTTCAGGTCCTTCCACAAGGTCTTACGTGAAACCCCCATCTCGGCAGCCGCCTCTTCCTGGGTGTAATTGAGCATATCCACGAGCCGTAATGCCTCCACTTCCTCCACCCTAAGTCTCACCTCCATTTCGGCACCGTCTCTGGGGCAGAAGCATGTCTCGTAGGGTGTCCAACCGACCCTCCTTTTACCCCTTCGCCTACCTCGCTTTTGGCCTGGCATCATCTGTATATCATTTTATGGTAATAAGTAGTTTTTCAAAGAACATATGAGAAAAACTATTACCCTGCGTTGCCTTCCACTACTCATGTCCTATCAATATGTATCTCATATCAAATGGACGGAAGATGGAAAGTACCATGGTACCTTAGCCACCGACAAAGGTTTTAGTACTACATTCGATAAACCTTCGGAGTTCGGGGGTAACGACGGCACGTTCAATCCTGAAGATGCCCTGGTGGCCTCCCTTGCCATGTGCTACTCGATAACCGTCAAAGAGATCTGTGATAAGATGCGATTGGAGGTGGATGATTTTTCACTAACGGCGAAAGGCAAACTGGAGGAAACGGGATCCGGCAATGCCATCACCCGGATATACCTATATCCGGAATTAAAGGTCGATTGCACCCACGAGAAAAAAATGCGTGCCCTGGAACTCGCCAAGGACAATTGCTTGATATCACGCAGCCTTAAATGCGAGATAATTGTCGAATCAAAGGTTAAAAAATAAAAAAAGGGGTTTTAGGAAACGCTGGGTGCTTGCCCACCTCTCTTTCCCTTGAACTCTATCTCTATCTCAAGTTCACGGTCACCGTAGCCTTCGAACTCTATCTCCAGCTCTATGGGTTCCCTGAACTTGAAGGGGATCTCCCATTCATCTGTTCTAACGGTGATCTCATCTTCGCCCTTTTTAAGCTGTTCTCCCAGAGATATGAGAAAGTCGGCCACCTGTTCCTTGCTCAGGTGGCTTTCCCATTCCATGTTTCCTTCGGTTATGACACGCCTTTGTTTGGTTTCTTCGGTCGGTATCTCGGCCATTTCTAACACCATAAGACTAATATACTTAATACATACAAACTTTCTTAGTAAAATTATACTTGATGTGATAACATGCAACCTTTAGAGATACTGGGCTCCATATCCCGTCTCAGACTGCTCCACGAACTATCCAGGGGTGAGAGATATGTGTCCCAGCTGATGGAAGCCGTAAGACTCGACGGAAAGAACTGTAAATATCATCTTGATATACTGGAAAAGGCGGGTGTCGTTGCCTATCGTGAAGAGGGGCGGCGCAAATATTACTCCTTAAAAAAAGAGATCATACTGCATATATCGCCCTCTCCGGATCGACGATACGAGGTCCAGTTCACCGACGTTAAAAGATAAAACTAGGACCTGATGGTCCATTCGTCATCTTCCTTTCTGTCGATCATGCCCTCTGTAGTGGACGGGTCTTCAGTAAAAGTTGGGTCGGTATCTTCGTGCTGCCATCCCCTTTCAGCTGGCGGTTCGCCGTTACTCGAATGTTCCTGTCTCTTCTTCAGCAATGCGAATATCAGGATAGTTGCAACCACGGCTATAAGAAGAACCACCAGTATACCCAGGAAGGGTATTCTAGCGTCGTCACTATCATCTTCAACAGGCGAATAACCTTCCAGTACGGTCGCGCTGTCGATGTTGGATTCGAGACTGAGTTTGTTTCCGCTAACTGCCCTCACCATGTAATAATAGGTCTTCCCGACTTCGACGTACATATCATCATAGGATGTTGAGCCAGTGGTACTTACCAAAAAAGTAAGTTCATTTTCGTTCCTTCCCCTGTAAATATTGTAATCCGTGATTTCAAGTTCGGTGGTCGGTCTGCTCCACGTGAGGGTTATCCCGAGGGTTGTACCCCGGGCATACAGGTCACCGGGCGCGGGAGGTATATCCAAGGAGGTGGGTGTGGCCATCACCTCATTTGACGGTGGACCCATTCCTTCGATATTTATTGCCCGTACAACGTAAGTATAGGTGACACCGTTGGTCACGGAATCATCCGAGTAAAAGGGGTAATTCGAGTTAAAAGGAGGCGCCAAATCGGTTCTTTCTATCCTGTAGGATTGAACGGCAGAGCCGCCGTCATCATGGGGCGCTTCCCAGAAAAGTTCGATCAATCTGTTTCCCACAAGAGTTCTCAGGTTCCTGGGGGCACTGGGAGCGGTGATATCCGCCGAAGGAGTTGCGGAATCTATATTGGAGAGTTCACTGACACCCTCATCATTAACGGCCTTTACCCCGTAATAATAGGTTTGGCCGTTCATCACATCCCTGTCGTTATATGTTCCTGTGGTTCCCACAGTGTATCTATGTTCCAAATTGTTGGCCGAAGTCCCCCTGTGGATGTGATAGTTCCTTATCAGAGAGCCACCGTCATCGTAAGGTGCATCCCATTTTAGTTCTATCTCCAAGTTCCCGGGATAGGCCTTTAGGTTCCTAGGGGCGGTAGGCGGACTCAGTCCTGTTGGCGTGGCTGATGCTTCGTTGGAGAAATCTGTTTCTCTGTTGCCGTCGTAGATCGCAGTAACCCAGTAATAATATGTTCTGCCGTTTTCAACATCATTATCCCTGAAGTTGAGGGTTTCAGAGTTGACACTGGCATAGCGAATTTTTTGAGCAGTGAGACGCCGGTATATGCGATACTCATTTACCCTATCATCCCCGAATGCGGGTGCCTGCCATTCCAGTTGAACGTATCCGTCGTTACCGCTTGCCCAAAGGTTCCTGGGCCTTGTTACATCCGGCTGTCCCGATGCGAGGAGGGTAAGGCTGCTACCTAGGATGACCAATACGGTCACCGTGACCAATATTTTCTTCACAGACATGGATATTCCTCTATATCGTTAAATCCGCGAGGTCATATATATAGTATTTGGTACAATACTCAAATAGGTCTGAACTCGGACATGAAATGACCCAGCAACTCGGGTGAATAGGTCCTCTCCATCCCCCTTATCTCATCCCTTTTATCATATAACGATATGAGCTGCTCGGCTACGTATTTAAGATGATTGAGTGTGTAAACCCGTCTGGGTATTGCAAGGCGCATGTTATCAAATGGTGCGGGTATGATGTTTCCCTCACCATCCGTCTCCCCGAAGGCACAGGTCCCAAGTTCCACACCCCTGATCCCCGATTCTATGTATAGTTGGGCGGTCAGTGCTTGTGCCGGGAACTGAACGGGAGGAATATCCGGAAGGAAACGTCTAGCGTCAACGAAGACGGCGTGACCTCCGGGCGGCTCGACTATGGGAACTCCACCTTCCTTCAGAAGATCCGCAAGATATTTCACCTGACCTGCACGGTATTCGAGATATTCGAGTTTCGTTGATTCATAAAGCCCCTTCGCGATTGCAGCAAGGTCCCGGCATGCCAGCCCGCCGTATGTCGGAAACCCTTCGATAATTATGGCAAGGTCGATACATCTGTTAAATAATTCATCGTCCTTCACACCGATCATACCACCCGAATTCGTCAAACCGTCCTTCTTGGCACTGAAGGTGAACCCATCGGCATAGGAGAGCATTTCGCGGATGATCTCGCGTATATCCTTATCCGAATAGCCCTTTTCACGTGTTTTTATAAAGTACGCATTCTCGGCAAATCTGCATGCATCAAGGAAGAATGGGATGCCGTGTTCCGATGCCATAGAACTCACAGCCTTGATATTCTCCATGGAAACCGGTTGACCTCCAGCGGTATTGTTTGTGACCGTCAGCATGATCAAAGGTATGCGATCACGCCCTTCCTCGTCCAAGAGCCTTTGCAGCTTTTCCAGATCCATATTCCCCTTGAAGTCCACATGCGTACCGGGATCATAGGCATCATCGATCACAAGGTCCAAAGGTGTTCCGCCCTTATGTTTCACATTTGCCTTCGTGGTGTCGAAGTGCATGTTATTCGGAACGATATCACCGTCGGACAACATAACCGAAAAAAGTACATTCTCCGCGGCTCTCCCCTGGTGGACGGTGATGAACTTAGTGAATCCGAATATGTCTGATACCGCTTTTTCCAGTAGGTAGTAGGAATCTCCACCGGCATATGATTGTTGTGCGGTCAACATAGCTCCCCACTGTTCATCGCTCATGGCGGAAGTGCCCGAATCGGTCAGCAGATCGATATAAACTTCGTCAGCTTTCAGTTTAAAAACATTGTAACCTCTCTCCTCTAGTATTCGTTTACGTTCAGCTCTGCTTAGAATGTTCAGGTGTTCAACCATCTTTATCTTAAAAGGTTCAGGTGTGGTCATCTTCTCACTTCAACCAATAAAATGGAGTATCTATTTAAAATTTTACAGAAAAGGTTTAGTAAGTTGTAGAGGATTTACCGGTTTGAGGAGGAGAAAAATAGATTACCTCTACAACTCACTTCCTTAATTGTTGCAACCGCATCTTATATATAAGTGTTGCCCTGTTTAGGACCCAATAGAAAGTGGAAAAAATGAAAAAGATCGGAAAGATAGAGCGGTTAAAGCAGATCACCCAGATACTGTTAGAACACGGTATGATGGATTTCATCAGGGAGATCGGGTTGATCAACTTTATCTCCCGTAAACGGCTGGAGGAGAGTATCGAGAGGAGGGTCGAGAAGATAAAGGCTGAAGACCTCAGACTGCTTTTCGAAGACCTTGGCCCCACCTTTATCAAATTGGGCCAGTTCCTGTCACTAAGACCCGACCTGGTGCCCATCGAATTCGCCAACGAATTGAGATTACTGTACGAGCAGGCAACCCCCTTCCCCTCAAAGAAGGCAAGGGAGATAATCGAAGATGAACTGGGGTGCAAACTGGATGAACTTTTCGATGAATTCTATAATACACCCCTGGCCGCCGCATCCATCGGTCAGGTTCACGAGGCAACCCTGAAGACCGGAGAGGAGGTGGTAGTCAAGGTCCAGCGCCCAGACATTAGAAGCAAGGTGGCGGCCGACATGGCCTTGATATCCAGGGTTGCCAGATTGATAGAGGACCTGATACCTGAAAGCGAGATATATCATCCTCATGAAACTGTAAACGAGTTCAAAAAAATGCTTGAGATGGAACTGAATTACACTATAGAAGCCCGCAACGCTCAACGATTCTACGATGCATTCGAAGGAGACCCCGATGTCATCGTACCCAAAGTACACTGGAAATACGTTACCAGCAAGGTTCTCGTACTGGATAACGTTAACGGAAAGAGCATCAGGCATGCCATAGACAGTAACATACCCACGGAAGAGAAGAAAGATCTGGCCCGCAGATTCGCCCAAACCATGCTAAAACAATTCCTGATACACGGCATATTCCATGCTGACCCTTCTCCGGGGAACATATATTATACTCAAGATGATAAGATAGTACTCCTGGATTTTGGTGCCATCGGTTGGCTCCCCTCATCAAGAAGGGATAAGCTAATCGATATGTTCATAGCCATGCTCAAGGGAGATTCGGAAGAGGTAAGGAAGATTCTCCTTGACATAAGCAACTTCAAGGGAGAAGTGGATATGGAGCAGCTCGATTGGGATATCGAGAACATTCTGGACCTATACAGACACAAAACTGATGTACTCTTCAAGGAAGGTGCAAACGAAGAGATCATGATGATCGCCATAAAACACAACATAACCCTCCCGGCCAACTTCATACTCATGGAAAGGGCCCTCATAGAGACTGAAAGTGTCTGCACCACTCTGGACTCGGAATTCGATTTCTTTGATGTCTCGGCTCCGGTGATAAAGGAGATCATGCAGATAAGGTACGGACCCAAGGCACAGGCGAAAAAATTGATACATACGTTCCAGGGCTATCACAAACTGGCAACCGAATTCCCCCACAAGGTGAACAGGATACTCGAGGGATTCGAGGAGAGGGATTTCGCGGTGACCATAGAACACAAGGGTCTTAGGGAGTTGGAAGGTACACTGGAGCTGATATCAAACAGATTGAGTTTCACCATAATCACCGCTGCCATCATCGTCGGTTCAGCGCTGATCGTGTTATCAACGGAGCAACCTCTTTTCGGACCCTACATTTTCATGGTTTCCGTACTGATAGGTATATGGTTACTGGCCATAATAGTTAAAAGGGGAAGGTATTAACTGCTTTCACGCTCTCTCGATTTCAGCGATTATCTCGTCGATCTGCCGTATTATCTCTCTTTTTCTATCGGTCATGGTTTTCACCTTTTGCCGTAGGAATAGGACCTCATATATATACCTTACTCTGAGTCAAGACCGATGTTATTACCAAAAGTATTAAACAACCTCCGTTTTCGTTATGATAGATGAAAAACCCATATATTCGTTTGTCCAGACCTTTGAATTGTACATTGGCGTCCGTCAGCGTACTCATAGTGATGGTAACTTTGCACGGTCTGGAGGTGCCTTCCCCGGGTAGATCCATTATCACCATGATAGGGATGCTTGTGGTCTTCCTTTTCACCGCCGGGGGAAACGCCCTGAACGATTATTATGACAGGGATGTGGACCGGATCAACCACCCCAAGAGACCCATCCCTTCGGGAGAAATTGAGCCGGTTTTTGTACTTAGATTCGCCCTGTTCATGTTTGTGTTATCCATTTTGCTATCCCTGTTCCTGCCCTTCTTCCTCCCCCAGCTGATAGTTGTAGTCAGCACGGTTCTCATGATTCAATACGAGCTCAACCTGAAAAATAAGGGGTTTATCGGCAACGTGACCATAGCTTGGCTCACGGGTTCCCTTTTCGTATTCGCAGGGGCCATATACCGTAATCTCGAGTTACCTTTTGTGCTGGGTACCCTTGCATTTTTCGCCACACTCGGTCGGGAGATCGCTAAGGACATACAGGATATCAGAGGTGATCTGGGAAGAAGAACATTACCCATGAGATGGGGTGTGAAACGGGCTAAGATCCTTACCGCTGTTTTTATCCTTGTGGCGGTGATCATATCACCCTATCCGTACATACAGGGAATATTCTCCGTTCATTACCTTCTGATAGTGTTATTCGCGGATATAATCTTTATATACTCGTTGTTCATTTTCAAGAATCCCGAAAGAACGCAAAAATTCATTAAATTGGGTATGATGGTCGCATTGCTGGCCTTTCTTTCAGGAGGTATGCTATGAAGGTAATGGAGTATATAACCGATGGATTGAAAAAGGGCAAGATGCACATGGGTCTAATAGATCCGGACGAACAGGACCCGGAGAAAGCAGCGGAGCTCGCTTTTACGCTAGAGATGGCAGGCAGCGATGCCATAATGGTGGGGGGTTCCACGGGTGTGGGACATAAAAACGTGGACGACACTGTCAAGGCGATAAAGAGCAGAGTGAGGATACCTGTCATACTGTTCCCTACCGATGCCAGTTCCATCTCCCCTGCGGCGGACGCGATCTACTTCATGAGCATGCTGAACTCCAGGGATATCAACAAGATCATAGGCGAGCAGATGATGGGTGCACCCATGGTGAAGTCAATGGGTATCGAACCTCTTGCCATGGCCTATCTGATAGTCGAACCTGGCATGACAGTGGGAAATGTGGGCGAGGCCGAACTGATCGCCCGGGATGACAGCAAAACAGCTGTAAACTATGCATTGGCCGCCAAATACCTTGGCATGGATCTGGTATACCTGGAAGCCGGCTCGGGAGCCCCCGAGCACGTACCCATTGACATGGTCAAGAGGGTAAAAGAGGAAGTGGAACTACCCCTTATAGTGGGCGGAGGTATAAGAACACCTCAACAGGCAAGGGATATTGCCCGGGCAGGGGCGGACATCATAGTTACCGGTACCCTTATTGAGAGACCCGAAGGGATAAAGAACAAGATAGAGGGTTTGATATCGGCGATAAAAAATTAGACAAGGCAGAGGAGGGATCCAAAGAACCCGTCCTTGTACATTCAGGATACAAATTGAACTTTTTCAGATGCCCGTCGGTGTTGATCCAGCTCCCGGTCATTGCCCTGGTGGGCCTACTCACAGGACTGTTGATATTTCCTTTCAACGAAGCCGGACTTCTTCAAACTTTGAATATTTTCATCATACCCACATTCCTCGGCGCATCTCTACTACCCCTGCTGGGGGGTTACCAGGAGGAGATCAATTTCAGGCAGTCCTCACTCATGGCCGTGGTATCACTTGGGGCGGTAACCCTTCTTACCGCATTATACCTCTATTCAAGCGTTAACCACAAGGTATTGCTGATCACGGTATATGCCGTACCCGTATCCTTCCGTTACCTCATTATACGTTCCACTTTTCTCTCTCATGTGATAAAGGCATTACCCTATGCCATGTTACAATCCGTCGTAGCACTGCCTTTCATACACCATTACTATGGTATTACCGTTTTCGATCTTGTGCTTTTTTTCCTTGTAGCTTTGTTGGGACTCACGTCGGTGACGGCCTTGATAGCGGTCGTTAACATCCCTTTCCTGAGAGATTTCGGTATATCGACAATGGACATGATGAGGATATCATTTCAGGTACTGAAGGGAAAAGAAGTGGGAGAGGAACAGCTTGAAGAGGTTTTCAAGCGAACCTCCATCAAAGGCGATGTCGGGTACACCGTTTTCTCCTTCAGATGTGATAAAGGCCCTAAGGCTATTTTTATCGTTCCAAGCCTGCACCCCGGTCCGGTGAAGGGTATCGCCGGCTCAAGATTGACCGAGATAATGGCCGAACAGCTGGAGGACGATTTCGGTATCACCTTTACATTTCACGGACCATCCACACACGTTCAGAATCCCATCAAAGAGGAAGACTGCACCCTGCTATCTGCCGATATAAGGGAAAGGATGGGGGACATGAAATACACCCCCATGTCTACGCATTTCATAACCTCTTACCATAACATGATCGGCGGAGCTCAGATTCTTGGTGATGGCATACTCTTTACAGCGTCATTTTCGCCCCAGCCGACGGAGGATATAGACGCTCCCATCGGAGAGATAATCACCATGAATGCTTACCGTAACGGGTTCCATAAGTTAGGGTTCGTGGACGCCCACAACTGCGTACAGAAAGGTGCCATGGAGATATATTATCCTTCAAGGCGGTACAAGAGTATTCTTGAAAACTCGTCCGAGTTGATGAACGATATCAAAGGTCTACCCAAAGATGAATTACACATGGGTATAGGGGTCAGGAAGGGCTTCAAAAAATCCCAGGGAATATCTGGCGAGGGAATAAAGGTGGCTGTACTGGAATCAAACGGTGTAAAAAACGCTTTGATACTAATAGACGGTAACAACATGGTAGCTGGTTTAAGGGAAGCCATCCAGGAAGAGATATCAGATCTGGTCCATGTTTCGGAGGTCATGACCACAGACAGCCACGAAGTGAACACCCTCACACTGGATTACAATCCTGTGGGGTTGAACATGGATCATGATGAGATAATAGATGCTGTGCGTGAAGTAACCGAGGCAGCCCTGCAGAACATGGAGCCTGTGGAGGTGGGTGTGTCCGTGGGAGAGTTGAAGAATTTCTCACTGATGGGACCCATCGGTAGTAACCGTTTGAATGCCGTCGCGGAGACTATTTATCGAATGGCACCCATGATAATCGGTATGAGCTTTGTTATCCAGGCCCTTGCCACCACATTGATAATACTGTTGATGTGAAAATTATTTATATCCCGTGACGATGCCCACCCAAATGTTAAAAAGCGTATGGAAAACTTTGGTCGATCATTGAAGACCCGAAAGCCATATGACCATATCCATATGCTCGCCCCGTGGCCCATCGGAGAGGATCTCCAACTTGCCACGGAGCTC
>JAFDTY010000098.1 GCA_019594055.1 Candidatus Haladaptatiplasma halalkaliphilum | reverse complement strand
ATGAAAACGCCGAGGGGGAGACGAGGAAAGCAAAGCTTTCCGAGCGTTGAGAATCGTAGATTCTTAACAGTTTTCGAATCTCACCCGAGAAGCGAACGAAGTGAGCGCCGAGGGGGAGATTCGAACTCCCGAGGCGGGGATCCGCCACCGGCTTGCTTGGAAAGACGGCTCTCAAGGCCGGCGCCTTGGTCCGAGCTTAGCTACCTCGGCATGGTATAATATATCTACCAGATCATTTCCAATGCATCGCTGTATAAAAAAAATTCGGTTCTGTTTTTCAATGTTATAGTAATAAAAAATCATTGATAGATACCTAAAAGCACTTAGTGGTTCTTATCTCTCCACCACATGTATCGCATTCCTCCACACTTTCACGATACCAGCGGCCGCATTTTCTGCATCTGTAAGTCCATGTGTATTCTTCACGTATCCCCATCTGGGATATTCCGCCGTACCGTATCCCCATGTTCTTTGCCATGTTCTGTATGGAGTAATCGTCCGTAAGTATCTCTGCATCGAGATGAAGTGCGAGGGCGATGACCTCCACATCCGTATCGGATAAACGCAGGTAGTCCCCGGTGCTCTTTGCCTTCCTCTCCACCGCTTCAACGAGTGCACCGGGAGGACTGACCACCTTCAGACCGGCGGCCATCATCATCTTGACTTTTCGGTACCATCTCCCCCCCTTCTTTATCTCGTCCAGCACTCCCGGTGGTATGTACAAGTCCACGGTAAACGGAAGGTTCTTTCCGGACAGTATGGCCGAGGTGTCGAGAACGTAACTCATCGTTCATGGCATAGGGAAGGGGGGTATTATTCATTTGCCTCGGAATATCCAGGATAACGGCTAAACGTTGGCTTTATATATAAGAAACTGTATTGGAAACATTAATATGTTCGTGGAACCTCTAGTTATTACGGCTACAACCGCGGTACCGTTCATAGTCATGATCGCAGGATTGTTGATCACCATCTTTTATCTACTTTACATATACGAAGGCGGAGGTAGTGAGGTTACGGACAAAAGGGAAAGCGTGAGGAGAGACAGGCTTGAGAAGGGTGAGTTCGAATGCCCCAGATGCCGTGCCCATGTGGATGCCAGTTCGAGAGTTTGCTTGGACTGCGGGGCGGAATTTGAAATGGACAGATATTCGTGCCCATCGTGCGGAGTTGAAGTGGCACACGATGACGGGTCGTGCCCCGAATGTAACGAGCCCTTTGTGGTGGATGGAAAGGAATTCGTATGTCCGGTGTGCAAGGAGCATGTCGAGATGCATTCCACCCGGTGCGATGCATGCGGTGCCGGCTTTTGGAGCCCGGTAAAAAAATATACAAGGGATTTAACGGTGGAGGAAGAAAAGACCAAAAAGATAGATCCTTCGTTTATAGAGATAATAGGGGAAGATCAGGATTGATCCGTTATCCCCGTTCTCGTCCTGGCTGCCAACCCTATATCATAATATAACATCTCCAGATGGCCGTTGAATGCTCTGGCCACGGCAACCAGAGTATCATCCCCCTCGACTATCAACACTTCGTCCCCTGGACGTATATGTTCCCATGCATGGGTTACGAATCCGTTGAACACGTTTTTTCCATCTCTATTAAACAAAGCGCTATCCTCAGTTACCTGAACCCTGAGGGTAGGCGCTCTGAAATTGCGGTGCAATATCCTTGCGCCTTCCTCCTTTAAAGAGAATAATCCGTCGTAGTGTCGCATGGAGAGCACATGAAAGTCGTCCAAAAACACATTCTTGATGCTACCTTTACGGTTCTTTGCAAACTTCAGTTCGCCCTCCGTCAGAACCGCCCCCGCACCTTTACAAAATTGGTATTCACACACACTCCGCACCTTCATCTCATGAAATGAAATCCCGGGAGACTTTTCCAGGATATCCAGGGTTTCCATGCCTTCCCAGTAGAGCACATCAGTCACGTCGCCTCTGTCCACGTATTCATTTAAAGCGTCCTCGTCCACCATGTCCTCCGGAAATATGGACTGGGCTACCGGATATACCTCGTCCATCTCAAGGGGTACCGGACCCATGGGCGTTTTCACGAGAAGGTTCACGGTGTGTTCCCGTAACAGTGCATCCAACTCCCTGGTAAGATATCTGTGATAGGGTTTTCTACCCCCCTTTACATTGAAGATCACGGTGGGTCCTTTTACCGGTGGTACATAACTGTTGCATATCCATTCTTTCAAACGACCTATGCACGGCCTGTCCAGTGTACTTTTTCCCGTGTAAAAAATGGCTCTGCTCCTACCCCTGGGCTCGTATGCTTCCATGGTACTCCGATTCTTTGCAAGTGCCCTGAGGGCATCCAGTAGGTACGGGTGAGCCCTGGCTCTCATCTCCACGAGTTCCCACAATGATTCTTCCCGGATGGCTTGTTTTATCCTTTCTATCTCGTTGTAACTTACCCACAGATTGTGCTCGGCTATCCTTTTTTTCCTTTCATCGCCGTCCATGGCTCTAAGTTCTTCCACCGTCAGATCGGAACATGCCGGGCATAGACATGAAAGGTGCTCTATATCTTTCACATTACGGGTGCCGTCTGGGTACATCATATCCCCGCGCCCTGCGTATTTTGCGTATGAACTCGAATCGAAGAGGTCGCATCCAAGAAGAACTGCCAGGGGATAGAGCATAGGGTGCCCCGCTCCGAATAGGTGGACCGGACCCGCAGGGCCCAATCCCCTTTTGGACGCCGCTATCACGTTTACCAGATTAAAATACCGGTAATTCTCCAGTAAAGGCACCACACCACCTATGGGGTAGAAACTTCCCTTCAGATGTGAAAGCCTTCTGGCACAATCCTCTCTCATTTTTGGGAGTATACCTCCCTGCACCGGTAATGCGATATGTCCGGGAATATCGCCGTGTCGTTTGAGGGCCTGCGTTGCTCTGTCTACCGTGATGTCCACTTTTTTACTGATCACTGATGGACTGTCCGTGGGCTCGGTGAACATGTCCAGTATGGTGGAGATGTCCGAGCCCATATCTACCTGAAAGTCCAGAATCTCCACTGGGTCTATACCCAGCTCACCGTAAACGTGAGCCTGGAATGTACCGGAATCCGTCATCACCACTCCGTCATAATCCAGGAGTGAATGCAGGCCTTTGTCCAGTGCTCTTTCCCTCAAATATTCGCTCTGGTATATCACGTAGGAATTGGTTATTATGACCTGTGACTTGAACCTTTCCCGGAGTTCACGAGGTGAGATGAGTTTGAGGTTGGGGTTGACCACGGGCATTATGTTGGGAGTTTGTACTGTTCCGTGGGGTGTGGAGAACTCGCCCATCCTCGCCATACCGTCCCTGTGTTTTATCTCGAACATAGATGGGTCTACTCCTCCCATAGAGGAGACATTTTTCTTAGATAGCCCACCACATCGGGGATTATCTCCAGTGTTCTATCGATTTCTTCCATGGTGTTGAACCGGCTCAAAGTCAACCTCAGGGAACTGTGTGCCTCCACCTCTTCGCAGCCTGTAGCCGTTAAAATGCGGGAGGGTTTCAATTCCTTGGAAGAGCATGCGGAACCGGTGGAGGTGCCGATGCCCCTCCCGTCCAGCTGCAGTACCAGGGCCTCGCCTTCCACCGCCTTGAACGAAAAGTTGGCGTTGTTCACCAGCCTCTTGGTTGGATGACCGTTCAATCTTACCTCCCTTACATTATCCATTATACCATTTACCAACCGGTCTCTCATGGCCTTCATTTTACCTACATTTTCATCCATCTCCCGCCCCTCAATCTCACAAGCAACTCCAAGGCCAATGATACATGTTACGTTCTCCGTACCTGACCTGATTCCGTTCTCGTGACCGCCTCCGTGCATCATGGGCTCGATATTCACATGGTCGGCCAAATAAAGAGCCCCCACTCCCTTGGGGCCATGTATCTTGTGCCCGGATATGGACAAAAGGTCTATGCCAATTTTCTTAACGTCTATCTCTAGCTTACCAACAGCTTGAACGGCGTCGGTATGGAATATCACATCATTTTCCTTTGCAATTGCCGCCAGTTCCCTTATGGGCTCGATGGTGCCTATCTCATTACTGGCGTATATTATCGATGCGAGTACGGTGTCCTCTCTGATGGCATGGATAAAATCTTCTTCTCTTACCATACCATGGCCATCAACGGGTAGGTATGTTACCTCGTAACCCTGTTTTTCAAGATATCTGCATGTGTTGTGGACAGCCGGGTGTTCAACCGATGTGGTGATAATGTGTTTACCACTGTTCTTCCCTACCACACCTTTGATAGCCAGATTATCGGCTTCCGTGCCACCGGAGGTGAATACTATCTCGTGTTCACCTGCACCGACGAGTTCGGCCACCCGTTCTCTGGCTTCCTCAACGGCCGCGGAACTTTCGCGCCCCATCCGGTGAAGACTGGATGGGTTACCGTAACAATGTTCCAGATAATCCTCAATGGCCCTATTCACTCTGGGGTCAACCTTCGTGGTCGCCGCGTTATCAAGGTATATGTATTCCAAGGGGGGGACCTCCTTATGTTCATATGTTAGGTATCAATACAGTTAAAAAGTTTCCGAAGGTCGGATCATATTTCCAATGTGTAAACCATTAACATGTGTCACCCCTTTGTCGGAATGATGAATTCACCAACAAAGAGGTGACACCACATGATACTCGAACGAGGAAATATATATTTGGATAGGGAACACATCGATGTTCTCAAGGATGAGCCAAGCT
>JAFDTY010000077.1 GCA_019594055.1 Candidatus Haladaptatiplasma halalkaliphilum | reverse complement strand
CTTGTGGATTTCATAGTGGGTAAAACCTTGGACCTCATGGGGATCGAGAACGATTCGTATACCCGCTGGGAAGGTACATTTTAACTATCACCGGGTGTCCTCAGGTCCTCGGTATGGTCGAATTCCTTCTTTAATATGCTGAAGTCGCTCTTGGATAATGAGTTGGGATTCATGTACACGAGATAGGTGCTGGCGTTCAGCGAGCAGGTATCCGTGGTCTTCTTGATGAATGTGGACACCTTTTCAAATGTGTTTTCAACCAGCAGGTACTCGAAGCCGTCCAGGAATATCACGCTTCTCTCATTCTCCTTGGAGAAATTGGTGATGGCCCGGGTTATCTCGAAGTCCAGCCTTTTGGGGTCTATGGCATCATAGTCGCTGGAAGTACGATCCGATAACCAGATGATCTTGGACCGGTGAAGACCGTATCTATCCTCTATCTTGGAAGGTATCTTTGTGGTTATCACCAAGGTGGGTAGACCTTCCAGCATGAATTCCTTGAGCAGGTCGAAGGAATGTTTTTCCTCGGAGTCCAGCAGGAGGTAATTGTAACCTTCCTTGAGCATATGCTGTCTCTTTTTGCATGAAGGGCAGGTCACGGTAAGGAGATTTTTTTCCTGATGCACTGTGAAGAATTCGCCACACCAGTCGCAATAGGTCTTGGCATCATCGGGTTCCTCTTCCACAGGGATATCCAGTCTTCTTACAGTGGTGGTTCTTTTAACGGTGGAAACCTTCTTTTCCGGTTTCGGTGGGTTCAGGATATCGTCCGGTATGTCCTTCTTCTTTTTTGAGTATATGGATCGAGAAAGCGTAGCGAAAAGAGTCGTTACAACAACACCAATGATTATAAGTATAGGTCCACTGACGAAGAAATTTCCAATTGTGGGTAAGAAGTAGAAAAAGAGCAGTAGCACCGTGGCAACGGCGGAAAATATATGCAGGGGTTTACATCTTACCGCTTTCTTGCGATGTTTTGTGGGGAAGGTGTCCTTATAATCCCTGAAATACTTCTTTGGAAAAGATCGTGTGAAGTAAGCGAATACGCAAACGAGTACGAAAAGTATCTGAGGGTTTTCAAGGGGTACGAATTCGGCCCATCTTATGGTGGCACGTGGTTGATTTGTACCGTCGAGTTCTATTGAGTAATGAAGTATCTCTCCGGCTGGTGTACGTAGAACGTACAGGGTGCCGTCGTCATACTCCGGCTCGTAAAAGCTGTGGGTGCCCACCACGAAGGACCAGTGGGTGAGTTTTGATTCTCCCACCCAGCGGTAGGTGTAAGCATAGACGAGGGATATGTTGTCACCGGTCCTTATGCTGGCCGGGACGATGTTGACATGACCGTTTGATGTTATTGTATAGTTCGCAGGAGGCTCTCTTATGCCGTTGCGCAGAACGACGCCATAGCTCCCGTTGCTATCCGACAGGAGATCGGTATGCGGTATCTGGAAGCTTGTTTGGGCCGGTAGGGTAGCATCGGTAATCAATTCTTCTCTAACAGGTATAACCAGAGATTCCCAAACACCTCTCAATAGGTCCAAGTTAGCCATGTTTATTTCATGGGGGCCTGATCCGGGGTTTTCACGGAAGCTTACCTTGTAATGTATGTATACCGGGTCGGTGGAAAGGGAGGTGAAGCCCAGGAGACCATCGGTGTTATCGGCTATGTTGGCGGTGTTCAGTGAAGAACGTGTGATGGGTGTTCCATAGTAATCGATGTAGTCGTTGGGGTCCAGATCACGCTGAGGTTCGAAGCCGTAGAACGAGGTTCTGCTTCTGAAGGAATGAAGTGCACCGCCCCTTTGGACATAGGATTCCAGCATCCCGTTGGTGGATAGGTAATAGGACAATTCATCGTAATCCAGGACATCATCGCCGTTAGCCCTGTTAAAAAATTCTTCGTTACCCACACTATCCAGGAGCGCTTGCCTTAACTGTATGGCGGCCTCGCCCTCCACCGTCCAGTATATATTACCGCCGCCCACGGAATCGGACTGCGGGATAAGTTGCAGGTTGGTGGAACATGTCACCCGTCCACCATGGTTTCCCGCCGTGTCACCGGTACCGGTAATTGTCAAGAGGGGGGCTAACATAATCACCAGAAATAGGATCGCCGATACTTTGCATACCATCTTTTTCATGGACATCTCTACTGGTTATACTTAACAGATATATATGTTTGATGGGAGTTTTTCCATCCTTGATCAAAGGTGTTAAAGGTATCGTTTTTATACTAGTTAGTGTTAATTGTATACAAGGTAATAAGATGTGGTAAGATGAAGGGAAGCGCTCTCACGGATAACATAAAGAAGGAGATGAACATTCTAGAAAGAACCATAACGCTGCTCAGCATCATCGAACGAGAGGGACCGGTGGGGATCGTTAAACTTGGTGAGATCACCGGTCTACCCGAATACAAGGTACGCTATTCATTGAGAATGCTGCAGAAGGAGGGACTCATAGAGCCCACACCTTTGGGTGCAAAAACAACTGAGAAACACGACAATTTCAAGGCGCATCTGAATGAACTACTAAACAGGCTCTCGGAAATGTCCATAAAACTGCAGATGCAAATGAAGAACTGAAAAGTTTTTAATAGGTCTTACATTTTGCCATAGTGCATCACCATTCAATTTATTCATAATATGGTGTGACACACCATACCCCAAGGTTGTGTGGAATCCACAGATTCCTCCTTTCACAAAAAAATTTTCTTTGTGATGCCGTCGTGCGAGTGAGAGGCGAAAGCGTCTCACGAGTAGACGGGATTTGCGAAGCAAATGCCGTCGTAGGAATGAAAAGCAACGCTTTTCATGACTAGTGGGAATTTACGCAGTAAATTGCCGTCGTAGCTCAGTGGTAGAGCACTCGGCTGTTAACCGAGCGGTCGCCGGTTCGAATCCGGTCGACGGCGTACATATAAGTGGCGATCTTGACCAGCCCTTGCTATGTTAAAAAGTATCCATAACATTTAAACACATGGACAAAATAGTCTTATTGATATGTGTCCCGAAAGAAATATTTCGCGTAAAAAATCAGATACTCTTGTTGGACGACACGAGGAGTTAAAAATTTTACACGGTAATTTAAGTGAGGTGATGGAGAATAGGGGTCAAATAGTGTTACTGGAAGGCGAGGCCGGTGTTGGAAAGAGCCGGCTAGCGCGAGAATTTGCAAAAATATGCCTCGAACAGGGATTCGAGATAATGAAAGGCAGATGCCTGTACTACGAAAGCACCGACCCCTACATACCATTCATTGAGGCTCTGGGAACATACCTTAAGGATGATCCGGGCACTACTACCGATGGAGAAACCCAGGGGTCATTTTACGGCATACCCATGAGCTTGATAGGTGCCGGCTTGGATGAGGAGGAGGAATTTAAAGCGGTATCCATATCCGATAAAAGGGAGTTGATGTTCGATAGGGTTACAAGGGCGGTGATCAAACGTTCAAGAGACAACCCGATATTACTTTTCATCGATGATATGCAGTGGATAGACGAAGCGTCGGCACAACTACTACACCACCTAGCTAGGTATACAAAGGAGAACAGAGTCCTTCTGCTGGGTGCTTACAGACCGGAAGAACTCACTGCCGACGATAGAGAATTCCCCCTTGAGAAGGTACTCGACCGGATGAAAGAGGAAAGGTTGGTAGATTTGATCAAGTTGAACAGACTGACCTTTCAGTTTGCCTCAAAGATGATAAAGAACATACTCCGCTCGGATGACCTACCCCAGTCATTCCTGCTGATGGTTTACAGGGTGACGGAGGGAAACCCGTACTATATCAACGAGATGCTGAACTCCATGATGGACGAGGGTGTGATAGATCCTTACTCTTACAAATGGGACCCGGAAAAGGACCTTTCGGATATCTACGTCCCCGCATCGATAAAAGAGGTTACCGGTAGGCGCCTGGAACGCCTCTCAAAAGTTGAAAAAAAGGTACTCATGTACGCATCTGTTATAGGCACCGAATTCAGTTTCGAGATACTTGAACACACCGTTAATATGGATGTGATAGAACTCCTTGATGTGATCGACGAACTCATCGGTCAAAGACTGATACACGAAAAGGAGGCGGATGATGAAGAGATATACCGTTTCGGACATGTGCAAACCAGGGCAGCAATATACGATAACATGGGTCGGAGCCGGAGAAGGATTTTACACAAACAAGTGGGTGAGGCCATGGAGGAACTGTATGGCGGAAGGCTCGAAGAATTCTATTATTCGCTAAGCAGGCATTTCCATGAAGGCCAAGACTATCAAAAAGCCTATGAATATTCTGTAAAGGCCGGAGAGTCCGCCATGAAGAGTTATGCAACGGTATCCGCCATAGAGTTCCTTGAACGGGCGTTGGAGTCTTTGAAGGAATACCTTGATGTAACAGATGCGGGTAAAAAGGAAGAGGTGCTACTGACACGCATAGGGAAGCTTAGCGTCGATACCAGTGATTGGAACAAGGCCGTTGACACATACGAAAAGTTGTTGAAAAGGGCAAAGACTATCGATGACAGAAGATTGGAAGAACTAAGCACCAGAAAGATCGCCCATGTATACAGCGAGGCGTATAAATATGATCTTGCAACGAAATATTACAACAGGGCCCTTCAAATAGCCACAGATATAAGGAATTACGAGGGAATAGCTGATTCAAATAGGGGGTTGGGATACATACATTGGAGGTCAGGAGAACTCGATAATGCAATTGAACATTACGAAAAGGCCATCGAAAAGGCCAAAGGTTTGAAGAATAAACGCATATTAGCCCTAACGTATATAGAGATGGGTAACGTGTACGTGTACAAGGGTGAACTCGACCTGGGCATAAACTATTATAAACGTTCATTACAAACCCTTATACAATTAGGTGCCTACAGAGAACTTTCCAGGGCCTACAACAATATAGGTGACTGTTACATGAAGATGGATGATTGGGATCGGGCAATAGATTATTTTGAGAAGAGCGGCGAGAACGCAGAGAAGATTATGAACAGAAAGATATTGGGCTGGAGTTATTTTAACCGCGCCGAAGCCCTTGCGTGCAGAGGTGATACAAGGGAAGCAATGAGCTATGCGAAAAAGGCGGAGAAACTCATGAAAAACACCAACGAATATATCGGACTCTCTGGCGCATACAGAACCATGGGTATATCACACATAATGGACGGGATGGTCGAGGAAGCCCTCAGATATTTTCAAAAGACCATGGATGTGTTGGAAGCTATGGACGTACCATTCGAGAAGGCGGAGATCAAATACTGGCAGGGTTATACGTATGCAGAAGCTGGTGACAAGGCGGAAGCAAGAAGGCATTATCACGATGCAAAGGCGATACTGGAATCCATAGATGCGAGATTATTCCTGGAGAAGATAGACAAAAGGTTGAACGCCTTGGAAGCCGGTGAAGGGTGAAGTTCACACGGTTATGTAATTCTCCATGGGTATCTCTTCCTTCCGGGCGATGGCATTCAGGTTTCCGTCCGTCCTCTCACTTTCCGGAGCGAGGTTTTCCATCATTATCTGACCGTAGGGTAATGTTTCCTGTTCCAACCGTATCTTCCCTTCCTTGTGAAGGAAAAGTACGGCAACGAAGGCGGTTATCAGGTCGTTTACCCTGCTGTCGTGTAACATGCCGAACTCCAGTATATCCTGCTGATACCAGCATATACGTTCCCAGACTAGATTGATGTCCCGGAATATATCTTCCTTATGGGCACTTGAGTCGTAATTTCTTCTGTTTTCCTCCTCCGCCCTCTTACGGTCCGCGCTCCTTTCGGCTCTGAGCCTTTCCATCTTCTCACGGTACAGGGCTTCCTCCCTGGCCTCTTCGAAGGCATCCACCAGCTGGATCAGGCTGATCGGTTTCCTGTCCTTCCTTCTGATGACCCTTTCCAGGATGGGGTTATCTGACTCGTATACACCTTCCTCGAAGTCTATGTCCTCGGGCTCGTCGTACATTTCGTAGCCGAAGATATCCCATTGTGAGATTATGTCATCATCGGCGAGGGTTGTGGGTTCGTCGGTCGAGTTAATGCCACAAAGCACTTCCTCGCACTGCATTTCGAGTATGGACCATGCCATCCTCACGAGCTGACCGGCGACGATGAAATTCAGGCTATCATCGTTTTTCGCCTTGTTCAGGTACAACTTTGTAAAGGAAACCAGGTCTATCTCCCAGGGGTCCATCTTCTCGTCTATCACCAGTTTGAAAACCGTGCCTATGGAGCATTCGAAAGGATCCTCGGATATTCGAAAATGTTCCTCCATGTCAGCACTTTCTATCATGTCTATGTAGCCCTGGATCTTGTCACCGTTGGTTCGGTGGTCCCTCAGTGATCTGTGGAAGATGAGGTGCTCCACTATCTTCTCCCTGCTGTGCGGCTCCTGGTATTCCGTCATCTGGGATGTCACGGTCACACCTCTGCCTCCAGCTGGCTGATCCCGGATAGTTCGGGGATGTCCGTTTCCTTGCTACCGACTATATCAACCTTCATGATAACATCGGATATCCCCCTTTTGTTGATGGTGACACCTATGATATGATCCGATTTCTTGAGGGTTATCTTCCTGAGTGACACCTGGATGAACTGTGCGGATATCGAGTTGTTCTTTATCATATCGGCCACCTTTTCGGCGTTCACACCGTCAAGGTTCTGGTCGACTTCGTCCAGGAGATAGAAGGGTGAGGGGTCGTATCTCTGGATGGCGAAAATGAATGCCATGGAGACCAGGCTCTTTTCGCCTCCCGAAAGCGCCTGTATCCTGTGAACTTTTTTACCCGGTGGTCTTGCCTTGATGATGAGTCCGCCCTGGAAGGGCGCTTCGGGGTTCTCCAGCTCTATGTGGGCATCTCCACCTCCCGACAGTTCCTTGTATACCTCCATGAAATTGGCGTTTATCTCGTTCTTTACCTTCATAAGGCCAACCTTCTTCTTCTCGTCCAATTCCTTGATGAGGTTGTCCAGACCCTCCTTGCGCTCGCTCAGTTCGGTGTATTCTTCCTGCAGGCGTTCCTTACGTTCCTTCTTTTCGTCGTAGTCCTTGATGGCCTTCATGTTGATATGGCCGAAGCTGTCCAACTTTGCCTGCCCTCGATGGATGATATCCTTCAGCTCTTTCATGGAGGGCAGCTTTTTGCCAGAGTAATCCACGTCTTTCTGCATCTCCTCCCTTACCTCCTTCAGACTCTCTTCCTGTTGTGCCAGTTTTTCTTCCTGCCCCTTTATGTATACCTTTATACCTTCTATATTGGTATCTATACGGTCGACCTTTTTTTCCGTCTGAAGCTTTTCCTGGAATTTGCCGTCTCGATTATTCCTGAGTTCCTTCAATTCGTCGTCCATGGATGCCAGTCTGTTTTCCAGCTCCTTCTCTTCTTTGGAGTTCTTCTCTATGGAGAGTTTTTTCTTCTTTATCCTGGATTGAAGATTGGAGATATCTTCCTTGGTTTTTTCTATGCCGGCGTCGAGTTCTTGGATATCCTTTTCCAGCAGGGCCTTCTTTTCGGTATTTATGGTTATCTCGGATCCGAGTTCGTTGACCCTCTTGTTCAACTCCACCTCCCTGTCCCTGAGCTCCCCGAGTTTGACGGACAGCTCCTTGGGAGAGATATCCCGTATGGTGTTGGATATATCATCCCTTTCGCTCTTGAGTTCCCCGATCTTTTCTTCCAGGTAGTCGATGGATTTTTGAAGGTTCTCCAGGCTGTCCCCGGCCTTTCCTATCTCCTCCTTCCTCTTTTGCACCGATGATTCTTTCTTGGCTATCTTATCATCGACCCTCTTGATCTCGGCCTTCAACCTGGTGATGTCCTTGGACTTGTCGCCCCCGGACTGAACGGCCATTATCTGGTCCTGGGTGTCCTGGATGGACGTCTCCAGGCTCTTCAGTTCCTCGGTCAACTTTTCCAGGTTCTCCTTGGTCATGGAAAGTTCCTTTCCCACCCTGTCGAGTTTCCCCCTGTCCGGCACCTGGAAGCCCAGGGGGTCCTTGCCCAGGGAGCCCCCCACCATGGCCCCGCTTCGCTCTATGCACTCTCCCTCCATGGTGACCATCCTAACCCCGCCCATCAACATTCTGGCAGAGTCTATGTCCTTGATCACCACGGTATCCTGAAATACGTACCAGAACACATTCTCGAACTTCTCGTGGTAATCCACAAGGTCCAGGGCGAAGCCCACCGCACTTTCATGGCTTTTTGTCCTGATGGCCTTGCCCCCGGGTCTCCCCGGCAGCATCTTGTTTATGGGCAGGAAGGTAGCCCTTCCACCCTTCTTTCTCTTGAGTAACCTGATGGCATCGGAGGCGACACCGTCGTCCTCCACCACTATGGAATGCATCCTTCCTCCCGCGGCAACCCGCAGTGCTGTCTCGTATTCACTGCTCACGTTTGCCAATTCCGCTACCGTACCGTATATGCCCTTTATTTCACCGGTATCCCGGGCCTGCATCACCATCTCCACTGCACTGCTGTATCCCTTCTTGACGGATTTGGCCGCATCGTACTGTGCCTTAAGGTGATTGTACTCTCTTTCCAGGCGGTTCGCCCTATCCTCCATGTCCCTCCTGTCTTCCCTCAATCTCTTTTCTCTGTTCTTGTACTTGTGGAATTCTTCCTGGAGTTTTCCCAGGCTTTTACCCCTGCCCTTTACCTCATTTTCCGTTTCCTTGAGGACCCACTCGTTATCCTTCCTCTGCATGTACAGATTCTCGAGGTCCTCCTCGTCCTCGGCGAGCTCCTCGTTCAACCTGACTATCCTGTCGCGCTGCCTGTCGAGTTCGACCTTTTTCTTTGCGTATTTATCGGTACCGGATTCCAGTTCCTTTGAGATCCGAATGCCCTTCTTCTGAAGCTCGTTTATCCTGTTGTCCGATGTGGCCATCTTGGCCTTTACGTCTTCGATCTCCTTTGTCACCTTTTCGAGCTCGGTCTCGACATCCTTCTTTTCTTTCTTTCCCATGGTTATGGTACCTGTGAGTTTGGGAAGTGACTCCTTCTTTCCCCTTACTTCTTCCAAGTAATGTTCCCGGATCTTCAGGTTCTCACGTATGTCGTGTTCGCAATCCTCCAGATTGTCACCGGCCCGGGCTATCTCCAGTTTGATATCGTTCAGCTTATCCTGCAGATCCTTGTTCTTGTCGTTACCTCTCCTTGCCAGTTCATCATCGAGTTCTTTGATCTCGGCCTCGAGTTCCTTCACCCTTTCCTCCAGCTTTTCCTTCTCTCCCTTCATCTCCTCTATCTTTTTCCCGTTGTCCTCCATGTCCTTCTTTATGTTGGATATGCTCTGGACCATGGACTCGCCGGTCTTCCATGCCTTCATGCTGATGGCTTCGTTCACCCTGTCCGACACCTCCTGGTATTTAAGAGCGTCTTTCGTGTCCGCTTCCAGTTCCTTCACCTGCTTTCCTATCTCCTCCAGCAGTATATTGATCCTTTCCAGGTCATCCACCACCACCTTTTTGCTTTCCTCGGCCTTCTCTATCTCCTTGTCATAACTGGTGATCCCGGATATCTGGTCGAGTATCCTTCTCCTTTCCAGGTCACTCATCTCCACTATCCTGGATATGTCTCCCTGCTGAACCATGTTGTAGCCGTCGGAGGTTATCCTTGCGTAGGATAAAAGTTCCTGGAATTCGGTAAGTGAGGACGCCCTGCCGTTGATGTAAAAGTAGGAGTTGTATCCTATGTTGTTATCTGACAACTGGACCTTTCTGGTGAAGGTGACCTCCCTGTCCTTCAGGGGGATCACCTTGTCGCTGTTGTCGAAGGTGAGGCTTACCCGGCAGTGCTCCGAGGGTTTGCCTTCCTTGCCCCCGTTGAAGATAAGATCTGTCAGACGCCCGGCCCTGATCTCCTTTGAACTTTTCGGCCCGAGAACGAAAAGTATGGCATCCGCGATGTTGGATTTTCCGGAACCGTTGGGTCCCGTGATGTTGGTATATCCTTCCTTGACCGGTATCTCCATTCTTCTACCGAAGGATTTAAAGTTCTCCATGTATATGTTCTTCAGATACAAGAGAACTCACCTCCGGTCGATCCTAGCTCGGGCAGCCCTGTGATACTTCCTTTTGAGTGCATGAGGAATCCCATCCATCATATTATAAAGGTCTGACGTATTGTCAGACACAAGAAGAAGGCTTTCAAGATATAAAAGTATTTTGGTGCCCGAGTCGCAGATCCAGACTGTCTATAGGCCGTTACCGCTTCTTTTCCTTCCGCCTGTAGACCAGGAACGAGACCAGCACGGCTGCCGGTATCAGCAGCAGATATCCCAGGAAGAATCCACCGTCTTCGACTTCGGG
>JAFDTY010000067.1 GCA_019594055.1 Candidatus Haladaptatiplasma halalkaliphilum | reverse complement strand
GAGAAGCCAAAGGTCGAAGAACCGAAGGTTGAAAAGCCAAAGGCTGAAGAACCGAAGGTCGAGAAGCCAAAGGCTGAAGAACCGAAGGTCGAGAAGCCAAAGGTCGAAGAACCGAAGGTTGAAAAGCCAAAGGCTGAAGAACCGAAGGTCGAGAAGCCAAAGGCTGAAGAACCGAAGGTCGAGAAGCCAAAGGTCGAAGAACCGAAGGTGAAAAAACCCTTGATTGTGAAAAAGGTAAAGGAATCCAAGGCCGAGGAGAAGGGCGATACACCCAATGAGGAGGAGGTGAAGAACGATGCCTCTGATTAAAACCGAGGAGATAAGAAAGATGTCCCAGCGAGAGAGGGAGGAAAATCTTCGTAAACTCAGGGACGACCTCCTGCACGAAAGAGGACAGGCGGCCATGGGCGGCGCCCCCGAAAGCCCGGGACGGATACGGGCGTTGAGGAAAAACATTGCCCGAATACTTACGGTCATGAACGAAACAGAGAAAGAAAAAGGAGGAAACTGATGCCTCAAGAAGTTTGCCGAACCTGCGGATTGCCAAGCGAGATCTGTATATGCGAAGATATCGCAAGAGAGCAGCAGGAGATATTGCTGTACACGGATACCAGGCGGTACGGCAAGAAGGTGACCATAATAGACGGAATCGACGAAACCGAAATAGATATCGACGAACTGGCAAGCGACTTGAAAGGAAAATGCGCTGCCGGAGGTACCACCAAAAACGGCAGGATAGAACTTCAGGGTAACCACATAGATAAGGTAAGACAATACCTTGAATCCAAGGGATTTCCCGTGGAGGTGAGGTAATATGAAAAAGAGGATGCATACCGGAGAGTTCATCGGTGCCCACATAAAGGTCGTGGAAGCATCTCACACGGGGTACGAAGGCATTCAGGGTAAGGTGGTCGACGAGACTAAGAACACCTTCGTCATCGAGAATCACAGTGAACGGACAGTACCGAAAAGGGGATGTTTATTCGAGCTGACCATAAATGATATGAGTGAAATGATCGATGGAAACGACATAAGGTACCGCCCCGAGGACAGGATAAAAAGATTAGGTTGATGATATTATGGCTAAGAAAGAAACTAGAGACATCGGGATTGACGTCAATCCACCCAAAAGAACCTGCGACGATCGCTTCTGTCCATTCCACGGCGAGCTACCGGTGAGGGGACATATAATCACCGGAGTGGTGGAAACCAAAAAGATGCAGGGCAGTGCGGTGGTCAAGAAGGATTATCTGCATTTTGTACCAAAATATGAGAGATACGAAAAGCGAAGAAGACACTACTCTGCCCACTTGCCACCGTGTATGGATATAGATGTGGGGGACAATGTGAAGATAATGGAATGCCGTCCCATAAGCAAGAGTATTTCGTTCGTGGTCATCGAAGGGGGGAAGGAACAATGAGGGGGGTGTCCGGAAAGCAAACCAGGGGACTGGTGGTGGGTAGCAAACTTAAATGCGCGGATAACACCGGAGCAAAGATAGTGAGAACAGTGGCCGTGAAGGGATACCACGGTGTACACCGGCGGTACCCTCAGGCGGGTATAGGAGATCTGATAGTCGTTTCCGTGATCAAGGGGACCCCCGAATTGAAAAGGGAGCTTACCCATGCCGTGATAGTAAGGCAGAGAAGACCCTTCAGAAGACCGGACGGTACAATGGTGGTTTTCGAGGACAATGCGGTGGTACTGACCCATGAAAACGGTGAAACAAAGGGTTCCGAGATAAAGGGCCCTATCGCCCGGGAAGCCGCCGAGAGATGGCCGAGAGTGGGATCAACGGCATCCATGATTGTGTGAGGTGAGCTTATGAGAAGTGAGAAAGCTAGGAAGCAGAGAAAAAGGCAAAAAAACGCAAAAAACCACACAAAAAGGAAGATGATGTCCGCAACCCTCGCGGGCAATCTGAGAAAGAAATACGGTAGAAGGAGCTTGCCAGTCAGAGAGGGAGACGAGGTGGAGATAATGAGAGGAGGATTTGCCGGTGTGATCAACAAGGTGGCCAAGGTCGACAGAGGCAGTGAAAGGGTATATGTGGAAAATGTAACGGTAAAGAAGGCCGATGAGTCCCAGGAACCATACGGTATTCATCCGTCAAATCTGAGGATAATAAGCCTTGAGCTATCGGATTCATGGCGTAGACGCGTGCTCGAGGAGGGTAAGAAATGAAAAAGAATTGGAAGAGATATCAGGCACCCACGAAGACCTGGGGGATACCGACGAAGGAATATTTCTGGGCGCCGAAGACGAGGCCCGGTGCACACCCTGGGGACAGGAGCGTACCCTTGCTGGTTATTATACGTGACCTCCTGAATTATGCGGACAACGCAAGGGAAGCGAAGATGATCATCGGAGATCGCAAGGTGATGGTGGACGGCAAGGTCAATACCGATGCCAATGCACCAGTGGGACTGATGGACGTTATCAGCATCCCCGAACTTGACGAGCACTACAGAGTTCTATTCGATCAAGCCGGTACCATAAGACTTGTGCCCACAGCCGAGGGGGCGGAAAATTGGAAGTTATGCAGGGTAGAGAATAAAAGGACGGTAAAAAATGGCCTTACCCAGTACAACCTGCACGACGGAAGAAATTTTTCCCTTGAAGATAACAAGGCATACGATACCAAGGATGTGCTCAGGATAGAGATACCTTCTCAAAATGTGATCTCGGTATACAAGTTCAAGGAGGGAAATATCGCCCTTGTTACCGGCGGGAAGCACATAGGTGAGATAGGCAAGATAAAGAACTACGAGATAGTTCGTAGCTCGAAACCGAACCTGGTACACCTTGAAGGAGGTATTTCCACCGTGGAGGATTATGTCTTCGTTCTCGGTGAAGACAAGCCCGTCATAGATATACCGGAGGTGGGTATAGTATGAACCGCTCGAACCCCATGAGACGACCGCACATAGTCAAATGCGTTGTCAGTATCGGTGTGGGAGAGGCGGGGGAGAAATTACAACGGGGGAAAACCGTACTGAAGATGTTGACGGGACAGGAGCCCGTTGAAACCATATCCAAGACCATCAACGCCGACCTCGGTATAAGAAAAGGTCAGCCCATAGGTTGCAAGGTCACCCTGAGAAAGAAAAGGGCTTATGATTTCCTGAAGAAGGCATTCTGGGTCAAAAATAACGTGGTATGGGAGGACAGCTTCGACAAATACGGAAACCTCTCCTTCGGGATAACCGATTATACCGATTTCGAGGGTATGAGCTATGACCCGAAGATAGGTATTTTCGGTATGGATATATCCATAGAACTGTCGAGAAAGGGTGAACGTATAAAAAACAGGAAAAATTCAATGAAAAAGATACCCGAAAGACATAAGCTGACCCACGAAGAAGGCATAGAATTTATGGAAAAGGCCTTTGGCGTAGAGGTGATGTACGAATGAGGACGAGAAAAGAATTCGGAAGAAAGGTGGGCTGCAAACGCTGCGGTCGTAAGAGAGGAATAATCCGCAGGTACGATATACACCTTTGCCGACAGTGCTTCGGAGAGATAGCCGAGGA
Source organism: Candidatus Haladaptatiplasma halalkaliphilum (assembly GCA_019594055.1). Classification (GTDB taxonomy): domain Archaea; phylum Thermoplasmatota; class Thermoplasmata; order Halarchaeoplasmatales; family Halarchaeoplasmataceae; genus Haladaptatiplasma; species Haladaptatiplasma halalkaliphilum. Next base: position 8,176 of record JAFDTY010000067.1, on the reverse strand, counting down.
CCTGGGGTTCAGAAAATACTCGTGAGGTGAAAAGCATGAAACACGACCCTTTGAATGATGCTCTTTCGACTATAAACAACGCGGAGCAAAGTGGAAAACTCCAATGTGAAGTCGCCCCGGCATCGAAATTGATAGGTAGAGTACTTAAAGTGATGCAGGATAATGGATACATAGAAAGTTTCGAATATATGGAGAACGGAAAAGGTGGGGTATTCAGTATCTCCCTAACTGGCAACATCAATAAATGTCAGGTTATCAAACCGCGCTGGACCCTGCAGAAGAAGGATATAGAAGATTTCGAGTCAAGGTACTTACCCGCGCAGAATTTCGGCGTGCTTATAATCACAACCAACCGTGGTGTGGTATCGAACACGGAAGCGAAGGAACTGGGAATAGGAGGCAAATTGTTGGCCTATGTATTTTGAGGGATCATCATGCCGGTAGCAAGCAAATTAGAAGAGGTTGTTAATATCCCCGAAGGGATCACCGTCAACATGGCTAAGAGGGAAATAACCGTGTCCGGACCCAATGGTGTAATAAAAAGGGTATTGCGCGACCGCAGGATAAGTATACAAAATGACAACAACACATTGACATTGTACACAAAGTACCCCACCAAGAAGGAGCAAGCTCTGCTGGGCACCTATCTGTCACATATCAACAACATGATCAAAGGGGCCCAGGAGGATTTTACCTACAAGTTGAGGATAATATATTCCCATTTTCCCGTAAAGGTAAGGGTGGAGAAGGATAGACTGGTCATCGAAAATTTCATCGGCGAATCAAAGCCAAGAAAAGCGAAGATAATCGGTAACACGAAGATCAATATCCAGGGAGACCTTATCACGGTAAGCTCGAACAACATAGAAGACGCGGGCCAGACCGCGGCCAACATCGAGACTGCGACCAAGATAAAAAAGGTGGATTCCAGGGTTTTCCAGGATGGCATCTACATAATCGAAAAAACAGGAAAACCCTTGAGATGATACATGGAGGCAAGATAAGATGACAGAAGAGGAAAATGAAAACGGATATGAAACTAAGAAGAAGCCTTCATTGAGTAAAGAGGAATCAAGGTCATTGGGTATCAACCGAAAGATCAAATCGCGAAGACCAAAATTCTCCAGACAGGAATGGTTCCGCCACGACAAACTTGACGGGGATACCTGGAGGAGACCGAAGGGTATCCAATCCAAAGCCAGAAAGAATCTGAGGTACAGGTCCCCCAACGCATCCATAGGGTACAGGGGATGTAAGGAGGCCAGGGGATTGCACCCTTCCGGCTTCCGGGAGGTACTGGTTCATAGAGTTGGAGACCTGGAAGATGTGGATCCCGAGAAGCAAGCTGTAAGGATAGCTCACGGTGTGGGAATGAGAAAAAGGATAGACATAGAGAAGAAAGCGGAAGAGCTGGAGGTAAGGGTGCTCAATCCATCGTGAGGTGAATATCATGGACGTTAAATACCAGAAAAAATTGGCTGCGGAGATACTCAAGTGCGGTGTCAACCGCGTATGGGTGGACGATACGATGCTGGATGAGGTGGCAGAAGCCATAACCCGGGAAGACGTGAGAAGGTTGATCAACAGTGATGTTATCAAGAAAAAGCCTGAACGCGGTAACTCAAGGGGCCGCCACCGTTATCTTAAGGAACAGCGTAGAAAGGGGAGGAGAAAGGGACACGGAACGCGTAAGGGTAAGAAGAATGCCAGAACACCCTCGAAGGAATTATGGATGAAGAAGATGAGATCCATACGCCGTGAGTTGAGACATATGCGAAAAGAAGGGTTCATAGAAAAAGGGGTTTACCGTAAGTTTTACCTTAAGGCAAAGGGCGGTACCTTCAAGGACAGGACGGACATGATATTTCACCTGAAGATGGAGGGATATCTTGACGATGATTACAGCAAACTGGAGGTGAAGTGATATGGGACACGGACCCAGATACAGGATGCCCTTGAGGCGAAGGCACGAAGGTAAAACCGATTACCGGCACAGACTGAGGTTGATCAAATCCGGTAAACCGAGGATAGTGGTAAGGACCTCGAACAAGAACGTGCAGGTCCAGATAGTCCGATATGTGCCGGAGGGAGACCATGTGCTCCTCACCGTCACCAGCAAACACCTGGAGGACTTCGGTTGGACATGTTACAGGTCGAATATACCCGCATCTTACCTAACCGGATACCTTGCGGGAAAAAGGGCTCTCGACTCGGGTATAAAGGAAGCCGTTCTCGACATAGGGATGAAAAATCCCCATTACGGCGGCAAACTATTCTCAACCCTCAAAGGTGTCGTTGACGCGGGTATGGACATACCCCATGACACCAAGGTCCTACCGGACGACGAAAGAGCCGTCGGAAAACACATGAACGAGAAGTGTGCGAAAGAATTTAAGGATGTCAAGAAGAAACTGGAGGCATTGTGATGGAAGAGTGGAACCCGAAGACGGAACTCGGCAAGATGATAAGACGAGGAGAGATAACCACCATGAAGGGGGCACTGGCCACCAGATTGCCCATAAGGGAACACGAGATAGTGGACGCCCTGTTCCCGGAACTGTACGACGACGTCCTGGACGTGAACATGGTCCAGAGGATGACCGATTCCGGCAGAAGGGTCAAATTCACGGTGACCACCGTGGTTGGTAATAAGGACGGGTATATCGGATTGGGTACGGCAAAGGGAAAAGAGGTGGGACCCACGATACGCAAAAGCATCGATAACGCAAAATTGAACATGATACGCATCAGACGCGGGTGCGGTTCATGGGAATGTGGCTGCGGGAATCCCCATACGGTACCCTTTGCGGTAACTGGAAAATCCGGCTCCGTCACCATAACTTTGAAACCCGCCCCCAGCGGTATAGGACTGGCTGCGGGTGATACCGCCAAATCCATACTGGAGCGGGCCGGTATCGAGGACGTCTGGGCCTTCTCAAAAGGGCACACCAGGACCGCAATCAACTACGCAAGGGCAGTATTCGAGGCTTTGAAAGAAACATCGAGAATGCGCGTGGGAGACGAACAGAGGGAAAGCATAGGCATAATCGAAGGTGAGATCGGTAAAAAGAAGGTTAAAGAACAGGTGCAAGAGGAGGTATCCAAATGACCTATGCGGTATTGAGGTTAAGGAGTTCGGTCAACAAGACCAGAAGGGTCGAGGACACCCTTAGATTGATGCGACTTACAAGGGTAAACCACTGCACCATCATACGGGATGAACCGGAAACCATCGGGATGATAAGAAAGATAAAGGATACTATCACCTGGGGTGAGATAGAGCCGGAGTCACTGGCAAAACTCCTGCGTTACAGATCCAATATACCGGGTGGTCTGACGGACGAGATGGTGGCCGAATACACTGACTACGGTACGGTGGAGGAGTTCGCCCAGGCAGTGGTCGACGGGAAGATCGAACTGGGTGCCGTGGACGGGCTGAAGAACCTGTTCAGGTTACATCCGCCCCGTGGCGGGCACAGGGGAATCAAAAAAACTTATAACACAGGCGGTTCTCTCGGCTACCGCGGTAAAGAGATAAACGCTCTTTTGGAAAGGATGCTCGGACCCGGTTCCGAGGATAGATGAAGAAGGTTGCGATATCATGGCAGACAAGAAGACAAAAAGGTACAGGGGTTCGCGAACCCACGGTAAAGGTATAAAGGGAGGTAGAGGAGCAGGGCAGCGAGGCGGTCGCGGCAACGCCGGTCTGGGTAAACACAAGTGGATAAAGGTCGTAAAAGAGTGCCCGGATCACTTCGGTCCCAAGGGTTTCACAAGACCAAAGGGTCTTACCAGGGATGTGAGAGTTATCAACATATACCAGATAGAAGATATGATGGACACCCTCAGGAAAGAGGGCTGTGTTAAAAAGAAGGGTGCCTTTTACGAGATAGACCTTGAAAAGGCAGGTTACGATAAACTGCTCAGCAGAGGCAATGCCAGATATCAGATGAAGATAAAGGTGGCGAACTCCAGCAAGAGAGCCGTTAGCAAGGTTCAGGAAGCCGGAGGGGAAGTGATCACCAAGGGAGATAACAGTTAAGGAGTGTTAGCAAGATGGCGAAGGAGGAAAAAAGTTTACTCTACAAACTGAAACCTCTTGTGGAGAGGATGCCGGCGGTCAAGAAGCCCGACGGTCACGTCCACTTCAGGCGCAAGATGTTGTGGACCGTTGTGATACTGGTCTTGTACTTTGCCATGACCAACGTTGCCGTTTACGGCCTTGACGCCGCCAGGACCCTCGACCTTTTCGCACAGTTCCGTGCCATATTCGCCGGCGAGTCCGGCTCCTTCGTCCATCTTGGGATCACACCCATAGTGAACGCATCCATCATGCTCCAGCTCTTCCAGGGCGCGGATATAATCAACCTTGACCTCAAGGACGACGATGACCAGGCCCTTTACCAGAGCACACAAAAATTCCTTGTAATAATAATGATCTTCGTGCAGGCCATACCCCAGGCCTTCGGTTACCTTCAACCCTCTATCACCCTAGTGGATAACCTCGATGGTTTCATGAGCGGACAGGGTCTTTTACTCGCAAGGGTGATCATCGTATCACAGATAGCCCTTGGGGGATACATGCTGTTCCTCATGGACGAGGTGGTATCCAAGTGGGGCATAGGCAGCGGTGTATCACTTTTTATCGTGGCCGGTGTTTCACAGGGTATCTTCACGGGTACCTTCAACTGGGTACCGGTACCGGGAAGCGGTTCTCCCATCCCCAGCGGTGTGATACCGAAGACCATATGGTATGTTGGAAATATGTCTTCCCGGGAGTGGGTACACGGTGGTGGTTTCGAAAGACTGTTGTTGCATCAACCCAATCCACTGATAGGGTTGATATGTACCATAGGGATATTCCTCATCGTGGCCTACGCCGAATCCACCCGTATAGAACTTCCCATGTCCCACGGGAGGGCCAGGGGGGCGAGGGGGCGCTACCCCATCAAGCTGATCTACGCTTCCGTGTTGCCCGTTATCCTGGTGGCCGCACTTCTGGCAAACATAAATCTCTTCGCCATGCTTTTCTACACTAACCCCACATTCCAGCAGTTCCCGCTAATAGGCGGCCAATGGTGGATCGGCACCTTCCTGCCAGGAAGCACCGAGCCCATAGCGGGAGGGGCGTGGTACATATCCAATGTCAACGGTCTGCAGGATTGGTTGCTACCGCTTGTTTCCGACAGGTACGCCCACCTGCTCAGCCCCGAAGGTGTCGACTGGAGTTACAGCAAACTCCAGGTGATAGCCAGGGTGATAGTACACTTCACCTTCATGACGGTTTCATGCCTTCTTTTCGCCAATTTCTGGGTAAAGACCACCAACATGGACGCCGAGTCTGTTGCGGAGCAGATCCAGGACAGTGGTATGCAGATACCCGGGTTCAGAAGGGACCCGCGGGTATTGAAAAAGGTGCTGGAAAGATACATCCCCACCATCACAAGTTTCAGCGGTATTTTCATGGGCGCATTAGCTGCAGGCTCCAACATGCTGGGCTCCGTGGGTAACGCCACGGGCATAAGCCTTTTCCTGGCTGTGAGCATACTCACCCAACTGTACGAGCAGATGGGCAAGGAACAGATGATGGAGATGCACCCGGTGCTGAGGGATTTCTTCAGCGGTTAATGACCAGAAGAGACGATGATCGTGAACGAAGAGGATAATACTGAAGAAGTGCAAAACGAGGCACAAGCCCAACCTATGCAACTATTCAACTTCAGGAGATTCGTCTATATATTCATGGGGATACTGGCCATAATGGTTATGTTCGACCCCAAACTGAGGGAATCACTGGGTGTTTTGATAGGAACTCCCCTGTTTGCAGCGGTGGGTTTCGACGGAAGGTATCCCTTCTTGACACTACTTTTCGTGGGATCCATAATGATCATATTTTCCACCATCGTAAGGGATCTGCTGATGGATTGGGTGGAGATGGCGGAGATACAGAAGAAGACCGCCGCGTTCAACAAGGAACGAATGGACGCGAGGATGAACAACAAAACAACCAAGCTGAAGAAGCTGGACAAGATGCAGCCGGAAATATCCGAGATGCAGATGAGGACCATGAAACCTCAGATCAAATCCATGGCGATAACCATGGTGGTTGTTATCTCCATCTTCGCAGCACTTTGGACCTTTTTGGATAACATACCCAACAAGAGCTATTCCGTACCGTGGGCGTTGAACGCCCATTTCATGAACAACATCGGTCCCTTACCCTTTCCCCAATGGATAGGTGTGTACATGCTGGCCTCCATACCCATCGGTCAGGCATTTCGACTGGTTTTGCAGATAATCACATTCGATAGGCGGCTCAAGAAAAAGGATGCGGCGGAGTAAACATCCATGACCACCATAATCACCATAAGCGGATTGCCAGGCAGTGGTACGTCCACTGCGGCAAGGTTACTTGCAGAAAGAACGGGCATGAAGATGATCTCCAGCGGCGAGGTGTTCAGGGAGCTTGCCGTTGAAAGGGGGCTCAGCCTCGAGGAGTTCAGTGGTATCGCTGAAACGGATGAAAACATAGACGCCGAGCTGGATGCGGGACTGTTGAAAAAGGTAGGGCCGGGATGCATACTCGAGGGGCGCCTGACGGGACACCTGCTCCACCGTGAAGGTATCGACTCGCTCAAAGTGTGGTTGAAAGCACCGTTGGAAGTGCGGGTACAACGCATCGCCCAGCGGGAGGACGATGATGAAGTGCACGAAAAGACGGTCAAAAGGGAGAGGAGTGAGTTCCAAAGGTACAAAAAGTATTACGGGATAGACCTCGATGATATGTCAGTGTACGATATGGTGATAGATTCCCGGGACAACCTTCCGGAGGATATCGTGGATAAAATAACAAGGAGGTTGGAAGATGAAACATGTGAGGGAGAAGGCCTGCACCGTCTCTAGCTGGGGTGAAGTACCCGAAGAGAGAGAGGTCGAAAAAGCATTGCCCCGTTCATTGTTCATAGCGGACAAACCGGCGGGCCCCACCAGCCATCAGCTTTCCGCGTGGGTACAGCTCATATTCGGTATGAAGGCGGGGCACAGCGGCACCCTAGACCCTGGTGTTACCGGTGTTCTCCCCTTCGGTCTTGGTTTTTCCGTACGTGTTGTGGACCTACTCCATGCGGCACCCAAGGAATATGTGGCCGCTACGAGATTTCACGGACCCGTCAATAAACGGGAAGTGTCGAAGCTGGCGGATGATTTTGCCGGCAAAATATATCAACTGCCGCCTGTGCGTTCCGGTGTGAAGAGGCAGAGGCGTACCAGGGAGATATACGACCTCGAGATACTGGATAGCAGGGGCCAGGATTACCTTTTAAGGGTAAGATGCGAATCCGGTACGTACATAAGAACACTCTGCAGGGACATGGGCCTTTGCATAAGCAAGGGGGGCCACATGATGGAACTCCGCAGGGTGGAGGCCGGTGGTTTTCTTGAGAGTGACGCACGCCCCCTGCACGTTGTAAGGGATGCGTGGGAGCGTTACAGGGAAGGTGACGACCGGGCCTTGAGGGGCATCCTGTTGCCCTACGAGCGTGCCCTGGACCTATACCCCAAGGTGATGATCAAGGATACCGCCGCCGGGGCACTGCTGGAGGGCGCCGACCTTGCGGTACCGGGTGTGCTCGAGATGGATGATTTCGAGTTAGGGGATACCGTAGCCGTGATGTCTGCCAAGGGCGAGGGGATAGCCATCGGTGTCGCCTTGAGGAGAGCTGAGGAGATTCTCTCCATGGAAGAGGGGTTGGTGGTTAGAACAAAAAGGGTTTTTCATCCTAGTGGGGAGTATCCCCGGGGCTGGAAATAGATTTATATCACTTACCTGTTTGTGGTAAGCTTCACATGCCGAGATAGCTCAGCCTGGTAGGGCGCGAGCTTGGAGATTCCCGCGGGGAACCTGAAAGCTCGTGGTGCCTTGCACCTCGGGGGTTCGAATCCCTCTCTCGGCGTAACCACGATGAGAGAGGGATGAGTTGGCGGAATCCACGATTCCGGCGAAGCCTTTGTCCGTTGGGTCGTCAACGCCCGGTCGTGCATTCGCAGTGCGAAACCACATGCAGTCCACCGGGGGCTACTACCTGCTGTACCGGGGAGGGTTAACACCTCGGGATGGTTCCACGATCCCACTATGATTATGGCATATTATGCACAAAACGCGGACACCAAACTATAT
>JAFDTY010000089.1 GCA_019594055.1 Candidatus Haladaptatiplasma halalkaliphilum | reverse complement strand
TCTGTCACTCTCCACGTGCAACCTGGCGAATTGGGTGGACACATCATACCCTTCTATATACCCTCCACCTACCATGCCCAATATGTTGTACGTTCTGGCTATACCGGTGAACTGGATGTGCTGTTTCTTATCCAGTATTTCTTCCCATCTGGTGGGTTCCATAAAATGAAAATCCATACGCCCGGGGATATTGAATTCTACATCCATCCAAGGGCTGTTCGCCAGGGACATTGTATTAATATTGCCCCCTCCCGGACCTTCCAAAATCACCATAACACCCGTTTCGTTACGAAAGATTATCTGAACACTTCTCGGATCGCCACCTGTCGGGTCCAGTGAAAACGAAGTATGCCCTACCGAGCCATTTCTGAGATATTCGGGTATGGTGAAGTTGAACTTGCTTTGTGTGTAAATACGCGGAAAGTAAAGATCTTCAAAACATTCCGGGCTGGCGTAGGGATCATAATACTCCGGCATACCTTTTTGTATGGCCGGTATGCCGCGGCCGTCCCTGCCGGATACGGGAACTACCAGTGCATTCACGGCTAGTATCATCAAACACATTACCACCGCGATGAGTTTCAATCGGTTCATGAGTAAGCCGTAAGTGAAAGGTCGTATAAATATTGAGTTGCTGCATGGAAAAAGTATTGAAAACAACAGCAGGTGAGCGAAATCTGAATGTTTGTACGGATTGTGATGACGGGCTTTTTAGCAACACCGTCAATTACCCGCCCCGGGGTGGCAAATGATGAACATATGCTTACTCCAATGGTGTATGAAACGGTTGGATAAGGCCTTGAGGGCTATCCGGAGCATGAAAGATGAACTTATCTTGTAGTCAAAAAAGGTTTATTACCTGCGAGTGATTGGGTCTTCGAAGAGATCAAATGAGCAAGAATACACCCATGATGGAACAGTATTACCGACTGAAGAAGAAGCACCCCGACACCGTCATGTTCTTCAGGATGGGTGATTTTTACGAGATGTTCGGCGAGGATGCCAGGATCGCATCCAGGGAGCTCGATATCGTGCTCACCACCAGGGACAAGGACAAGGAGGACCCCCTTCCCATGGCGGGAGTGCCCTTCCATTCGGTGGATTCCTACCTTCAACGCATGATAAAAAAGGGGTACAAGGTGGCCATCGCCGAGCAGGTGGAGGACCCCCGGGAGGCAAAGGGGCTCGTCCGTCGGGAGGTGGTACGGGTAGTCACCCCGGGCACCGTGTTGGACGACAACCTTCTGGAAGGCAAGGGGAATAACTTCCTCATGTGTGTCTGCGGGAACGGGCCCTTCGGTGCGGCCTTCGTGGATATATCCACCGGCGATTTTTTCGTCACGGAGTTGAAAGACCGGGAAGATCTGGTCACGGAGCTGCTGAGATTCGAGCCTTCGGAATGCATAACCACCCCGGAAAGGCTCGAAGACGGTAAATTCGTGGATCTGTTGAAAAACGAATGCCACAACATCATGGTCCACGGTCACAGGGAAGAGAGTTTCAGGTTGCCCCCGGCAAGGTCAAAATTGATGGAACAGTTCGGTACCGAAACCCTTGAGTCCCTGGGCCTCGAAGATAAGGATCTGGCGGTGAAGGCCGCCGGGGCCGCCTACGACTACCTCGAGGAGACCCAAAAACGTGCATTGGAGCACATAAAACGTGTCAGGTACTATTCCGGGGATGAGCACATGGTTCTCGACGCCACCACCCTGAGGAACCTGGAAGTGTTCAAGAACATGAGGGACGGTGGCCGGAAGGATACTCTTCTTGATATCATGGACAGCACACTCACCGCTACGGGCTCACGCAAGTTGAAGAACTGGATGCAGAGACCGCTAACCGATATACGGGGCATCGAGATGAGATTGGATGCGGTGCAGGAACTGCTGGACGACCTTTACCTCAGGGACGACATCAGGGAAGGTATGAAGGGCATAGCAGACCTCGAGAGGTTGTTGAGCAGGGTGATCTACGGTACCGCCAACCCCAGGGACATGTTGATGATAAGGAACACCCTTGAAAATATAGGCCGGTTGAAGGGGTTGTTAGGGGATGTGAAGAGTGAAAAGTTGGTAGAACTCGAAGAACTCCTGGACCCCTTGACGGATATGAAGGAAACCATCGGATCCGCCATAATCGAGGACCCGCCCGCCACCCTGAGAGAAGGGGGGTTCATCAAGGAGGGATACGACGATAGGCTCGACGGGTTGCGCAGCCTCACCATGCAGGGAAAGGACTGGATCAATACCGTGGAGGCCCACGAAAGGAAAAGGACCGGGATATCCAAACTCAAGGTGGGCTACAACAAGGTACACGGATATTACATAGAAGTACCGAAAAACCTTAGCCACAAGGTGCCGGAAGACTACTCACGAAAACAAACCCTCATGAATGCCGAGCGGTACTACACGGAAGAGTTGAAGAGGCGCGAAGAGGAGATACTTAGCGCGGAGGAGAAGATGGCCGCACTGGAATACACTTTATTCGGCGAGCTCAGGGAGGAGGTGGGGGCAAACGTTTCCCGCTTCCAGATGACCTCTCATGCCGTGGGCGAACTGGACGTTCTTGCCAATTTCTCTCACATGGCACTCAGATACAATTTTTCAAGACCGGATATATCGGGGGACAACAGGATAATCATAAGGGAAGGGCGGCACCCGGTGGTGGAAAGGAGTGTGGACGGCTTCGTATCCAACGACACGCATCTGGATATGGGAAAGAACAACTTCATAATACTCACAGGGCCCAACATGGCGGGTAAATCCACCTACATGAGACAGATAGCGCACATCACCTTGATGGCCCATGTGGGCTGCTTCGTACCCGCTGAAGAGGCACACATAGGGGTGGTGGATAGGATATTTACCAGGGTAGGTTCCCTTGACGCCCTTACCAAGGGCCAGTCGACCTTCATGGTGGAGATGGTGGAGCTTGCAAAGATACTCCACAACGCATCCGGCAACAGCTTGATACTCCTGGATGAGATCGGGAGCGGTACCAGCACCTTCGACGGTCTAAGCATCGCGTGGTCGGTAACGGAGTACATCACCCGTGAGATCGGGGCAAAGACGATATTCGCCACCCACTATCACGAGCTGACGGAGCTGGAAAGGGCCATAGACGGGATAAGGAATCTCCACATGGCAACCAAGGAGGACAGGGGTTCGGTCACCTTCCTGAGGAAGGTCAGGGAGGGACACACCGACGAGAGTTACGGTGTTCATGTCGCCGCCCTTGCGGGGGTACCGAGAGCCGTGGTGGAAAGGGCGGAGGAGGTACTGAAACAGATAGAGGAGGAACATACGGTGAAGATGGAGGATGTGAACGCCCCGAGATTCACCCAGATGACCTTTGAAATAAAGGGAGGAAGTTCCCGCGAATCCCATCCGGTGGTACAAGAACTTAAGGGCCTGGACCTGGATAATATCTCACCCCTGGATGCCCTTAACATTCTTTGGAAACTCAGGAAAAGAGCGGAGGAAAAACCATGACTGAGATCAGGATACTATCCACGGAAACGGTTAACCAGATATCGGCGGGGGAGGTCATAGAAAGACCTGCTTCCGTTGTGAAGGAGTTGATAGAGAATTCACTGGATGCAGGGGCCGACGAGATAGCGGTGGAAGTGGGTGACGGTGGCAAGAGATACATGGTCGTCAGGGACAACGGTAAGGGAATGGATGGGGACGAGGTGGAATTGGCCTTTGAAAAACATGCCACCAGCAAGATACGGACCATAGACGACCTGGATGACCTGCGGACCCTGGGATTCAGAGGAGAAGGTCTGTCCAGCATAGCGGCGGTCGCCAGGGTGAGGGTGACCACCAAACCCAGGGGTGCCACCGAAGGTACGGAACTTATCATCCACGGCGGCGAGAAAAAATCGTCCAAGGCCACAGGCTGTCCCGAGGGTACCACCGTGGAAGTCGAGGACCTGTTCTACAACACACCCGCAAGAAGGAAGTACCTCAAGAAAACGGGAACGGAGTTCGCACACATCAGCGAGGTGGTCACCAGGTACGCCCTTGCATATCCCGGAACCCAGTTCACACTTTTCCACAACGATAACGAACTGCTCTTCACCCCCAAGACGGGGTCCCTGGAAGAAAACGTCAAACACGTCTATGGTGCCGATATTGCCAGGAAGATGATAATGACGGAAACCTCCGACGACCTGATATCCATGAAAGGTGCCCTGGGGAAGCCCGAAGTATCACGCTCAACCAGGGACCACATATACACATTCGTCAATAACAGGTACGTTTCCAACTCACTGCTCCGTGATGCCGTGGTGGAGGGATACGGTACCCTGCTACCCAAGAACAGATATCCCATAGCCGTCCTGAATATACGCATCCCCGGGAACGAGATAGATGTGAACGTGCACCCCACCAAGATAAAGATAAGGTTCGTTAAGGGGGATACGGTAAAGGAAGAGGTCTCCAGGGGGGTGAGGTACGCGCTTCTGGGTGACGATCTGGCGCCCTCGCCTCGAACACCACCCCGTGAGATAGTGGTTGAGCGACCTGACCACAGGGAGGCGAGCAGCGATACCACGAGGCAGCAGAGGTTGGGGATCACTGAGGAGGAAGACATACCCCTGTCGAAACTGTCCCTGATGAGGGTAATAGGTATACTCGACGATAGCTACATAATCGCCGAAACACCCGAAGGTATGGCACTCATCGACCAGCACGCCGCCCACGAGCGCATCAATTACGAGCGTATAAGTAAGGTTCGCGAGCACAGGATAGAGAGCCAACGACTGGTCTCCCCGGTGAATATGGAACTGAGGGCTAAAGAGGCAGCCATCCTCAGGGCGAACGAGGCATTGCTGAAAACCCTGGGTTTCGAGATAGAACCCTTCGGCAGGACCACTTTCAGGATAACGGGTTTGCCTGTGGTGCTGGGTGAGTTACAGGGTAGGGAGATCATCACATCCGTACTGGACGAGTTGATGGCTATGAAGGGAAGCAGTCTCGAACACCGGAGGGAGGAGATGATAAGGTACATGGCATGCCATTCATCCGTCACAGCGGGAGAGATGCTATCCGTGAACTCCGCCAGAGATCTGCTGGTGGAACTGGGAAAGACGGAGAATCCGTACACCTGCCCCCACGGCAGGCCGACCATGATCAAGTTCTCCAAAAAAGAGATGGACAGATGGTTCAAACGTACTTGAAGAAAAATTCTATTACGGTCCTGAGGTTAGGGGTATAACATGAGCAAGTTGGAGATCGTAAGGATAACGAAGGTAAGGAGGGAGACACCCACCATCAAATCATTTTATTTCGACAGTGATATCCGGGCTTGTCCGGGGCAGTTCGTCATGCTCTGGGTCCCCGGTGTGGACGAATTCCCCGTGGCAGTATCACGCCTATCACCGGAAACCTCCGTCACGGTAAAGGCGGTGGGCAAGGGCACCGAGGCCCTTCACGATATGGATCAGGGAGACAGGCTGGGGTTAAGGGGACCTTACGGGAACGGGTACCTTCTTGAGGATGTGGACACCCTGGTTGTGGCGGGCGGTTACGGTGGCGCCTCGCTCTTACCGGCTGTTCGGTTTTTGAAGGAGAGGTCCGTGAGGGTCAGGGTGGCCCTGGGTGCTTCATGCACACCCGAGTTGCTTTTTGCCCGTGAGTTGTCCGACTTCACCCAGCTCGATATATGTACCGATGACGGTACCACCGGCAGGCACTGCGTGGTTACGGAACTTGCTTCGGAGATGCTCGAGGGCGTGGGCCAGGTACTCACCTGCGGTCCCGAGATCATGATGAAGAAGGTGGTGGACATGTGCGTTGAACGGGGTATACCGGTACAGGCATCCCTTGAACGTTACATGAAGTGTGGTATGGGGTTGTGCGATTCCTGCGCCATGGATGGGTTGCAGGTGTGTCGTGACGGACCCGTGTTCACCGGCGAACAGTTATCCGTGATGAAGGAGTTCGGCAGATTCGAAAGGGACCCGTCGGGCAAGAGGGTGCCCTTCCGACCGTAATGATAATATTGTACTTGGTGATACCTTTCGAAGGTCTTTGGAGCGCTATGAACCCTTTTCGGGGTGTTAGGTAAAGCGTTCCCTGTGGAAGAAACTGGCTGCGACACGGGGCCTCGTTGCCCGCATACGTTCGTAACTGCGGGTCAACGTGGAAAGGAATTTCCACTAACCCGCTTAACTCGCTCAAACTATTTCGCTCCTCAAGCGGGTGGCTATTGGAAGCAAAGCTTCCAAAACACCCTCAGAAGTCGTAACAACACCTTCTTGCGGGGGTAGCGCAGGAATTAAAAATTCCTCCTAACTCCCCGCTTTCTCATTCGCATTCGAAGCGCGGGGGTAGCCAAGCATGGCCAAAGGCGATAGACTCAAGATCTATTCCCATAGGGGTCCGAGGGTTCAAATCCCTTCCCCCGCACTTATTTACCGGTAAAAGTTTATAAGGAGGGTCTGCGTTAAGAAAATTATGACCCCCGACAAGAAAAGTAAGACGGACACCATTAAACAGCGAACAATCTGTGTGTATGTACCTACAGAAGATATGGCTGATAGATGGAAAGATATTGCTAAAGATAGAAAGACATCTTTAAGCAAATTCGTGATGGAATTGGTAGAAGACACGTTAGCTCGTGAAGAAGATGAGAACTTCGAGAATAGGGCGGAGTTGATAAAGAGAAAAACAGAACTCGAAGAGCAGGTTAGAGACTTGAGCAAGGATTTACGCCGATTCAAGACCCTTGCGGATAAGCAGGAGAAGGAGCTGAGGGAATACCGTAGCAAACCGTTCCTGGATGAAAATTTCGAAGGTGTACGGTCATTCTCAAAGAGCTTGGTCAACTTACTGAAAGACAAAAAGACAGTGAAGTACGAAGACCTTCACAATTTTTTGGACATCACTCCAGGTTCGGATGAGAGCCTGGCTATTCAGGAACAACTGAAACAGCTCGAAAAATACGGCCTGATTGAATATACCGACCGCTTCATCAGGTG
>JAFDTY010000008.1 GCA_019594055.1 Candidatus Haladaptatiplasma halalkaliphilum | reverse complement strand
TTCTTAAAGCGCCCCGCAGGGGCGCGCCGCCATCTCGAGAATATGTATTAAGAAATAATAATTTTTGCTAGTACGTGAGTTGAACGCCCTGTATCCCCAAACCTATAAGGTTGGGGAATTAGGGCTAAGCAGGTTTATTAAGGAGTGAGTTCCGGGTAATGATATATCATGTGAGTGTGGCTTTAACCTACTACCGCGAAAATCGTTTTCAATTATGGGTGGGCTATCTGTAACCTCGCCCTCTATAAAACACATCATCTATCCAGATCTTATTCTCCTCAACAAAATATTCGACACGGTGTTCCCCTACCCTTAATCGATACATGTCGTGACGCTTACCTTTAAGTTTTTTTATATCAACGCCACTCCGGGTATTGTATGGATCCCCGGCGAGTCTCCCGATGTGTTCGATGACCTTTTCCTTTTCAGCACAATCTTCAAGGTATTTTTTAACTCGCGGGTGTAACATTATTTCCATTTACAGGTCTTCCAGTGAGATATATTCACTTTTTTCGTTCTGAAGTCTTTTCCACCTTGCCTCGATCAGCTCTTCCATGTTCAACTCTTCACAGTAATCCATCAATCGCTCGATGATATCATCGTAAGACTCCCCTTTATGACCGAATCTCTTCAATTTTTCCCTAGTTTTTACATCTATCTGAATAGTTGTAGCCATCTTATCAATACATAACAGCTATATACGGTATATAAATTTTATGTGCGGTTTAGCCACCACCTCAGGGGTAAACATTCTGCTTCAGCGTTCTATTTGTTGATACGATCTATGTTTGGTTATAGCCCTGCTTTACGAGCCAGCGGAACTTAATTCCGCTATGTGAGCAACGTTGTGCTTTGCGAGCCAGCGGAAGCTGCAGCTTCCAGCGTGTTCTCCACACATATTCAAGAACATAAGTTTTCACAAAACATTATGCACTCGAATATATACACTAAAACACAGAGATCATCACCGTATTCAGTCCTTGCACATCCGCATATCCGCGATCCGGACGATTCGCCTATTCCGAGGGAATGCTGCAGCGTATCGCCCCGAAATAATTACCGCTTATAATTAAGACCACCCTGTAACCGTATATCTCATGGGTAGAAGATATCCTTAGTCCGTCTCCGGATTTCAGGCGTGCCGAATTTCCATCATGGTGTATCCAATCCACATCCACTTCTGAAGTCACAAGCTGATCGTTCGAGTTATACACTCTCACCACGACATAACGTGGTCTGATCTCAGTGGGTTGATGCAGGGTCAGTGTAAAATACGCTGTCCCGTTCTCCGGTTCCGACATGTCCTCGTCATAGATAATTTCCCCACGGGCTTCTGTGAAATCTCCATCCGGGAGACTCATATACAGGACTGCGGATAGGATCACGGAACCCGCAACCATGATCACGATAACCGCGACGATGATGATGAGCATTTTACTCGAATCGTCGGAATCCGAAGCTCTAGGCCCCGGATACGGAGGAGGCGGTGGCGGTAAATCATTGCGTGAGGACATCATGTCCGAGATATAACCCTTCTCATTTATAACTTTTGCAACAAAGATCTGCTCGAAAATCAATACGCTCGTAGCACCGTAGATACCCATATATCCGCTCGGTAAATGTATTAATGAGGTTGTTCGATGGTGATGAAGATAATGAAATTCGATTATTCTGCGGGGAAAGATACACCTACAGAGAAGGAGGTGCCAAGATCAAGGAGATAGAAAACACGGAAGGCATCGAAGGTTTATGGGACGCCTTCTATATGGACCCGGACGAATTTGCTGAAAGATATGGCTGCGTGCTTGATAGATACCGTTGATCGGTTACCACAACTAACCTTTGTAGTTCTCCGTGTTCTTACAGCCGGGATAACCCTTGCAACCCCAGAATTTCCCGTACTTACCTTCCCTTGGCACCATCTCCTTTCCACACTTGGAGCAGAGTTTTGTCTCCTTGCCCTTTAGCTTCCCGGCCAAGAAATGATCTTCGAGTGCCAGCTGCGTGAGTTCGTCGGCTTCCTCGTTGCGTTCTCTACCCACATGTACCAAATCGACGGACTTACCCTCACTATCGAAGTGCGCTATCAGATCTTTAACCTCTCCGTAAAGATCCTTGAGATTGCCGGATCTGACAGACCATTCTTCGTTAACCTGCTTGACCACCAACTGGGAGTCAGAAAAGATGATTAGTTTATCGAACTGCCCGTCGGACTGTTTTATCCACTTTAAACCCTTGATGATAGCCATATACTCGGCGTAATTGTTGGTTACACCGTCTTCGAGTATTATTCCGTAGTCCTTCCGTATGGTTTTGGAGTCCTTCTTGACCAAATATCCATAAGACGCAACTCCGCCTTTTTTGCCCCGGTATGCTCCGTCGGCATGCAGTATTATCGTGTCCATCTCACTCAGCTTAAGATGCATCGCCCATATATGTATTATGATGATATAGACCGATAAGAAAAACATTTTTACATCGACCCCCATAGTATGACATGGACTCGAAACAGACCCGGCGGGAGAACTTCAAAGATATCCTCCCGAGCCAGCTTTATCTGAGTGAAGGTAAGCTTCAAAGTATACTGAAAGGTGGAGACGCCGAACCTCTGCCGGTCAAGAAGGTGGCTGATAAGCTGTTCTTCACCGACGGTCATCACAGGGCCTACACTATCTGGAAAAACGGTGAGGAGGACGTGGAGGTTTACGAAGACACGGACGATATGGATTGGCTCCTGTACTTGATCTGTGTCGACTGGTGCCTGGAGGAGGGGATAGAGTTCATAGGTGATCTTGAAGACAGGATAGTAACACAGGAGGAGTATAAGAGGTCGTGGCTCCACAGATGCAAGCGGATGCACCAAGAAGATCACTTCAGATATGTTCATGTGGAGGAAGAAAATGATCCTAAAAAAAAGAGTGAGATATGCGAGTTCATCTTGCGATCCCTACCGGGATGGTTCGGTATAGAGAAGGCCATAATCGACTATGGGGAGGGTGTGAAAGATAAACTGTTTTTGACAGTTTACGTGAAGAGCATACCCGTGGGTTTCATCGCCATGAAAGAGCATAACGAACATACCAGCGAGATCTACGTGATGGGTATAGTTAAAGAGTTGCACGGTAGAGGGATAGGTAAAAGATTGTTGTGTAACGTTGAAAGGCGGATGCTGGAACAGGGGAAGAAGTTCATGTCGGTGAAAACACTCAGCGATTCCCACCCCGACGGCAATTATGATCGCACCAGAAAGTTCTACAGGTCGGTGGGATTCTACCCTCTAGAGGAGTTGAAAGGTCTTTGGGGTGAAGAAAACCCTTGCCTGATAATGGTCAAACCGCTAAAATGAGCCTAACTATCGATCTTCAAAGTATTCGGCGGCATCCCTCAAAAGTTCCATGATCGGCAGCTCCTGAGGACAGTGCTCTTCACACAGACCGCACCTTACGCAGCTGCCGGCCTTTGACTCGTCCTTCATCTTGTGGTATTTATCTTTGTTTTCCCGGTATTCGTCGTATATCTCAGCCTGATTGTATAGTGCGAAGTTGTGAGGTATGGCGACTCCATTGGGACACGGCACGCAGTAGTTGCATCCCGTACAATCCACCGGCGAGAGTTCCCTGTACTTTTCGGCCACTCTATCAACGAGGTCGATATCTTTATCGGTGAGTGCGCCTACCCCGGAATCCGAGGCTATCTCAACATTCTCTTTTACCTGCTCCATGGTGCTCATACCGCTTAGAACCAATGAAACTTCCTTCTGATCCCACAGCCACCTCAAGGCCCAATCCACCGGACCCCAATCTCGTTGGGAATCATTCCATATCTCCTTAACCACCTCAGGAGGTTCTTTGGCAAGCATGCCACCCCGCAGGGGTTCCATTATTATCACACCCATGCCTTTGGAGGATGCATACCGCAAACCCTCCCTGCCCGCTTGAAATCTTTGATCCAGGTAGTTGTACTGTATCTGGCAGAAGTCCCAACCGTGGGAATCGACTATCTCTTTGAATAGGTCGAGGTCGTCGTGGAAAGAGAAGCCGATATAGTCTATCTTTCCCTCCCCTCTTTTTTCCTCCAACCAGCTGAAGATATCTAGTTCTTTGTAATTCTTCCATGACCCGGCGTTGAGGGCGTGGAGTAGGTAAAAATCTATCTTTTCCACCTGCAATTTTTCCAGCTGTTTGTCAAGGTATTTATCCGGATCTCCCGCCTCTTTTATCTCCCAGGACGGAAGTTTGGTAGCGAGTTTCACCTTTTCCCTGTAGCCGTCCTTCAGGACCTTGCCCACGAATTCCTCACCCCTTTTGTCGTGATAGGGCCATGCGGTGTCGATGTAATTCACTCCGTGATCGATGGCATAACGTATCATATCCATGGCTTCGGTTTCGACTATAGCTCCCCTGTCTTCGCCCTTGAAGGGCAGCCTCATGGCACCGAAGCCCAGGGCGGAAGGTTTAAAGTTCAATCCTTCAAAATCCCTGTACCGCATGACCTACACCTTGAACGTAAACCAGTTCCGCTTTTTTCATCTCTTACTTCCTCAATATAACGGAAGAGTGGACTGGCATCTTCAAATCTCCTAAGAGATGAAAAAAGCCGCGCAATCTGAACCGATTCCGCTTTTTTCATCTCTTACTTCCTCAATATAAAGGATGAATGGACTGGCATCTTCAAATCTCCTAAGAGATGAAAAAAGAACAGGAAGGATTTTCATCCTATCTTTTCGACCAATTTGTGTATCGCGTCGAGGTTCTTTTCCATCTCCTTTATCCTTGCCCTTTCTTCCGTCTCTATCTCGTGCATTATCTCCTTCAGCGGTTTGACGAGCATGTAGCAGTGGACCGGTCGACCTTTGCCCTCTTTCATTATATCGCGCTTGTCCATCCATCCGCTAAGTCTCATCTCCTGGGTTGCTATGGACACCTCCGGCTGTTTTAGCCCGGTGGCCACCTCTATCTCACGCCTGGTAGCCTCTTCCTTACCCGCTGTGTAGACCAGTGAAAGAGCAACGTGTTTTTTAACGCCGGCTTGTTTCAACCTTTCGATCAGTTCCGTTTGCTGTTTCGTAAGCTTATTTTTTGCCATTTTGTGCACCTTTTTTGCGAGTTCCTTTCTCTATATTATACCTCATATATTGGAGGTTCCTTTTATATTTTTGCGTTCATTAATGGATTAATTTAACGGAAAGGATATATCCGTCTTCGGCATGTTCGCTGTCATCAAAAAGGGATACCTGCACCCCTACAAGATCAACGATGTTTTTACCCTACAAAAAGTAATTATCCGATGCCGGGATATTCGTGTTGATAAGATGAAATTCGACCCTTTCTGTTATCCGTACCCGTCGAGAAGGAACCTGGTATACGCCCGTAGGGGCATGGTCGCCACGTCTCAGCCCCTGGCCGCCCAGGCGGGACTGAAGATATTGCAAAAGGGAGGTAATGCCGTGGATGCCGCGGTAGCCGCTGCATCCGCCCTCACCGTGGTGGAACCGACTTCCAACGGTATAGGTGGTGACGCCTTCGCTATACTGTGGAGCGAAGGTAAACTTCACGGGCTGAACTCCAGCGGCCCCGCCCCCGCTGGCATCTCCTTGGAAAAGGTAAGGGAGATGGGTTATCATGATATGCCGAGGTACGGCTGGCTCCCTGTAACGGTTCCTGGCATACCGGGGGCGTGGGCCGAACTTTCCAAAAGATACGGTGTACTACCCCTGGAAGAGGTGCTGGAACCGGCCGTCACGTATGCCAGGGAAGGCTATCCGGTATCACCAACGGTGGGGGGCGGTTGGCGGTTGGCCCACGACCATTACAGTAAACTTAAGGGGAGGGAGTTCGAACCGTGGTTCCGCACATTCGCACCCCAGGGCAGACCTCCCGGTATCGGCGAGGTCTGGAGCTGCCCCGAGATGGGAAAGACCCTGGTTAAGATAGCCGAGAGTTCAGGAGAATCCTTTTACAAAGGCGAGTTGGCCCAGGCCATGGATGATTTTTCCAGGGAGTGCGGAGGATTTCTAACTGAGGATGACCTCCGGAATTTCTCGCCCCGTTGGGTGAAGCCCCTGTGCACCGATTATCATGGAAAGAAGGTATGGGAATTGCCGCCCAACTGCCAGGGTATAACGGTTTTGATGGCCCTGAACACGATAAAGGAAGATGAATTCCCACACAAAAACCCCGTTGAAACATACCATCGTCTGATAGAATCCATGAAACTGGCCATGACGGACGCCGGGGCAAATATAACCGACCCAGAATACATGCAACCGGGTTGGGATACGCTGCTCTCCCACGGTCACGCCCGGGAAAGGCGCGGGCAAATAGGTGAAGAAGCCCTCCTTCCCTCGCCGGGGGCCCCCCCTGAGGGTGGAACGGTTTATCTGGCAACGGCGGACGATAGCGGGAACATGGTTTCATACATACAGAGCAATTACATGGGTTTCGGCTCGGGTCTGGTGGTCCCATCCACCGGTATCTCGCTACAGAACAGGGGATGCGGTTTTTCACTTGACCCGGATCACGTTAATTCACTGGCACCGGGAAAGCGCACCTTCCACACCATAATCCCGGGGTTCCTGACCGACGACAACGGCCCCGTGGGACCCTTCGGTGTCATGGGGGGAGATATGCAGCCCCAGGGGCATCTTCAGGTGCTCTTCAACATCCTGGAACTCGGCCTGAACCCCCAGGCGGCCCTTGACGCACCCAGGTGGAGATGGTTACAGGGTAGGGAGGTGCATGTGGAATCCTCCTTCCCGGTACATATCGCCAGGGGGTTGAAAAGAAGGGGGCACGAGGTAAGGTCATCACTCAACACATCCGGTTTTGGCAGGGGTCAGATCATATGGAACCTAGATGGTACGTTGATAGGGGCGAGTGAACCCAGGGCGGACGGTTAGGCTGTGGGTTTCTGACTGGGGGTGTGTGATATCATCCAGCCAATCCAACCCGGCCCAATATCACCGCCACCGAGTACAATCCCATGCATACCGGCAGTATGAGGCCCACCTCGTACTTGAATTCCACCGGGTCCACCCTCGTCTTTATACCGGTGGTAAAATATGTGATCACCAAACACATCAGCACCAGGTAAACACCCACCACGGTGGTAAAGGCCATGGGGGAGATCATATCGACGGAAGATATCTCCGAGAATATATCGTACAGCATGAAGTAGAGGGATACCACAACCCCCATCACCATGGGTGCGAAGATCATGGCGGTGCCCTTCATCATCTCCACGGACTGTGAAAGCTTGGACCTGATGTCGTGTTCCATCTCCTCCATATCCCTGAGAAAATTCGATATCTGGATTATGGTCTTGCCCGCTTCGGCGGGGTCCTTTTTCGTTACCTCCACCACCGTTCTCATGGTGGCCTTTATGGTACGGGACGGCAGCTTCGTGAGTACACCCTCGTCACCGAACAGGGCATCCTCCAGGGGCAGACGGTTGATCTGCAGTGAACTGGTTATCCTATCCAGTAGATTTCCTATCTCAGTACCGGCCATGGCCTTTCCCGTCTTCTGGAAGGCTATCTCCACGGCCATGCCCTCGGCTATCCGGCTTCCCAGCTGGAAAAGGGCATCGGGAAACTCCCGCTCCATGGTCTTGATCACCCGCCTTTCCCTCTTTACGTCCCAGGTGGTTTTCAGGCAGTAATATGATAAGGCACCCACCGGTGGCCAGAAATAGGGCAAAGGCATCAAGGGGTCCAGGTACCCGTGAAAAAGTATTGGGAACAGGGAGAGCAGGATACCTATGATCAAGCTGACTCCGAGGGTCCGGGCCCTGTCTTTCGATACGGGTACATCGGGTGGCGAAGTGGTCCCGGGTCGGTTCAGGAGTATCTTGTACGAATATATGAAGGCCCCGGCGGGGGCTATGACGTTCATTATGATGATTATCTGGAAGACGCCCATACCTCCGGCAGCGGCGGCCTCATCCGCCGAGAACCCACCTATGTCAAGGTCTCCCAGGGCTAGCATCGGCAGCATCGCACCTATTATAAGGGGCAGCAGTACGCCTATGGCGAAGAGTATGGTGGTGGGGGTGGTGAGGGAATTGGAGAAATCCTCCACCTGTCTCTTGGTGCCTCGTATGATTATGTCGTTTGCCTTCTCCAGGGAGGCGTTGAGGCCGTGTCTTGTCTTTTCCAGCATCGCGGAACGGACCGCATAAAGGGCGCGTTTGAGGTCCTCGTTCCATTCCCCCCACTGAAGGGCGAAGTCGACGAAAGATTCCTCCAGGCTGGACTTCTTCCTGGTGTACACATCCCACAAAACCTTGTTCAAACCGGACGCCATGGGCTCCTCGGTGTGCTTGGCTGAGAAGGAAACCGCCCGGTAAAGTGAAGGGCGCACCCTCATGGACATGGTCATGTAGTTTATGCTCTCCGGCGCCCGACCTATGCTTTCGGCCTTTAACTTCCTTTCCAGTATATCGGGATAGCTGGACACCAGTGCAAGAACTCCCACGGGTACCAGCAGGGCGGCGGGTATAACATAAAGCAGAAGGTCCAGAAAGTCCAGGGGGTAGAGCAGGTAGTGCAAAAGTGTAAATACGGAGAGGACAGCCACCAGTGACAGAACGGTCATTAGCACGGAGAAAAGCAGTACGTCCTCGTACTCCAGGTCCATGTCCACGAAGTACATGGTCTTCTTGAAATCATCGTGACGGTAGGCCCTTTTGGAGATATCGTACAGTTTTACCGACTTTTCGTAGGACTTTTTCGCCTTCGCATACTCCCTTGAACCTTCACCCCGTACTATCTTCACCTCTTTGAGATACCCCTCGGCCTTCCTGAGTTCCTTGGAACGTTCAATGTATCTCCCCCGTCTCTTCTCCTTGGCCTCCTCCCTCTCATCCCTGGTGGGGCCCCACCTTTTACTCACCTCCCTGCACCATCTCTCGTAGGACCTAGATATATCTTGTTCTCTCTTCATACCATTCCAGCCAATCTTTTCCTACTTCCTCGTAGCTACCGGTACCGTGGTGTGCCTCTATGAGGTTCCAGAACATCTCATTCGCCTCTGCCACCCAGGCGGGGCTCAGGAGTTCCAATCCCTTCTTAACGGAGGTTTCGACCATCTTCTCCCGGATCATCGAGCGTACACCGATATTGTTTATCGCCTGTTCGTAGGTAAGGCCCCAGGAACGTGCGATGGCACCTATCTTCTCCGATGTGCGTCTGAGGGTATCCGTGGGCTCCAGCCCATCCTCGTATCTCATGAGGTCGTTAAAGTCACCGTCGTTGTACTCGGTTACATGAGTTACCCTTCGCAGCCTTCTCTGCATCCCCCCGGGACGTATTATACCCGCTACCACGATTATGTCCGTCGCTCCGAAACTCTCCTTGGATATGCCCATATCGTGTACCACCCGTTCGTAGACAGCCTGGGGAGAGTTTCCGTGTATGGTACCCATCACGGCGCTTCCCGCGGTTCCCGCCCTCATGGCTTCGTAGAGGGTACGGGCTTCCTGCCCTCTCACCTCACCGAGAACTATGGATGACTCCCCCAGTCTCAGTGACACCCTGAGGGCGTCGTCCGCCGTGAGGTTGCCTTCCTCTAGCAACGAACCCACGGTCATTGCCTGAACGTTGTAACCAAGTTTCTGCATGTCCCTGCCGGGGAGTTCGCGGGTGTCCTCTATGGTAAGTACACGCTGGCTTTTAGGGAATTCCATCATGAGTGATCCCAGGAGGGTGGTCTTCCCGGCCCCCCGACTGCCGGCAACCAGTATGGTGCTCCTGCCGTCTATGAGGAATGATAGGAGGCCCGCCGTCATGGGTGTCAGGCTTCCCGCCCGTATCAGCCTGGGGAGGGTCCACGGCTCGGTATTGCGCCGTCTCAATGCAAAGGCCTTGCCGTCGGGGCTCAGGGGAGGCCCGATGACCGTAACACGGGTGTCGTACTCGTTCAGGTCTATCTCCAGTACCGGAAAAGCCTCTGAAAAGGGCTTGCCGCTCTCTGAGCGAAACCTTGAAAGGATGCTCTCCATGTCACGCTCCGAGAGGAACACATTGGTGCGGCACTTTTCCCTTATCTCCGATATACCCCCCAATTCAATATACACGTTGTTGTATTCCGCTGGTGCATCGACATAGATATCCTCCACCAGGGGGTCCCTGAGGAATGTTTCCAGTATACCGTAGCCTGCGGTGTATTTTCGCAGCATCTGGGAAAGGTCGTCCAGTCGGCGTATCTCCTCGTTCCTGTCCTTCCCCAACTCCATCTCCATCCTCTTTGCCGTCCTGTAGAGAAGGTCCTTGCCCCTGGATGTAACGTAATCGCTCACCTGTTCCGGTCTGGTCAGGTCCATACCCCTGGGTGATTCGTCCGAGAGGGCGCCCTTCACCAGGTAAACGAGTTTTGCCATGTTGTTGTCCATCCCGTATTCCGGTGGCAAGATATGGTATAGGTCCTCGGTGGCGTTGGGCTGCCTGTACAGACTTACCTTGGTGCCACCCACGTGGTACTCGATCACCTTCACGGCATCCCGGGGGACGGAGGTGTTCACCCAGGTGTATGAAAACCCGGGTCTCAGGTTTCTCTCCCTTTGGAATATCCTGTTGATACCGTGGTGTACCCTCTCCCCCTTAACGCCCTTCAATTCCTTCAACAGATGAACGTATTCCATGGTATCATCCCACTATCCCGTAGGCCTCCAGTAGCACCCTGGATTTCAGCCTTAAAAGCTCCTCTCCGATCATGGCCAATTCCTCCTTTGCCGCCTTCCTGCATCCGTCGCACCCCTTCATCCCCATGACCGTCTTTGACAGGTCAACCACCTGTCCGTAGACCTCTCCCGTATCCACCATGAGTGTTTTTTTTAACCCGGGGTACATCCTCCCCGGGTGTATCGCGCAATCCTTGCATCCGGTTTTTTTCACGTTCCTGGTGGCCATCCGATCGAGCTCCTGCCCCGTCTTCGCAAGGAATTCCAGTATATCCAGGGGTATACCTGTGTACTGTCTCTCGATGTAATCCGATAGTATAACGGAGGATATGTTGTACTCCTTCTCCAGGGCGAGGACTATACCGGGAATACAGCTTTCCATGGAAAAGTCCTCCTCGCACTCCCTGCACTTGATGATCAGTTCCCTCTTCTCACCTTCCTGTCTGATCTGGTAACCGCAGCTCACTATTTCTTCGGGCATATCCATGGGTGGAGACCCGGTATGGTTTTAAATTTTGCGACACTCAGCCTGTTGAAATCATCCTGCATATACCATAAAGGTAGTCCGAATGTTGTACTAGGTAAAACCTCCGTCAAACTTATATAGAACCGTAAGCTAATTTTTTACCCGATGAACAGGCTTGACCTTGTTGACAATGTAAGGGATATCCTTGCCAGGGCGGGTTTCTACCTCTCGGAGAAGCACAACGAGAAGGGTATCAGCTTTGATATCATAGCCCGCAAGGACAACCAACTTCTGATAGTTGGAGTTTTCGTCAATGCGGACAGTTCAAGGGTGGAAAATGCACGTGAACTACAGATACTCTCCAACGCTCTGAACGGCTCGCCCCTGTTCATAGCACTCAAGGGAGGCGAACGCCCCCTGGAACAGGGTGTCATATACTCGAGAAGGGGGATCCCGCTGCTCTCTCCGAACACACTCTCTGATCTTTTTCTCGAAGGTATACCCCCCTACGTTTTCTCGGCACCCGGTGGTTTCTACGTATCCATAGACTCCGATATACTCAGATACGCAAGGAGCGAGAGGAAGATGTCACTGGGCACCCTGGCTGAGATAGCGGGGGTATCACGGAAGGCCATCCAGAAGTACGAGGAGGGCATGGGAGTCGATCTGGATGTGGCCCTGAGGATGGAGGAGTTCTTCGGCATGGACATGATAATGCCCCTGAACCCACTGGAATATGACAAGGAGGGCATGGCGGAGCTGGGCGAGCTCAACGTGATGGACGAATTCCAGAAGTTCATCTTCGAAACACTGCTTTCCGTGGGATATGATATGGTGTCCACGTACCGCTGTCCCTTCGAGGCGATAACATCGGATAAGGACTTCGTGCTTTTGAGCGGCATGCACTCCAAGGGTGACGCACGTCTCAGGGAAAAGGCAAAGATAGTCTCCAACATATCACATGTGACGGAGAAGGAATCGGTGATATTCATCAAGAGAAGTTATGACCGGATAAATCTCGAGGGGACGCCCCTGATAGCCCGCAGAGACCTGATCCGTATAGAATCCAAGAGTGATGTGCAGGATCTATTGAGGGAGAGAGGTGACCAGTCCTGAACACCTCCTACCACCTCGAGTCCCCCGAAGGGGGTACGGTCTACCTTGAAGGGGTGGTCAAGGGACTGGTATCGGAGTCCCAACGTTTGGAACAACTCATGGAAGGCTTGAAATTTCAGGTCGGTGCCCTCCCGCTGTCAGCCGAGGACCTCAAAGGCCTGGAGAACCTGATGGACTCCGGGCAGGTGGATATGGATTATCCCATGAGCATCCCCGAAACCGCCTACGCGAAGAACCTCGAACGATTCGGTGAGGTGCGTATCCCCCCACCCTCTTACGTCGCCTTCATAAGATTCTGCCGGGAGCATGAGGTGGAGATAAATTCCATAGATATGGACGATGAGCATTACACCATGGCGTACTGCAAACATGTTTCCGGTTCCAACTGGATAATGCAATCCTTTCGCGAGAAGAGATTGTTGAAAAGAAGGTTCACGACCGACGATCCCTTGGAGTTCGCACTTCAATGGGACACCGAGATAAACAAGTTGAAGGGTTACAGGGAACTCGAAGAACATCGTGAAGAGGTCATGGCCAAGAACTTACACCGCCTGTCCAAGAAGGGATTGCTTTTTTCTATCATGGAAGTCGAAAGGCTCCAGGGTGTGGTGGCGAAACTCGAAAAAAAAGGCTTTCGCATCATCCGCTGATTATGGATAAAAACTAAATACGTCAAAGAGGATAGATAATAAAAGGTAATATCATGTCCACAGATAATGATTTGATAAGAAGAAAACTTGAAGCCTACCAATCGCACATCAAGAAGCTTAAGGCGGAAAGGGTGAAGCTTAATAACGAGCTTGCACGTCTGAAGGAGTAAAAGATCACAATACTCTCCGATAAAAGAGATGTGATCATGGATAGTGAAAGGGTGATAAAGGAGCTGAAATCTCAACTGAGCCAGGCCGGAGAATTCGAAGGTCTCGCCAAGGAGAAAAAGGCTTTGATGAAGGACCTTGAGGAAGAGAACGAACACATGAGAAAGGAGATGGACGAACTGAACCAGGAGAACCAAAGCCTGATGGACGATATAAACAGGTTGAAGGAGATGGCGGGCATCAACACCATACGCACACCGGACGAACTGCTCATCCACTCCGATTCGGAG
Organism: Candidatus Haladaptatiplasma halalkaliphilum; assembly: GCA_019594055.1. GTDB lineage: Archaea > Thermoplasmatota > Thermoplasmata > Halarchaeoplasmatales > Halarchaeoplasmataceae > Haladaptatiplasma > Haladaptatiplasma halalkaliphilum. Next base: position 25,633 of record JAFDTY010000008.1, on the reverse strand, counting down.
ATAGTCGGTGATATATATTGTGGCGGTTCCCTGATAATAGAGGACAATGTGGTGGTCAAAGGCTCGTTGACGGGTGGAGAAGACATCACCGTGGGAGAGTCATGCACCATCCACGGTGACATACTGTCGGAAAACGGTTCCGTTGCAGTGGGAGGTTCCAGTGTGATCCACGGGATGATAAAGGGCTTCGATGTGACCCTGTACGAGAAGGTAACCGTCGGTGCCATAGAGAGCAACGGCGGGGTATCGGTGGGGGCGAATTCAAAGGTGGAGGACATCTCGTCCCTGGGTGACATACACCTCATGGAGAATACAAAGGTTGAAGGTAACGTCGAATATGCGGGGGAGCTCAAGGCGGAAAGCAGGGTGGCCATACACGGCTCCGTTATGCCCAAGACCAGGGAGGAGATAGAAAGCGAGATGAATGGGGTAACCGACGAGGAAAGCCAGGGCGCCGAACCCTGGGGCCATGATGAAGAAGAAGACGAAGACGACGGATACGAGGAAGACCATGAAAACGAGGTCATCTGCCCCATATGCGACAACACCGCCGACGGGGAGTCGGATTACTGCGGGTTCTGCGGGGCCGAGATCAAAAAGTGATGACTAAAAGTGTTGAGCATGAAATTCAGATCACCCTCAGGAAAGATAATCAGGTCACCGAAGAAACTGTCCTTCGATTTCGTACCCGACAAACTACCCCACAGGGAGGACGAGCAGCAGAAACTGTTCATGCTCTTTCGCAGGGTGATCGAGGACGGAGTATCACAGAACGTGTTCCTCCAGGGAAATGTGGGGACGGGTAAGACAGCCTCGGCAAAGAGATTCTGCATGGACTATGAGGACTGGGCTGCCGAAAGGGAAAGGAAGGTCGATTACGTGTTCATCAACTGCCGCAAGAGGAGCAACAAGAGCCTCGTACTGTGGAAGATAATCCACAAGTTCGATAAGGGTTTCCCCGATAGGGGGTTCTCCGTGGGGGAGATGATGGAGATAATAAGGCGACACATCAAGGACTCGGGTACCCACCTCTTTGTGGTTCTCGACGAGGCGGATTCACTGATACAGCGGGACGGACCCGAGCTGATATTCCTACTATCCAGATTCGACGACGAGACCATCGCACCCAGGGGCAGCCTGTCACTCATCCTCATCTCCCAAAAAAATGTTCTTGAACTTCTGGACGAAAGCGCCCTTAGCACCTTCAAGAGGGGCAATCGTCTGCTACTCGAACAGTACGACAAGGCTCAATTATTCGATATACTGTCCTACCGGGGCGAACTTGCCCTGTATCCCGGTTCCATCGAAGAAGAAGAATTGAACCTGCTCGCTCTAATCGCCGGGGAGAGGGGGGACGCCCGTCTGGGTATCGAGCTGATGGAGAAGGCCGCCCTCCTTGCCGAGGAGAAGGGGCAGAATCAGATAGGACCCGAGGATATCAGGACAGCCAAGGCGGATATCGACCCCTACATGACCGCCAGCAGGTTGAGGGGACTGAACGAAAACGAAAGGTTGATACTACTTTCCGCAGCCCAGAAACTCAGAAATCGTTCGTTCACCACCACGGGAGACCTGGAATCCCATTACCATGTACTGTGCGAAACCTACGGCAGGGAAGTGCTGGGTCACACCCAGTTCTGGAAATACCTCAAGTCACTTTCAGGTGACGGCATGCTGGAAACCGAGACCGTGGCATCCGGCAAGGGGCGAACCACCAAGGTATCCTTGAGCGACATACCGGCCGGTCTGCTGGAGCAAAAGCTTGTTGAATTGATAAAGGGATGAGCACATGGACAAGAACAAGCTCATGACCCTGGCCGTAGTCATATCTCTGGCGGGGACCGCTTCACTCTATCTTTACACCGCCAGCAGGGATACCCTACGGATGAATATTTCGGATATCGACCACCGCCTCGTGGGAACCAGGGTGGAAACCGAGGGGATAATAAGTTCGGTACGAAAGCTCCAAACTTCGTACCTGCTGTCACTCCTCGAAGAGGGCTGTGACACACACCTGGAGGCCTTTGTGGAAGGCCGTGTGGTGGAGGCTATGGACGATCCGGTGGATATGATACCGGGGGCAAGGGTAAGGCTCAGGGGGATACTCGAGGACTACGAAGGAAAACTGTCACTGAGGGTGTCCGTTCCCGGCGAGCTGGAGATATTGGAGAACGCATACTCCAGTTTTACCCACATATCGGTACTACTGGAGAATCCCCAGTGGTACTCGGGCATGGAGTTGAAGGTCATGGGCAAGGTGGTAAGCACCCATACGAGCTCCCGGGCATTGTGCTTCGAGATAGAACAAATTGAAGGTGGTTACCACAGGTTGGGCTGTGAATTCGAGTGTTCGGACACCGTAAGTACCATCAACATGATGAACGGGGATCCAGTGACCTTCGAAGGTACCTTCCTCTACGATACTGGCACGGGCAGATGGATAATAAGGGGTACGAAGCCACCCGAGATCAGGTCCGCACCTTAGGACTTCAAGTTCATGAAAATATGTGCTATGTATTTTTACACCGTGTTTACTAGATATTAATGGATGATAAAAGGTAAAGGGGGTGGGAGGGTGTTATCGTGATATCGTATACGATGATGTACAACTATTTAAGGGTTTTTATCGATACATCATACCATCGTCCTTATCGTCCTTTTTACTCTTGCCGATGGCGCTCTTCTTGTGTTTTATCTTCCTCTCCTGGGTAGGGTTCGTGCCGTGGAAGCTTATGTCCCTGCGGATAAGTCGCAGGTACTTCTTGTCCGGAAATCCCTCTATCTGTACTATCCCTCTCGACACGAGACCTTTGACCGTCCGTTCCAGTTTGCTCTCGGACACGTTGAGTTCACGGGCGGCCTCCTCCATGGTCAAAGGTAACTCTCTGAGCAGCAAACGCAACAGCCTGGCCTCCAGGGTGTCGCTGTCGAACTGGATCATGTTGTTATCACCCGAAATAAGTGCCGGATTTCTTCACCTTGTCCTCCTTGCGTTCCACCTCGTTGATCACATCGATATGTATTATCATGTGGCACGGGATGAACCGTATTGTACCGCCCTCTTCGTGACTGTCGTCCAGCTCGACCCTGAGACCCTGGTCCCGGCCTATGAACACGTAACCCTTGAACTCTCCCCTGGTCTCCAGGGTTTTTTCCCTCGAATGGAGTGACTTTATGAGATACCGTGACCCCTCCACCAGCTCGCCTGGGTATTTTTTGTTCTCTTCCTTCATGACCATTCACTCTCCTGTCATCTCCACTATCCTGTGGATGGTCTCACGGTATCTTTTCAAGGTGGATTCTATGTTCGCCTCGGTAACGTGCCACGCGGTCAGCAGGTCCCCCTGTCTCAGTCGATATCCCTTCTTTGTTACCTCTCCGTTGTCCTCTTCCACTATATCCATGGATTCCAGGAGATCCATGTTCTTGAGCTTGTTCAGATGACGGTAAACGGACGGTTTGGAGGCGTCCAGCAGGGCCGCCAGTTCGTCCACCGTCCTGGACTTTTCAGGCGCCTTGAGGAAGCAGTCGCTCCACATTCTGAAGGGTATGCTCTGGTATAGTTCTTCACCCCTTTTCCTGCCGGATAGGTATCCTATGTCCAACAGAAAATTCTCCAGTGTCTCCTCCAGGGAGTCCGACGCCACGGGGGTGTGACTTCTCATCATTATTTCGAATGTCATGAATAACCATAATACCTATACTACATTTAATAGTTGCGCATCTGGTTTAACCGTATGGCTTACGAAAAAGATATACCACCCTAACTACATAGGGCGGGCATGTCCCCTACAGTGAACATCAAGTTGAAGTTCTTCGCCTATGCCCGTGAGATGGTCGGAGAGAAGGAGATGGACATGGAGCTCGAGGCCGGAACCACCGTCGGTGAGCTCTTCCGACTCCTTACCCATAAATATCCCGGTCTACGGGAGATGCAGGATCACGTGATCATAGCGGTTAACAGGAGTACATGCCCTCTAACCAGGGAGTTAAGGGACGGAGACCTTGTGGCGGTCTTACCTCCGGTGAGCGGGGGCTGAATACCACGAATATATTTATATTGAAGGAAATTGTAGTTCGTTCCGTAACATGAAAAGACAAGCTCTGATATATGTTGCGATGTTGCTGCTTACCCTCGCACTTCCGGTGATCGAGGGTGGTGCAGTCTTCACCAGCGGCCCCGATATGGTCATAGGCGAGGGGGAGACGGTCCGTTACTCGGACCAGATACTCTCGGTAAACGGTGACCTCAGGGTCAGGGGTACTCTCATATTGAATAACGTGACATTGGTGCTGAACAACCGTGATGACAGCCTATTCAGTGTGGAAAGCGGGGGTATGCTGAGGATGACGGATTCGGTATTGCTCTCCTCCCTCGAATACGTATCATGGAACATCGACTACGAACTCCCAGCCGGCATGAACACCCTATCCTTCCCGTTACACCGTAGCGACGACTGTATCAAATCGGTGCTGGAGCCCCTGGAGGGGTATTTTGACAAGGTATATTACTATGACAGGTGGGACACTTCCCGACCCTGGAAATCCTATGTGGTTGACCGCCCCGATCACTTCAATTCGCTACGTCATGTGAATAATACCATGGGTGTCGAGGTGAACATAACCTCTCCCGTGAACATATCCACCAGGGGTTCGTTCCATGAAAATTACCGATATACACTTGAGCGGGGCTGGAATTGGATATCATATCCGCTGGCGGAGCCCATGACCATGGAAGATTTCTTCGCTGATATCATACCGGACATAAACACCGTGAGATCTGCCGAAGGAGGTAACGAGTACGACCTGACCCCTGAACAGTACATGTTACCGGGCAGGGGTTACAAGGTATCGGCAGCCAACAGTACCGTACTTTCAGTGGACGTTTCATACGGGGTGGACCGGGATCATCACGGAGGCGAACCGGAGTTCAACGGATTGCGACTTACCTTCCAGGAAGGCAGTTCCGGGGTGGTTAGGGGCTCTACAATAAGGGGTTTCCATGCTACTACGGGTGCCCCCGACCTGATAATCCGCTCGCCTTCGGTCACCCTGACCGACAACACCTTCGTGGACAACGGGGTGGCGGTACGTGTGGACGGAACATACGCGGTGATATCCGATTCGCGGTTCGAATCCTACGGTACAGCGGGTGTGGAACTCAGGAACGCTTCGGCGGTCATCGAGAGAAACGTATTCACATCACAGGTGGGCGTGGCCGTGGACTCCCACGGTTGTACCGTTGACATATCTAACAATAAATTCAGCGGTGAACATGGCACCATAATAAGAGACAGTACCGGAGTGATCTTCAACAATGATTTTACCCAAATATCCGGGCACGGCATACAGGTCCTTGGTGGTGATATGATAGTCGACGGAAACACCTTCAAGGATGTGGGCAGGGCAGGGGTCAGTACCCTTGAAGCTAACATGGTGATCAAACAAAATACCTTCGACATGTGCGGAGGTGGTATAAACTTCGTCCGGGGTCGGGCGACGATCACCGATAATCAAATGCTTGGGAACGGTTACGGAATACAGCTTGACCATGTGACCGACCTTAGTACCTTACGGGGTAACGAGTTCTGGGATACCCAGGGTTGGTCGGTAAGGTTATTCGATGTTCAGAACCTTCGTGTGAGTGATAATTCAGTGGAAGGCGGTTCCTACGGTATGCATATCCATGGAGCCAATATCACCGTGACGGATAACCTTATCACCAACTGTGATGGTAGGGGTATGGTTATATCGGCCACGGGGGAATTCGTCGCTTCTGGTAATACCATCACCCACAACGGAGGTGTGGGGATGGATATCTCCGGGGCCCCGGGTCTGGTTAAAGATAACAGGATCACGAGGAATAACGGTGGTTTTACCACCTCATCCGACATACATTTTTACAACAACACCGTATCCAACAACGGACACTACGGTATCAATATCAGGGGCACATCGAACCTGCTCATAGAGAACACTACCCTCTCCGGTAACACCAATCATGGCATCAAATTCGAGTATTCCAACGCGTTCGTCAAAACCAGCAGTATCATAGGTAGCAGATACCACCTGCACCTAACATCATCCTATGTAAGCACGATGCTTTCCTTCTTCGACGTGAATATGGTATGGGTTGATCAGAACAGCGAGTTGTGCGTCATGGATTCCATCACCATCACCATGAAGGAGGGCGAAGTTATCCGAGGTTACGACATACTCTCGCACCTGCCACCGGGTGCGGTGATCACCGGAATAAGGGACAACGGAAGTGTCAGTGTGACCGCAGATATCCATGGTTACATCCATATCATCCCACCACCCTATTATCACGGAACCGTGAACTTCACTTTGGATATACGGTTCTACGATGTGATGACCTCAACCATACCCGTCACCCTGTTCATCCAGGCAGTGAACAATCCCCCTGTTCTCGAGGAAGTCTATCTGAACATAACCTACAACCCCACAAGGGTGAGGTGGGTATTGAGGTACACGGACCACGATAACGAGCCTCCCAGGTACGTGGAACTGGTGGTTGATGACAACCATTATACCATGAAGGAGTTGAACATATCGGACACTACGTTCTCGGACGGGAAACTATACTACCACGAGATGTACCTGGATACCGGAGAGTACGAATACTTTTATATCGCCCAGGAAACAAACCCCCTGGGTCCCAACATAACGGTCAGAACGGACACCCGTACATTCACGGTGGAACCACCGGGGCAAAACATACTGTCTAACCTGTTCGTCACCGGTCTGTCGTTGATAATACTGTTGCTGGTGATAATCCTTCTTTACACCGTCCTCGTGAAGCACAGGTTACAGGATTCATGGGATTCCCGGGTCATCGATACCTCGGATGATACCAGGGGCCATAGTCCGGATCCTCTACTTCGGGATATGGACAAAAAATACGTGAATATTCATTCCCTTCCGGTGCTGAAGAGGAAGGGTGTGGTGAGTACGGAAACCATACCAGTGCTGAAGAGGAAGAGGGAGACGAGTGCGGAAACCATACCAGTGCTGAAGAGGAAGAGGGAGACGAGCGCGGAAACCATACCAGTGCTGAAGAGGAAGAGGGAGACGAGTACGGAAACCATACCTGTACTGAAGAGGAAGAGGGAGACGAGTACGGAAACCATACCTGTACCGAAGAGGAAGGAGGAGGTGAGTACGGAAACCATACCAGTACTGAAGAGGAAGAGGGAGACGAGTACGGAAACCATGGAATGGGGGCACGAGTACCCGGAGAACATAAACGAGGAGTTAACGGAAGAATTCGGGGTAGAACCTGTTGCTCAGGAACAAACTGAAAACATAATAGACAATGTGGGTGACGAATTCAGGGAGGATGGTAGCGAACTCGTGGTGGGTGGTTTGAGAAAGAGGCGTCTTCTAAAGGAGGAGGGTAGACATGTGGTCTTACCCAAACACCGGGTTATAAAGGGGGATCTGAAGAGGTCCTCTCTCAGTCGTAAATTCCGTCGTTTGAAGGGTCATAACGGCTAAAAACCCTCGCCGACTATCTTTATTTCAGGCCCGTTCATCTCTATCCTGAGAAGGGATCTTATGGGTACGCCCGTCTCCCTTTCCAGGCTCTCCCTGGAACCCACCTTTTCGAATAACACCAGCACGTCGGTGAGCTCGGCTCCCGCCCTTTCAAGAGCGGTGAGTATGGCCCGCAGGGTGCCTCCCGTGCTGAACACATCGTCTATGAAGAATATCCTGTCCCCGGGCTCGACGTAGTTTATGTACATGTCGTTCTCCGAATAGCCCGTGACCTGGCATACGGATATTTCACCTTCAAGGCCGTAGCTTCTCTTGCGTATGAATTTGTAGGGCAGCCCGGTCCTCAGGGACAGCCCGGCCGCCAGTGGAAACCCCATGGATTGGGCCGTCATTATGTAATCACAGTCAAGGTTGCATATATCCTCCACCACATCCAGCACCTCTTCCAGAAGGGCCGGCATCACTATGGGAAGGCCGTCGGTCAAAGGGTGGACGAAGTAATGGTAGCCGTTCATCTCGACAACGGGTGAACTTACAACCGAACTCTTCAACAGTTCGAGCATCATGCCACCTCCTTCAACAGTCTCATGGCCCTGGCGGTGGCCTCTCTAACTATCTCATCTTCGTTATCCACTTTCCTGTCCCCCATGACTATCCTACCGTTTATCATCACATGGGTAACATCCGACCCCTTGAGTGAATATATTATGTCTGAAATCGGGTTGTGCCCCGGCGCCCCTTTAACACCCTTTTCCAGCAGTATCATATCCGCCGCCATACCCTCCTCTATCACACCCCCGCCCGTGTTCAGTGCCTCAGCACCGCCCCGGGTGATCATGTGGTACGCCTCTACGGCCGTGAGGACGGTGGGGTCACCCCCCATCTTCTGCTGCAATGCGGCCATCTTTGCGGTTTCCAGCATGTCGAGGCTGTTGTTGGACGCGCAGCTGTCGGTGCCCAGGGTGACCCGGACTCCAGCCGATCTCATGAAAGGGTAATCCATGGGCTTTCCCACACCCAATTTCATGTTCGATACGGGGTTGTGACTGACCGTTGCACCCGCCCGTGATATGTTTTCCATGTCCATATCATCCAGCCAGACGCAGTGTGCCCCTATCAACCTATTGTTCAAAAGCCCGATTTCCCCAAGGTAATCCGTGATGTTACCCTGGTACCCTTCACCGAACTGTTCCATCTCCTGCTCCGTCTCCGCAAGGTGCATGTGCACCCCGAGTTCATGTTTACGTGAGTACCTCGAGCACCATTCCAGTCCCTCACGGGAGACGGTGTACACTCCGTGGGGCCCCAGGGCGGGTTTGACGAGCTTCGAGCCCGGTATATGTGCCACGAATTTTTCCGTTCTTTTGATCTCCTCCTCCCTCCTCCCTTCGTCCCCCAGGTCGATGAATCCGTGACTCAGGGTGGCCTTCATACCCATCTCCTCGACACCCCGGGCGGCGGCCTCCATGAAAAAGTACATGTCGTTGAAGGCAACGGTACCCGATTTGATCATCTCAAGGCATGCGAGCTTGGTACCCCAGTAGACATCCTCCGCTGTAAGCTTACTCTCCAGGGGCCATATGTGTTCGTTCAACCATATCTGCAACGGGAGGTCGTCCGCATATCCCCTGAAGAGGGACATGGCGGCATGGCAGTGGGTGTTGACGAATCCCGGTAACAGGTATTTTCCCGCGCCACTTATCACCCGGTCACCATCTTCACTGTGGCTTATCCCGGCTATGATGTCATCTTCGACCAGTACGTCGAACCGCCCCTCTCTGCCCGGTATCTCGGTGTCCTTGATTACGATGCTCATGCTATCACATCATCCTTCCTCAAGGTATATCTTGAGTATGTCCAACACGGTGCTCCAGTTGTTTCTTGCGGTGTTCACTATCTCCTCGTACCTTATGCTCTCGGGGCCCACCCCGTGGCCGTAGTTATCCACGGTTACCAGTGAAGCGTAATCAAGGTGTACCTCCCTTGCCAGGGTAGCCTCGGATGCCATGGTCATACCCACGAGGTCCCCGTACTGGGACAGCATCCTTACCTCCGCCATGGTCTCCAGCCTGGGTCCCGTGGTCTGTACATATATGTCGCCGTCCCTGACGGTATTTTTATCCTCGGTCTTCGGCCCGGCACTCAACAGTCCTTTACGTATCCCAGGGGAAAGGGAAGGGGTGACATGTTTGATGGACTCTTCGTAAAAAGTGATGGAGTTCCAGAGGTTGATGTAATCCGCAGGTACCGATACCGAAGGCACGGGAATATCCCCCCGAAGTGCCCCGGCGGATGATATGCCGATTATACCCTCCACCTCCCTTTGCAGTGCGTAGATATTGGCCCTGTGGTTGATCCTGTGTGGGGGTATGTTACGTCGAGGGCCGTGACGGAGAAGTAGTACCACATCCTTGCCCGACAGTTTACATCTGTAGAGGGGAGACGAGGGCGTACCCCAGGGAGTGTTGACCTCCAGGGTATCCTTTATCTTCAGGTCATTTTGTTCCTTGAATCCCGTTCCGCATACTATTCCTAACGAAGTCATTGAGGTATGGAGATACAAGAAGGGTTTTAACATTTGTGTAGGTATGGGGAGGCGGGGCAGGGCCGTTTCTGGCTCGAACGCGCATGTGGGGCTCGAAGAACGTGTGGAACGCTGGTAGTGTATCATCCTTCACATGATCCTAGCGTACCACGGATCCATGGAAAAATGTCGACTGATCAAACAGGGCGACGTATATTTCCGTATTATCGAAAGATATATAAAGGAAATGACTGTTATATCGAAAGATGAAGAAAGCCGTCATGGTGTGTGCATGGTTGATGGATCATGAAAGGACCACTCAAGCCGAGATATCGAGAGAGATGAGCATGTCTCTCAGTACGGTGAACAGGACTGTGAAAAAACTGGAGATCATGGGGGCGGTTGAAGTGTCAAGCCGAAGTTTGAGGGTCCGTGACAGGGAGAAGATATTGATGTACATGGCAAGCATGAGGGATACTGAAAAGGATGTGGTGTATCGAACAAGGGTTAACGACAGTGTAAGGGAGATAGAGAGGTCCATGCCGGGGGGTGTGGATTTCACCGGATATACTGCATATAAATTCATATTTGAAGACGTACCGGCGGATTACTCCGAGGTATATGTGTATGGGGATGAACTGGGTATCGAAGAGATAAAAAGAAGGTTTCCCCCTGCAAAGGGGCCGGCGAACCTTTTTGTGCTCAAGAAGGAGATGAAGGTAAATGAAGCCCTGGTTTTCGCTGACCTGTGGAATCTGAAGGAATGGTATGCCAAGGAATTCACGAGGGAGATGCATGACAGAATACTGGAATGAATCACTGACGAAAGCGAGCTGGGAAAGCCTTCAGAAGTTTTCAAAAAAGTATGATTTCATACTGATCGGCGGATGGGCGGTTTACCTCTGGACGAAACAGCACAAGTCCAAGGATATAGATATAGTCATAGACTTCGAAACCCTTGGTCAACTCAAGCTTGATTTTGATGTTACGAAGAATCCACGTTTGAAAAAATATGAGATCCAAGAAGAAAGATTCGACGTAGACATATACGTCAAATACTATTCGGAACTCGGATTCCCCCTTGAGAAGATGGAGGTGACCGGGATAGAGGGTTTCACCGTACCTGTTTCTGAGGATCTGTTGATATTGAAGCAAAGAGCGGAGATGGACAGAAGGGATAGCGTGAAAGGAAAAAAGGATGCCATAGACATCCTGTCCATATTGATCTACGGGGATACTGTTCACGAAAAATACCTCTCGAAACTGAAGAGTTACGATCTCGATTTTGAGGATGAATTGATCAAAGTGGTAGAAAGCTTCGATGCGGAAGAGTCGAAATACCTGAAGATGGGTTTCAAGGATTTCAAAGATTGGCAGAAAGGGTTCCTTGAGAAAACGGGAGTTCGGTGAGGGATACCAGATATCGACATATTTTGAAGGGCAAGAACCTACATAGGGATCACGCAGCAGGACTGGAACGCGCATGTGGGGAACCGTAGGTTCAAAACGCCCTGTCGTACTCCGTGCATCACAGCATGTGCAGCCCGGGAGAACTCGCACCTGTTCTTCCGGATCGGTTTTTTTTTGGACAAGTAGGAAAATATTCATAATACACCTTGTCCGTAAAGTGGTAAGAGGTAATACCATGATAGCCGAATTCACCATCGTACCCCTTGACAGGGGAGAGAGCCTCAGCGAGTACGTATCCCAGGTCGTGGACCTGGTGGACCGAAGCGGGTTGGACTACTGCCTCACCCCCATGGGGACCATCGTGGAGGGTGACTGGGACAGTGTGATGGGGTTGATAAAGGAGTGCCATCGGCACATGAGAAAGCACTCCCGAAGGGTATCCACATCCATCAAGATAGATGACAGGGAAGGTGCCGAGAAGAGGATAGACGGAAAGATAGTATCAGTGGAAAGAAGGCTGGGACGAAGTGTAAAGAAGTAGACCTCAGAAGTCCGTCAACGAGCTCTGCTCCTTCATATCCTTGGCCTCCGAGGATATCCTCTCGCCGATACCCGGTAATTTTCTCAGATCGTCGGGTCTTGCCCTGGCAACATCCTCCGGAGTCCTGTAACCCGCGTTGAAGAGCGTTCTCGCCCTGACCCGTCCCACCTGTTCTATCCTCATCAGGGGTATCAGGTCCGCATTTATACCGTACTTCATCCTTGTGGTAAGTTCACGTAACCGGGAGGATTTTTCCGGGTCGTACATCCTTGCCAGTTCGGCAGCGGAATGGAGTAGCCATTCGGCGGTCTCCACCCTGTTCCTGATGTCACCGGGCCCTATATCGTACCTGTCGGATATGGTGTCCTCGCTCTCCTCGCTTATCCAATCGTTGAGCATGAGTGCGGTTTTGAACGCCGAAAGATAGGCCTCGATGTCTCCGGGGTCGTCGGGTACATCCTCGAAAAGGTCGGCCCGGATGCCGTCAACCTTGCCCAGCAGTTTATCGACGTCGCTTTTCTTGATGTAGAGCTGGTACATGTCGGGGGTATCCGATATCACGTGTAGATATGAAAGGGGGATGCCCTGCCTTCCGCTTTCCAGTGCCTCCCTTATCTTCAGGCCGGACAGGGGGTCGATGTAAAGGTCGGATACCCTTTTACCGAAATCCGTGGCCTCCAATATGTCTCCCTCCCGCCGGATAAAGGCGCACTCTTCCAGTAACCGTAACATCTCATCTATCCTCCCCCACATACCCTCGATACCGCCGCATATGGCGAAGAAGGTGCCCTCCATGAACTGGTCGATATCCTTGCATGAGCGGCAGTGTGCGGTGGCTACCAGGGCAAGCAGGTGCTTCCGCAGGGACGGCTCCATTGCCATCCTGGATATTACCACCTCGCTCTCCCCGTCTATGTACTCGTATATCAGGGCGTCCACCTCCCCCTTCCTCCTCGCCACCAGCACGGCCTCGCCCCGGTCGTCATATCCCGGTCTGCCGGCCCGGCCGCACATCTGTTTTATCTCCATCACGGGCACGGGAGCGTTGAAGCCGTGCAGGGGGTCGTACCGCTTCCAGTCCCTGATTATCACCCTTCGGGCAGGCAGGTTGATACCCGCTGCGAGGGTGGGGGTGGCGACGATAACCTTTATCAGACGGGCCTTGAAGGCCCTCTCAACCATCCTCCTCTGGTAATTGCTCAGTCCTGCGTTGTGGAAGGCGGTACCCGATGATACGGCCGACGCCAGTTTCTTGCCGATGGAGGTGGTGGCCCTTTCACGGATCTCACCGGCTATCCTTTCCAGCTCCACGGACTCATCTTCAGTTAATAGATTTTTTACGCCGCCTGCCATCTCGATACTTATGGATTCGGTGGACCTTCGTGTGGATACGAAGACCAGGCACTGCCCACCTTCCTTCACTGTCTGCAATGTAAGGGCCGATACGGCATTCGCCCCTGGTACCCGGAGGTTGCTTCCGTCCCGGAAGTGTATACTGTTCCTGAAAAACACACCTTCCGAGAGTTCCACGGGCCTCCACTCGCTCACGTGATGTTCGGCATCCAGCCAGTCCGCTATGGCATGGGAGTTTCTGATGGTGGCCGACAGGGCGACTATCTGGGCGTCCGGATTGACCTGTTTTAGCTTTGAAAGGGTGACTTCGAGTGTGGAACCCCTGTCCCTGTCATTTATAAGGTGTATCTCGTCGGCTATCACCAGGTTCAGATCGTGAAGCCATCCCACATTCTGCCGTAGTAGTGAATCCGCCTTCTCGGAGGTGGCCACGATCACGTCGTGGTTTCTGAGGTTGGGGTCCGGACGGTCGTAATCGCCCATGGAAACCGCCACCTTCACACCCAGGTGGGAAAAGGCCTGCAGGTCCTCTACCTTCTCGGATGCAAGTGCTCGCAGTGGCACTATGTAAAGGGCCTTGCCGCCTTCCTGGAGCACCCTTTTGACGATGGCCAGGTAGGCGAGGAGCGACTTGCCGCTGGCCGTGGGAAATGCCAGTACGCAATTTTTACCCGAGAGAACGTGGTCGACACACTCCGCCTGGGGCGGGTAGAGGTCCTCTATCCCCCAGTCACCTATGATCTTTCTGGTACTTTCCGGTATATCGAGTTCTTCGACCTTCATGTTCACCGCGGATTTCCGTTACTGATACTAATAGTTAGCGATTCCAAAATAATTTATATGTCCCGTATCATGGGTGGTGGATGCGCTACCGCAACAGATATCGTCTGAAGAAGAAGGAATTTAGGGAATATTACAGTGATATCACGCTGAAACTCGGTAACTCACCCTTTAAGGAGGATGATGCAATTGACATCGCAGACACCCCTTCCGGAAAGGTACTTTTGAGGGGCGATACCCCCCTGGCATGCTTCTTCGACGGCGAGATATTTTTGACCATAGACGGTTTACTTAACACGGGAGCGGAAAAGGCGTACGTGGTGGTGGACATGGGTGCGGTACGTTTCATTTACAACGGAGCGGACGTCATGGCACCCGGTGTGGTGGACGCCCACGAGGATATCGTGGAAGGGCAGCTGGTCTGGGTGAGGGATCAGGAACATGGCAAACCCCTGGCCGTGGGAAGGGCACTTACCGACGGTAAGACCATGGTGGACTCTGATGAGGGTAAGGTGGTTAAAAACCTGCACCATATAGGGGACGGCAAGTACTCGTGATCACAACTTTTCCTTCAACCTGTCTATGACTTCCACCGGTGACGGGTCCTTGCCCCTGAGCATGGCCAGATAGATACTAACGTGATCACCCATGTATATCAGGTAAAGTATCCTTGCCAACTGGGTTTCTCCCTTTGCGTACACCTCCACCCAGCCCTCGACGTTGTTTTTGAAGGCGAGTTCCTTGCTCAGTTCTATACGCTTACTTATCCTCTCGTCCTCGTTACTGTCCCTGAGGAGTACGGGTACGAACATGGACGCGTTTTCGTCCCCGGTCCATCCCACTATCTCGTTGTGGTTCATCTCGGGTATCGCCCCGAACCATGAGAGTATCTCGGCGTTCTCGTTCAACTGTGTGTGCCAGCGGTTGGCAACGGCGTTGTAGATGGAGTGTCCGTATATGACGGGGATCTTACCATGGATGCTGGCGGCGATGCCCTTCGCCTCGTTTTCGTCCGTGGGTACGGACGCCTTTATCTCGTCCCTTAGCACCCTCAAGACCTTCAGGGAATCGAGTATGGCAACGTCGGAATCGTATATCAGAAGTTCGGAGAGTAACTTGAGCACGGGAACGAACATGAAGGCTATGGCTGCTCGGGGATGATAGCCCGCAGCGGCCTTTATGAATACCATGCCCTTCTCCTCGCACATCCTCTCCAGCTCGCCGTTCGAGCTTATGGCCACCACCTTAGCCCCCTTCTTGATACCGTTCTCGGCGGCCCTCAGGGTCTCCTCGGTATTGCCCGAGTACGATATCACGAACAGCAAGGTATTCTCGCCTACGAAGGAGGGCAAGGAATAATCCTTGTTAACGTAAATGGGTATGCTGATACGGTTGGCCAGAAAGCTCTGGAGTATGTCTCCCACTATCCCCGAGCCCCCCATCCCCGTCACCACTATATCATCGGGTTTGAAAGGTAAGAGATTCAGTTCCAGGGTACGGAACACATCCTCTATCTGTTCGGGGAATTTTTCCAGGGATTCCAGCATGCCCCCGCTGTCCATCTTTTTTAGCTTCTCTTGGTCATCCAACATGGCCATCACTTTTCCATTCATAATCGACCAGGGAATATATAGATTGTGTCGATACGGTGTGAGTGCGGGCCTTCATCTGCGACGCCCTTCGACGTGCTTCACTAAGGCCTCGCCTTCCTGGTTCGTTCTGCCCAGTGTCGGGCCCATTGTTAACAGCTGCAGAAATAACAGAAAAACCAGGATGCCCAATATAGCTAAATAACTCCAATCCACGTTGAAAACGAACACCAGTACAATGACTATCGTTGCGATCAGAACCGAGACGGATATCAAGATAGGAACAAGTAAATTCCTTTTCTTCCCCGGGCTCCCGTTTACAGCTACGTGATCTTCCGGACGCTGTTCTGTCGAGTCATGACGGACATCCCATTTCAGCTGTAAGGTGCCGCACCATTTGCAGCGTTCGTTTCCGAAATGCAAGGGTTTTCCGCAGTTGGAGCATCTTCCATAACCCCTTACCATAAAAGGCCATCCGCCGGGTCGGACATAAACTTTATCCCGTCCCGCAAAGTCGCGGACTCACCAAAAGCCTATTATAAACCGTCATGTTTTTTACATGGATGAAAGAGGCATTGGTAAACGCATTGGCCCGTATAAGGGAAGGCGAGTTCGTGATGGTGTACGACGCCGACGGCAGGGAGGAGGAAACGGACCTGGTGGTGGCTTCCCGTCACGTTACCCCGGAAAAGGTAAGGCGGCTAAGGCGTGATGCAGGTGGTTTGATCTGCGTTACCGTACCCCCGGACACATGGGAAAAACTGGGCTTGCCATACCTGCAGGACCTTTACCGGTATGCCTCCCGAGAATATCCCCTACTATCCGCCATGAAGGCCGATGACATCCCCTACGACGAAAAGTCCACCTTCTCACTTTCGGTCAATCACAGGGACACCTTCACCGGGATATCCGATAACGACCGTGCCCTCACCATCAACAGGTTCGGGGTGATCGCCGAAGAGTTCATGGGTATGGATACGGATGAAGCGGTGGAGCTCTTCGGGAAGGAATTCAGGACCCCGGGACACGTATTCCTTCTGAACGCCACCCGGGGCCTTGTGAGCCGCCGTATGGGCCATACCGAGCTAACCACGGCCTTGCTCACCATGGCCGATATGTACCCCAGCATGACCATCTGCGAGATGCTTTCATCCAACGGCCGCAGCCTGACGGAACGTGAGGCAAGGGCATACGGCGAAAGTGCCGGCATACCACTTATAGAGGGGGGCGATATCAAGGAAGCCTGGGAGGATATGCATGGTTGAAAAAACCGTGATGGCCACAGGGGTATTCGATATACTTCACATGGGTCATCTGCAGTATCTGACGGAGGCCAAGAAGCTGGGGGACAGACTGGTGGTGGTGGTGGCGTGTGACGAAACCGTTAGACAGAACAAGCACGACCCCCTCATGACACAGGAGGAAAGGGCGAGGATGGTGGAGTCGTTGAAACCGGTGGACGGAGTCGTCATCGGCCGACCTGGAGATCCTTTCACGGTAGTCGAGGAGATAGCCCCGGACATCATAGCCCTGGGCTACGATCAGAGGCACGACGAGGAAAGCATATCCCGTGAATTGAGCAAAAGGGGTCTCGATATAGAGGTGAAACGTCTGGAACACTACGACCATGACCTTGACGGCACCCGTAAGATAATAAGGAGGATCATCGATTGGTACGGGATGAAGAAGAAACTAGAGGCGGTGGAGGGCACGTGAAGAAGATAGGTATAGCCGATACCACCTTCGCAAGGTACGACATGTACGGGAGCGCCAGGGACGAACTGGAAGCCATCGGGACCGGTTTTACCATAGAGAGATACACCGTACCCGGTATCAAGGACCTGGCAATCGCCTGCCAGCGCCTGATCAAGGGAGGATGTGATATCGTCCTGGCCCTGGGGATGCCCGGGCCCGAACCCATAGATAAGCAGTGCGCCGATCAGGCGTCCCGAGCCATACTGGACGTGGAGATAAAACATGACGTTCACATACTGGAAGTGTTCGTCCACGAGGACGAATGCAGTAGCGATAAAGACCTGGCCCTGCTGGCTGACCGGAGGGCCAGGGAACACGCAGTTAACGCCTACGACCTGCTTTTCCGTCGGGAAAAACTGCAGCGGGCCGCAGGGACGGGTCAGCGAGAAGGTCACGACGATGCAGGATCGTTAAGGAGATGAAAGAACATGGTAAAGAAAATGAAGATAGGTATAGTGGTTTCGGAGTTCAACTACGATATCACCAGCATGATGCTGGAGAGGGCAAAGGAGCATGCGAAATTCCTGGGGGTCGAGGTCTCCGAGGTAATACATGTTCCCGGGGTTTTCGACATGCCGTTGGCCATAAAGAAATTGCTGGAGAAGGAAGGTATAGACGGTGTGGTCACCCTTGGAGCCGTCATCAAGGGTGAGACCGACCATGACGAGACGGTGATCAGCCATGCCGCAAGGAAGATAGCCGACCTTGCCCTGGAGCACGACAAACCCGTTGGCCTTGGAATAACCGGGCCCGGGATGACACGCATGCAGGCCCATGAAAGGATAGACCGGGCAAAGGCGGCTGTGGAGAGCGTTGTAAAGCTCCACGAGAATGTTTCCAACAGGTAACGTTAAGTATAACTCCGTCAATTCCCCACGGATGCCCTACTCCATCCCGAGTGATGAAGAAATAAGGGATGCACTCGAGATAGTGATAAAAAGGATGAAAGCCATCGGCTCACTTAAAAGGTTAAGGGAACTGGTCATACGCGAGCTTCGGATAAAAGACCCCGGCTACACCATAGGATATCCCAGGCTCAGGGAGATAGCCGTCACATCACCCTTCATCCATACGTCAATAGAGGCACGTCAGGCAAGTGCATTCAAAGCTCTCAAGGGCAAATGCCCCGTGTGTGGAATGAAGTTGAAACCTATTAAGAACGACACCATCTTCGGGGGCACGGTCACCCTTGGTTATACGTGCACCACCTGTCCTTACTGGACCACTCTGAAGAGAAGGGTACCCACGAGGTACAGATTCGAATATGTCAAGGAGCACTATTAGATGGAAATAAGATACGACCATGGAATATGCTTGGAGAATCACCGCTCCAAGGTCATACTTGACCCCACAAGACAGAGTGACATCGGAGTGGTCACCCACGGGCACATGGACCACCTGGTCAAGGACGCCTTCATGACACATCACACCCTGGATATATTGGAGGTACGCACGGGTGAGCGAAGGGGGAGGGGTTTGTCCTACGGATTCCCTCACCCCGTCGGAGGATTGAACGTTACTCTCTACCCCGCCGGCCACGTCTTCGGGTCCGCCATGGTGATGGTGGATGATGTGCTCTACACCGGTGATTTTAACCCCGACGGGGGCATGACCTGCGGCAGACCGTCATCCTACAAGTGCCGTGACCTGATAATCGAGACCACCTACGGGAAGGAGGATTATCGCTTGCCGCCCAAGGACGAGGTGGTATCGGACATACTGGCTTGGACGGAGTGTCAGCTCGAAGAAGGCCCCGTGGTGTTCGGCTCCTACGAATTCGGAAAGGCTCAGGAGATCATATCCCTTCTGAACAGCATCGGTCAGGAACCCTACGTTACGGATAATATCGCGCGATTGTGCGCCGTATACAACAGGCACGGCGTACCCCTGAGATACGACACGGGTACGCCGGAAGGTGACTTCACCGCCGTGGTGCCCCCTGCCGACCTGAAGAAAACCCATGGCGAGTTCCTCAAGATCGCCAGGAAGAACAAGGGTACAGCGGCCTACCTGTCGGGGTGGTGCGCATTTTACTCGTTCTTCCATTCAATGGACATCGACGCCCAGTTCCCCCTCTCCGACCACGCCGGGTTCGACGAACTCATGGATTACGTAAAAAGATGTCAGCCGGAGAGGGTTTTTACCGTCCACGGCAGTGCCAGGGAATTCGCGTGTGCCGTGAGGAAGGAACTGGGTATAGAGGCCACGGCGCTGAAGTGAATGATTGTTTCCGAGTTTATCATACACCGTTACACGGGGGAAAACTATATACTTCCATTAAGGTTAAACCGTTCCATGGAATACAGAAGAGAGGGAAACGTGCTGATGGCAAAGCTCGACCATGAAACGGAACTTTTTCAAGTACTGGCAGAGTTGTTCAAGGACTCTCCGGGGGGGATGGTGGTGTCGGGCATAGGTATGCTCAAGGACTTCCGGTTAGGTTACTTCGATTCCAGTGAACGTGGGTACCAGTGGAAGGAATATCACGATTGCATGGAGCTGTTATCACTCTGCGGAAGTGTTACCGCCACCGACATACACCTGCATGCGGTGGTCTCCGGTGAGGACCACAAGGCTGAGGGCGGCCATCTGAAAGGCGGGGTCATCCACAATGTTGTGGAATTGACAGCCGTGGTTCCCCATGGGATAACACTCGGGCGAAGGCGGGATGAAAAGACAGGCTCCGTGTTGCTCTCGGTAGAGTGATGGTATATGGCCTACGAACAGTTCGAACACACCGCCGACGTGGGCATCCGGGCAACCGGGGACGGACTTGAAGAGGCCTTCGCCGAGGCGGCCCGGGGCATGTTCAGCATCATCACGGATATCGGTGAGGTATCCCCCGTGGGAGAGCTCAGGATAGAGCTTTCCGCCGAAGACCCGGAATCGTTGCTGGTCGAATTCCTTTCCGAGCTCATCTACCTCTTCGAGGTGAGGTCGATGCTCTTTTCACGGTTCGATGTGAAGATGGAGCACCGGGATGGCATCCGCATGACCGTCATCGCCATGGGCGAGGTGATAGACCGTGAAAAACACGTGTTGAAGGGGGCGGTCAAGGCGGTATCCTACCACGACATCATGGTGGATAGGAGCGGCGAGATAAGGGTGATATTCGACGTTTGATATGACTTATGCCCGTGTGGTAACAGTATCCTTTATATTCATGTCCCGTATGTACTGTCAATATGTCCAAGATATTGGGAGATAGCCTACCGGACGATGTATTCGAGATACTGAGGTCAAGGGTACCCACCGTTATAGTCGCCTCCGTATCCAAGGACGGCAGACCTAACACCACACCCATACACCTGATATACGCAAAGGACAAGAAGAGGATATTGATGGCCATAGCCAGACGACATCAGGGGAGGTCCAACATAAAGAGGACCGGCCGGGTGATGGTGTGTATGTGTGAAGAGGGGGACGTCAACGTATCCATACTGGGAACGGCCTCGGTGATAAAGGAGCACATGAACTGCAGCCGTGATATGAGCGTGGTACTGATCGAAGTCCAGGAGGTAAAGGACGATTCCACCCATTCCGAGACCGTCTGCGGCATCCGCTATCACAGCATTTCGAAGAAGGGTGAGGAGTTCATACGAAACGTTTTTGACGAGCTCGAAGAGTATCCTTTAGAGGCTTGAAAGACGGCGAAGTATTCCGATACGTTTTTATGTGCCTTCGTATATGCGGTCAGGAAGTGAATTAGCATGATCGGAGACTTTTTCAAGAAGAAAACCTCCAAGAAGCTGAGGGGCGAGCACCTCGGGTCAGAGGAATATATCGACCTTGCAGAGTTGGTTGAAGATAGAGGCTTTGAAATGGAAGCGGATGTACTTATCAAGGTGGCCGAGCTACACCGTTTTGAGGATATACGGAACGTGACCGACATAGTTTATGACGGGCATATCCTCATGGTGGATGTAGAGGACATAGCGGGTAACAAGGAGGCACTTGCAAGGGTACACAGCGAGCTGAAAGCCGTAGCCGGAGATATCGGCGGTGACGTTGCCGGTGTCGGACAGAACATGTTGGTCGTTACACCTGCGGGCATAGGTATAGACAGGAAGAAGATAAGACCTTACTGATCTGTCATTTCCATCTTTCGGATATTATCCTGGCTATCTGGAACTTCCCCTGACTGTGGAGTAGTGCGTAGTAGTTCTTTGCGTGCTCTACCTGTCTCATCTTGACGCATCGTATCCATAACTGTACGTCCGTCTCGCTTATATGTGTGTATCTTAAACGTATGATCCCGTCTGACAGGAATTCCTCTCCTGACTTGCCTATTATGTTCGTTTCGTCGGTATCTTCGTTGATTATGATGACGGTTATCTCCAACTTTTTCAGAAAACCGAAGAACCTGAAAAAATCCTTACGCGGACTATCGAATTCCATCAACGAATAAATAGCGGACATGGAGTCCAATATCACAAGGTTGTAACCCTCGTCCACGCGACGCTGTATGTACCTCTCGAGTAT
This sequence comes from Candidatus Haladaptatiplasma halalkaliphilum, assembly GCA_019594055.1. GTDB lineage: Archaea > Thermoplasmatota > Thermoplasmata > Halarchaeoplasmatales > Halarchaeoplasmataceae > Haladaptatiplasma > Haladaptatiplasma halalkaliphilum. Next base: position 3,681 of record JAFDTY010000008.1, on the reverse strand, counting down.
GTTCATCCAATTCTTCGTCTTTTCCGCATCCTTCTGCTCGAGGCGTAACTTGGCTACGTCGGCGATCAACATTTCTCTTTCACCCCATTGTTTTATGCCTAACCCCTTTCCGGTGGCCTCGAGGCTCTCCTTGGATTCCTCCAGAGTGATGTACAGGCCTTTCCTGTCACCTTCGGTCACGTTATTTGCAAGAAGGTTGAGTGCCAGACTGGACTTGTAGGTGCCAGGGCCACCACATAACAGCACTATGTGTTTTTCGGGTATGCCTCCTTTAAGAACCTCATCAAATCCCTCTATGTAGGTTTTTACCAAACTTTTCCTGTCCATGACACATGAAAGTTACCGGTACACTATAAATTTATTGAATGTTTATCATGTCCTTTTCGAGGGATAAACCCTTATGCGTTAGCCCAGATACGAAGGGAACCCCGCCTCTTAGGGAGATGATCTTGGCAACCTTTTCCGGTCTGTCCGTGAGGGCTATCATGGAGCCGCCCCCGCCCGCGCCCGTTAGCTTTGCCCCGTAAGAGTATTTACCGGAGGCCTTTACCAAGGAATCGAGTTTGGGGTGGCTGACACCCAGTATCTTGAGCAGCTTGTGATTCCTGTTCATCAGCTCTCCCACCCTTTCCAGGTCTCCCCTTTCCAGGGCCGAGCAGCCTTCGTCCACAACCTCGCCTATCTCGTTGACCATATCCCTGGCGAAGGTGTTCCGTGCGCAGAAGTTGCGTACCCTGGTCACCAGGGGTGATGTGGGGGCGTGGACCCCGGTGTATCCCACCACCAGGGTCATATCACCGGGTACCGAACCTTCGTGTACGTTCCACGATGTTCCCCCCCTCTCCATCTTCCATAGAAAATTTCTCAGCTTTTTACTCGAGACAAGGATCGCGCCTCCGTGGGTGCAGGTGGAGGTGTCGATGGGGCTTGCGGAACCCTGTACTTTGCACTCGATGTGGAATCCCTGCCTTGCAACGTCCTCCTCTTCCGGTGCCTCACCCTTCAGCCGGTGCAGTGCTCCCAGGGTTGCGATGGTAACCGCCGCCGATGAACCAAGGCCGGCACCACTGTATATATCACTGGAGGTGGTTATGTTCAGGGGCTCCCTGATATCCACCTTCCTTATGGCCTCCACTGTGTACCCATGGTACGTCTCGCTGATGGGGTGGCCGTTCACCCGGGTCTGACCGTCATCGCTCCTCTCCACACTGCAGTACAACCTCCTGTCGATGGCAACCGCCACTGCTGTCTTACCGTACACCACAGCGTGCTCGCCAAAGAGGATCACCTTGCCGGGGGCAGAACAAGTTACCATGATACCGAAGATACAGTGCGATACTTAAAATTATTCGTTCAGAGGTAGCTGTATTCGGCGGCCATCTTCCTGAGTCTTTTTACACGTTCCTCCATGGGCGGATGGGTGGAGAACAGGTTGACGAATCCGCCGGCGGCGAAGGGGTTGACTATGAACAAAGAAGACGTTGAAGGGTTACCACCCTTGATAGGGTGTTTGATCGACTGATCATGCAGTGTTTCCAGGGCGTCCGCAAGAGCGTTTGGGTTCTTGCTTATCCTGGCACCTTCCTCGTCGGCGTAGTATTCGCGTTTACGTGAGATGGCCATCTTCACGAGTATGGCGGCGATGGGTGCCAGTATCATCACTACCAGGAAAATGGGACTGATACGTCTTCTGCTGAAGAACATCTGGAACCATACCATCCTTGCCATGAAGGCTATTGCTCCCGCCAGGGTGGCGGCGACGCTCATGACCATCATGTCCCTGTTCTTAACGTGGGCTACCTCGTGGGCGATTACACCTCTGAGCTCGTCGTCGTTGAGCATGGCCAGTAAACCCTGGGTGGCGGCCACGACCGCCTTGTTCTTGTTCCTGCCGGTGGCGAATGCGTTGGGAGTGCCCATGGGCACTATGGCCACCTTGGGCATGGGTATGTCCGCATCCATGGCTATCTTCTTGACTATGTTGTACAGTCTCGGGTTGTCGTGCTCCTCTATGATCTGGGCCCGGTACATCTTGAGTATGAGCTTGTCGCTGTAGAAGTAGGCGAACATGTTAATGGCCCCGGCAATGCACAGGAACACCAGGGTGCCCATTATCCAATTGCCCATGTAAAGACCGCCTATGAGGTATCCTATGCCCACGAACAGCATTATCATGAAACCGAAGAGTCCGATGGTTCTACCTGCGTATCGCATGGTGAATAACTCTTCAACGTGGTTAATAAATATTACGCCCAAAAGCCTTATACCGCCTCTCAGGGTTAACCCCCGTATGAAGGTAGGTTTCCTCATCAATCCCATCGCGGGCATGGGCGGCAGGGTAGGTCTAAAGGGTACCGACGGTGTTTACAGGGAAGCTGTGGAGAGGGGTGCGGAACCCGTGGCTTCCCACAGGGCTGAACGTTGTCTGACGGAGATACGTCAGGGGCACACATGGTACGCACCCGGCGGCGTCATGGGCGGATCACTACTTCGAAAATTTTTTCCTACCGATGCGATACATACTGTGGGCCGGCGTGTGTCCTCACCCTCTGATTCGACTACCGATGACACCAAAAAGGCAGTGGAGCACCTAGTGGACGAAGGGGTGGACATAATACTGTTTTGCGGCGGAGACGGTACCGCCCGGGACATATTTACCGTGATAGGAGACAAAGTACCCATGCTGGGGATACCGTCGGGTGTGAAGATGCACAGCGGTGTGTTCGGTGTGAACCCCGAGGCTACCGCCGAGCTTTTCAACATGTACGCCGACGGAAGTGCTTCACTGGGTAAGGTGGAGATAATGGACCTGGACGAGGACAGATACAGGGAGGGGAGTTGGGAGTTCGTGCTCCACGGCGAGGCTCTCAGCGTCAACGAGCCCCACTACATACAGCTGGGGAAGCAGAGCTTTCGGGCGGTGGGCGATGACGAGATAAAGGATGATATAGCCAGCTACTTGATAGAGGAGATGGAGCGTCACCCCCGGGACCTTTTCGTGCTGGGCCCCGGCTCCACCACCGGCAGGATCCAGGAGTTGTTGGGTCTGGAATATACCCTCCTGGGGGTGGACCTGTTGAGGGGTGGGAAGGTAGTCAGATCCGATGCTTCGGAATCGGATATAACGGAGGCGGCGTCCGGGGGCGACATCAAGATAGTGGTTTCCGTGATCGGCAACCAGGGCTTCTTTTTGGGACGTGGCAACCAGCAGATAAGTCCCAAGGTTGTCAGGCTGGCCGGGTTGAAGAACCTGTACATCATCTCCACGCCTTCCAAGCTCCAGCGGACACCTCTCCTGAGGGTCGATACCGGGGATCCCGAGCTGGACCGTGAGATACGCGAGAAGGGCTACATACGTGTCCTACAGGGTTTCAGGGAATATCGGTTGGTAAAGGTGGACGGGTAGGTTCGGTGCGGGGGTCGATGGTCGGTGAGGTCTATCGAGATATTTAACGAGGTGTTGCGAGAAGTCTCCTTGACTCGGCTGGGAGATGAAAGGAACGCTATCACGGGGAAAACTATTTATGGTATGTAACTCTTTCACACAACCATGGGGCATCAACTTGATAAAGGAAGACACTCTGTGTACGCTCTTCAATATCATTTTGTTCAGTGTGTTAAATATCGGAGAAAGGCTCTGGTCGATCCTGGAGTCATCGACAAACTCAAAGAACAGGTACA
>JAFDTY010000088.1 GCA_019594055.1 Candidatus Haladaptatiplasma halalkaliphilum | reverse complement strand
TCCTTCTGAAGTCAGAAAGGAAGAGATGGAACCTGGTGAAGAACGAGGTGGAATACATACTTGCCAGAACCATAAACATACTCAGGGATGAGGTCCTGCGTAACATGTTCCAGTTCAGACCGAAGATCGACCCGGAAAAGGATTTGCGTTATATAGACGATGCCATAAGAGAGCAAAAGGATGCCAGGTTCAACGAACTTATCAACATGCCCGGGGCGGAGATGCTGGAGATACTGGAGAAGGGCTTTATCAAAAGGTATGATGACCATTTCAAGGAGCATGCGGAAGGCCTTTGGAGGATCATGAACACCAAATATTCCGATCACCTTGAACCCGAGGTGGTGGACGAACTGCTCAAACTGCACCTTTACCTTAACGATCTCCACAACAGTATCAGGATGTACAAGAGAGAAGACGATGATGTAAAAAGGACGAAATACTACAAACAACGAGGCGGGAACGATATGGTCCACAACACGAAGATGATGATGGAGTGTCTGGTCAACCTTAAGAAGATGGGGTATTCCCGGATGTCCTACAAACGTTAATATGTCGCATATTTGCGGCGATAGTTTTTAAGTCCGAAATAATCTACGGAGAAGAACATGTGGAGCCATAAGAGATTGATGCTGTGGAGATTCTCCGCTTACGGATTCCTGAAGAACCTGAAGTTTTTCGAGCCCTTCCTGTATCTTTTCTTCTGGGCCAACGGTTTGAATTTTTTCCAGATCGGTCTCCTCATCGGACTGAGGGAAGCCCTCACCTTCATCCTCGAGATACCCACAGGCGTTATCGCCGATATATCCGGCAGGAGAAAGGCCATGTCCATCGCCTTCGGTTCATACATCACTTCATTTGTGATATTCTACTATTTCAGCTCCTTCGGGATATTCGCATTCGCAATGGTCTTTTTCGCCATGGGCGAAACCTTCCGCTCGGGCACCCACAAGGCCATGATAATGCAGCACCTGGATAACGAGAACATACCTGAGATGAAGGTAGAGTACTACGGTCTGACCCGTTCGGCTTCCAGGCTGGGGTCGGCCCTGTCCGCTCTGCTGGCAGGTATGATCGTATACTACTTCCAGAGCTACAACATCATATTCCTGGTTACCATCGTCCCCTACAGCATGGCATTCGTACTGATGCTCACCTACCCGAAAGAGCTCGACGGTACTCCCTGCGGAGCATCCGTGACCAATGCATGGAACCACACGAAAAACAGTTTTCGTCAGTTGATCAAGTATCCCGACCTGAGCCGGATGCTGGTGAACGCATCCATATACGATTCATTCTTCAAGATATCAAAGGATTATCTCGCACCCGTAGCGGAAACCCTGGCCATCACACTGCCACTTTTACTCTTCATAGAGGTACCCGAACAGCGTACCGCGATACTGGTGGGCGTGGTCTATTTCTTCGTGTACATAAACAGCTTTTTCTCATCGCGCAAATCAGTGTCACTGATGAAGAGGGTAGGGGACATGTCAAGGGCACTGAACCTCCTCTATTTTTTCATGGCCTCGACCTTCATCGCCATCGCCCTTTTCTTGTTCATTGATATAGTTTGGCTCTCGGTAGCATCCTTCTTCTTCATATTCACCCTGTACAATCTGAGAAAGCCCATGGTGGTCGGGTTCCTTGGAGATGTTATAGAACCCCAATCAAGGGCAACACTGTTGAGCGGTGAGAATCAGCTAAGGTCGGTGACCGGTATAGTGATAGCACCCATCCTTGGATTCCTGGCGGACACCCAGGGTATCAGTATCGCATTCCTTTTCGGTGCCCTGGTACTTTTCACCGTTGCCGTGATCCTGCCAATAAAGGACACCTCCCGCATGGGTCAACGATATAACACTGCATAGAAGATATATACAACCCGTACATACACAGCAGGATGTATCGCAGGATCCCAAAACGGATGTTGATGGTTGCGGCACTCTTCACCATCCTTATATCACTATTCGTATGGCACGGGTCACTCTCTCCCGACCCGGAGAGCAACATTTACCCGGGGGAGAGAGAGCTGATACGCGACCACCACGGATACATAGGCGAAAAGGTGGAGGTAGGCGGCAGGGTGATATCGGAATCGCCCCTCACCATTGAGGTCAAGTACGGTGGTGAAACCATGGAACTTTTTGTTACAGGCACAGATGCAAAGGTACGCGAAGGCGATAGATTGACCGTGTTCGGGACCCTACAGGAGGATAACATTGTAACAGCATCGAAGGTGGTGGTTCAACCCTTCCTAAATATCGTGTATATGTATCTGGTTTCCATAGTCGCCGCACTGTGGGTATTGTCCCGGATACTGACCCAATGGCGTTGGAACCACCGTGATAAGGCATTGGAGCCCAGGGAAAGGCCCGGGAACCTGAGGGAATCGATATCTCGTTTCTTTGCAGGTGGTGAACATGGCTGACCTGCTGACACATGTTCTGGTAGCTTACAGTGTGGCGGTGGTGCTATCATGGAGATTACATTGGATAACAACACCCTATGTTACGGCCCTGATGGTCGGCTCGACCCTACCCGACCTTACACGGATAGGACTTCTGATAGATCCCGGGTTGATAGAGAGAACGGGCATCCCGTTCTCATACTCTCCCCTTCACACACTGGGCGGTGCATTGATAACGTTCCTGATCATTTCACTTACCACGGTTAAAAATTTCAAACCCGTATCCATGCTACTCGGCCTGGGTGTGTTAACCCATTTTGCCCTGGATCTCCTTCTTATAAATGCGTCGGGACATTCCTTTACCGTCCTGTGGCCCCTGACGGCATACAGACCACCCACACCGGGCCTGTACCTCAGTACCGATCTCTGGCCGGCCCTCCTGGCCGGGGCGGTTGCCCTGGTGGTGTGGTACACGGACTCGAAAAGGCGTTTTGGGTCAAAAAACATATATGCATGTATCGACAATTATAGGCACGAACATGACGGATAACCGCCAAAACAAAGGCAAAAAAAACATCGGCATCATGGGTGGGTACACCATACTCGTTATAGCCATTATTATCGTTCTCATCACCTCGTGGGTTGCGGGTAATCTGATCAACTCTTTCGGGCAAACCGGGGCGGAATGGATGAGCCATTACGGGCCCGAAGAGGATGAGCATTTGGGTGGATTGGGTAACGGTCTAGTGATACCCGAGTATATACTCAGCTATCTGATGATATCAGTCATACTGGCCTTAACCGTAAGCGGAGTGATAATCGCCCTTGTTGACCCGACCGTCGGTGGTAGATTGGTGAAAAGCATAGGCATAAACATCTTCGGCCTTATCCTTGTTCTAACATTGATAATGGTTTTCATGCACATATTCATGACCCGTGGCAGTTTACTGGATTTTCTATACGGTAACAACGGTACGCCCCCCGCATCCGCACCGGGGGATACCACCTCCAACGGTCTTCCTGAGAATTTCATGGGCATGTTGCTACCCCTGTTCCTTATAGGCCTTCTGGGGTTATTCATACTGATGAAATACCTGAATTTTTATGTGAGTACGATCAGGGGACACGAGGACGAAGTCGATTACAGCATCAACACCACCCTTGACAGTACCATGAGGGATCTGCGGGCAGGTGAAGACGTAAGATCCACCATCATACGGTGCTATCAGAATATGTGCTACAACCTTCAGGACCAAGGCATCAAGCAGTATGACTACATAACTCCCAGGGAATTTCGCAGAAGGGCGGTGGCAAAACTACCCGTTAGCGACAGAACCGTGGGTGCCCTGACCACCCTTTTCGAAGAGGCAAGATACAGCACCCACGTACTTGGCGAGGAGCACAAGAAAAGAGCACTGGTAACCCTGGAAAGACTCAAGGGGGAATTGTCAGGATGAACATATTAAAACGGGTAAAACACTTCATATATCGTGATTACAACGGGTTCATCATAGGTGCCATGGTGCTCACGTTGATAACCATGAACATACTCGTATCCACGAGAGGGTTTTTTCTGCTGATCTTCATCCTTCTGTGCGGTCTGATAATCATACAGGATTTCTATCTCGATGGTACCCCGTTGAACACCTGGAGAAGACATGAACACCTGGATAAGATTGAACATTTGATATTACCCAACATAAACATATTCGTCAAGGGGGCCTGCGGAGGTTCCATCCACAGCCGGGAAAGGATACACCGGGAGATATACAAATGGGCCCTTGCACGTATGGCCCACAGGAGGGATGTATCCGAGGAGTACATTACAACCCTTATGAAAAGTACCAAAGAGTTCAAGGCATTCGCACGGGATGATGTGATCACGAGATTCATGCTGTCCGATGAGGGCAGTGCACCACCCAACATAGACTACCGGCAGTGGATATCATCGGTAATAGACAGAGTGGAGGCCTGGAAGTAGATGAGGACCAGGAAGACCTTGGCCGCTTTTATCGCCCTCGCCGTTATATACATAATCATCGCGGTATTCATACGCAGTTGGATATTTTTAACCGCTTCCATAGCGTGCCTTGCAATTATCGCCGTTGGGATCATGTGGAGAGCACCGAATGACTTTGAGTTCAAAGTGGAACGTTCGGACTATGACATACACATATACGAGGGCGACGAGATATGGATAGAGGTGGAGATAACCAACCGGGGAGAGAGGGTAGACTTTCTGGAGGTTATGGACGAATTTCCCGTAAACATGGAGATGACTGAGGGGACGAATCATACCGTCCTGAGTTTGGAGCATGGGGAAACCGGTGTGATCAGGTATAAACTAACCTGCCCCATAAGGGGTAATTATTACTTGGGACCCATACACCTACGCTACCGGGAACCTCTCGGATTTTCAATAAAGGAGTCTTCCATAAAGGAGCCGGCGGATGTAAATGTACTTCCGGAAGTGGAGGACCTGCAGAGAACGAAGATCAGACCGGGCTACCCCAAGAACCGGTTGGGTAACATCCCTTCCGGCGTCGTGGGTATCGGCACGGAATTTTACGCACTCAGGGAGTATCGCGCGGGTGACCGTATGCATGACATAAATTGGAAAGCGACCGCGAGAAAACTTGAGCCCATAATTAACGATTTTGAGGGGGAGATGAGCGGAGATGTGATAATCATCGTGGACGGTTTCAAGGGCTCCAAGATAGGAACGGTAAGAGACAACACATTCGGCGCAACGGTGAGACTGGCGGCCACCCTCACATCATCCATACTGGACGACAGGAATAGGGTGGGGCTAATATTGATGGGAGATCAGATGTCATGGGTGTATCCGGGATACGGTAGACACCAGTACTACACCATCATAGACCGTCTGAGCCGGTTATCATCAGGGGGATTATGGCAGATACAGGACATCCATGCGGTACTTAACAACTTCTTCCCCACCCGCTGTATGATCATCTTCATCAGTCCCCTGGTGGACCCCAAGATAGTGGAATCCGTGTACGATCTGAGCCGTAGGGAGTTCGATGTACTTGTCATCTCGCCCTCGCCCATCGTATTCGAGAAACATGTTGCGGAAGTTGACGACCCGCTTTCGGAGAAGATATACTCCCTCAGAAGGGAGAACATAATCAACAAGCTAAGGGATTATTCCATAGTAGTCGATTGGAACCCCCACGATCCCGTGGAACTTGCCATGCAGGAGGTGAACAGATACCGTTACCGGAGATGAAGGAGCTGCAGAAATTTACTGTAACCCTGGTGGTATTGATCATGATATCACTGCTCTCCTTTGAACACGCGTACTGGTGGCTGCCGATCCTAGGACTGGTTCCACTCCTACTAGGTGTTTTGTTCAATGAAACCGGCTTCACGAATCTGACCCTGGTTTGGGCATGCACTTCATACCTGTATGTCCACAGAAATGTCCAATTCGGCCTTTTTGAGTTATTGAGTGTGCTTTTTGTCCTTACACTACTTTTCCTGATATGGCGCATTTTCGAGTTGTGGGATCTATCGTCAACCATGCTCGACAGCCGGAATTTCAGTATCAGGTACTTGAAACAACTGACCCTTGCAATAATATTAGCGTTCGGCGTTACCCTGCTGGGTTTGATAACCGCGATCCAGGGGGTCACCGACCTGCCCTTTGGTAGCACGGTTTATACCGTTATAACCATGATACTCACCATCGTACTCATCTCACTCATCAGGTTACTGGCCAACATGCACAAAACGCGTCTGGGCACCCTTCAGTAAATACTCTTGTTAGACGGGGTATTTTCGGCTGTTCTTCTCTATCTTCCTTAAAACGGCCTCTCCCAGATCGATATTCGTAACGTCCGATAACGACAGCAGGTAGATCATAACATCCGCCATCTCTTCTTCCAGGCGCTTTGGATCGTATCCGCTGTCTTTCCATTGAAAAAGTTCCAGTAGTTCGGCAGCCTCGATAGCCACGGAAACAGACAGGTCCTTGGGGTTATGGTACTCTATCCAGTTCCTCTCATCCCTGAACTCCGCGACCTTTTTTCTGAGGTAGTCCACATCAACCATGGTACATGGGTGATATATCCGTGCATATTAATAACTATGTGAGAAATAGGAGAAAGGGGTTTCAAGTGTTAAAGAACATTCGTTCAAGAGGTAACACGCATCGTTATTTCCATTGCTGATACGTTGGCGGTGCCTTCTTCTCCTGTCCTCTCGATCTCTTCCGTGTCCGTCTTGATGTCCACTATCTCTGCGTTGGGTACGAACCTGTTCTTCGTTATCTCGGCCACATCGACGGCTTTACTGATAGCTCTGCCTCTGGCCTTGATCAACACTTCTTTGGAACCGCTGTTGAACTGGGTAACAACGGCCATCACGTAGCTCATGGTTTCTTTTTTGCCGATATACACTGTATTTTCTTCAGCCATGCGTTATATCCTCCTGGTTATTTTTGCAATAAGGATGATGAAAAGAGGTGTATATAATGTTTTGGTGTGTTAGGGCCTTGGGACAAAATTGGTTAAGCTCCTGACCTGATAACCTTTTTAACATTGATGCCTTCAAGATAGTGGATGTAGCATAGGCGTCTGATGTTGTGTAC
>JAFDTY010000006.1 GCA_019594055.1 Candidatus Haladaptatiplasma halalkaliphilum | reverse complement strand
TCCTCGTGTCTTTCATCCGCACCGGCGAACAACAGGCCGCCGGTGAGCAACAACGCTACCAGGATCACGGACACCGATTTAACCGGTTTCATGGGATTACCACCTTTAATGATAATACTGCTCAAGTGATATATATAATTATCGGGATTATCCAGATCATCGTAGAGTACAAATATCATGTTTGCGGATATAATATTGGTTAAAGAACATAAAACATCGATAAATGGGTAGAGAAAAACAAGAGGATCCGCCAATAGTGTTTTTCGACGGTTGGGTGTCCACAAAGTTTATTGTCACCTCGCACCATAATGTGACAAGTGATGGAAAATGCCCATAGATACCGATAGATGTCACTTCTGCGGAAGGTGGACGAAGGAACATGAGAAGATAGGTGACCGCTCCGTGTGTGAATCTTGCTTCAACGAACTGGTGGAGAAGATAAAGGCAAGACTATGAATCACAACTCAACATCTATCCCATACACCCTTTCGGGGTTGTATTTGTGTATGCGCAATATCTCCTTTTCCGTTATCAAATCATCATCGAGTAGCTTTAAGGTTTTTTTGGGTACGGTTTTTATCCCTAATACCGCCCCGGGCCTACGCGGGTCATCAAGGTAGTCCGTCTCCATCATGAACCTGTCTCCCTTTTCCAGTGCCGCCCTGAGGTTCTTTTCGCTGGCTAGTACCGACGGGAACAGCCCGTGGTTCTCTGATTCCTTTACCAGGGGTGAACAGTAATGCTTGATCACCTTTTCCCTGGGCAAACCCGCATGGTCGGCCATAAGGGCCAGTTCTCTGCAAACCTCGGGTGTGGTGCTCTCGGTGTGGAGGACCAAGGGGCAGTTAAGTTCCGAAGCCAGTTCCATACCGTATCTCATTATCCTGTTCGATGCGTCCCATATAATCTCGTCCACATGGAAATGAGGTCGGCCTATCTCGCCTAGGGCGATGGCCTTTTCCTCTTTTACGTATTCGGCCGCTAGCTCCATGCCATCCATCAGTATCCTTTCGGCCTTTTCGATACCAACCCGCCCTTCCAAGGTGATCAGGTCCACCGGATAGGGTCCTAAAGTAACATATATCTCAACCGAGGTTGCCTTCCGCGCCCTTTCGGCAAGCTCAAGTGTACGCTGGTAGATTGGCAAATAGCCTTTGACATCCCAAGTTCTCAGGTCGTGGTATGGCATATGTGACACCACAAGGTGAGTTCCACCGGCTTTCTCGAATTCCCTTACCGCCTCAAGGTTGCACCCCTCTTCCTGCAGGTGGATGTGATTATCAAAAATAGGTAATCCACTAATGGAACAATCCCGCCTTACCGAGTTCTTCCCTTACCAGTTCGATGGCCTTTTCGAGGGATTCTATATCCTTGGCACCGGTACAAACCATGTTGCCTGAACCGAACAGAAGTAAAACCACGTTGCAGTCCCGGGGGCGGTAAACAAGGCCCGGGAACTGTTCCGGTTCGTACTCCACACGGTCCAGTCCGAGGGTGATGGCTACGGAGTTGAGGTTGAGGGTATGCCCCAGTCCGAAGGAGGCAACGATGTTCTGGACTTTAACTTCGATCTCATCCGATGTGTCTATGCCGTTGCCATTGAGCATAGTCTTTAGCATATTCACGCTGTTGTTTGCATCGTCGAAGGTTTTCCCCCCGGTACAAACCACCTTTCCGCTGGAGAAGAGGAGTATCGAAGTCTTCGGGGAACGGGTACGGTAGACTAGACCGGGAAATTTTTCCGGATCGTACTCCGAGCCATCGAGCACGCTCGAGGCGTTATTCAGGTCTATCTTCGAACCCAAACTCGAAGAAGCCACAACATTTTCTATTCTAAGACCATCCATGCACATCACTTCTTTAAACATCTGAATTTTGTGTTTAAAGACCGATTGGGGTTTATAAAACCTTCGAAGGAGGTACTGTGCCACATACCGGCCACAAAACGTGTTATCAATAACATAATCATATACGTTGAGTAACACTTATTATCATAAAGTTAATATACACTATGAGATTAGTCCGCCACATGAGCGTCAGAGGCCCTTTGGAGAAGAAGATACGCCAGGGATACGAAAATGAATTACTGGAAGATGCCGCTATACTACACGGACACTATTGTCCGGGCCTGGCATTGGGTGTCAAAACATCCGTAACAGCCATGGCCCGGTTGGACATGGAACATGAGGGTATGGAAGACATCATCGTCATAGTTGAAACCAACAATTGTTTTTCCGACGGAGTTCAGTATGTTACCGGTTGTACCTTCGGTAACAATTCACTTGTCTTCAGAGATCTGGGCAAGACGGCAGCAACCTTTGTCAAAAGGGGGGAAAAAGGATTGCGTTTTGTGACTAGAATTGATGCCAGGGAAAAATGGGTCGAAAGGTTCCCCGAATACGCTGAACTCTTCACCAAGGTCGTCAGGGAGCGTAGTGGTACCGAGGAGGACAGGAGGCGGATGATGGAGATGGCCGAAGATATCTCCAAGTTCGTCGTGGGTCTCGAGCCTGAAAAACTCTTCGAGATGGAAACCGTGGATGTAAAATTACCGGAATATGCCCCCATACATGACAGTCACATCTGTGAAGGATGCGGCGAGAGCGTCATGAGCACGAGAACGGTGGAGATTGATGGTAAATTATTATGTTTGCTATGCGGAGGAATTGAATACTTCGAACTCGACGGTCACGGAATGCACCTGAGAGGTGGTAATAAATGAAAAACAAGATAGCAGTATTGATTGCAGCGGTACTTTTGGCATCGCTGATGAGCACAGGATGTGTAGATAACGACGACGATGTTGAATACGTAGTGGTGTCGGATATATTGGGCCGTGAAGTAGAGGTTTCCAATAACGTCGAACGGGTAGTCGGGGTTGCCTCGGGGGCCGTCAGGATGCTCTCTTATCTGGAGGCTGTGGATATGATAGTGGGTGTTGAAGAATTTGAACATAGTAGTATATTTTCACCTTATCAATTTGCAAACCCCGGGCTCTCGGAACTTCCGAATATAGGGCCACAGCACGGAGGGGATGCAGAGATGATACTTGCACAGAAACCGGATGTGATATTCTATTCGTGTTCTCAAGTTGACCCGGCTTCGGTAGAAACTATGAATAACTTACAAACTAAAACAGGGATACCGGTGATAGCGATAGATCTGGGAGATCTGGATGAAAGAAAGGACGTGTTTTACTCTTCACTAAGATTGATGGCCGAAGTTCTTGACAAGGAAGAAAGAGCCGAAGTGGTCATAGAATTCATCGAAGAAACACTTGAAGACTTTCATGAACGAACAAAAAACATACCCGATTCCGAAAAACCAACTGTGTACGTAGGAGGGGTGGCACTTAGGGGTGCTCAGGATATTTTGTCAACAAGAGCCAGCTATCCTCCCTTTGAATACACCAACTCAATAAACGTAGCCGGTGAGATCAGTACCGGGCATGCGTTCATAGATAAGGAACAGCTGCTCGAATGGGATCCGGACGTTCTGTTCGTTGATTCGGGCAGTTATGAGAATGTTGTAGATGCTATAAACGGAGACGTTTCCTATCAGATACTAATAGCAGTGGAAAACGGGGATATATACACCGTGATGCCTTACAACAGATACAATATAAACCATGCAACGGTACTAGCCAACGCCTACTACGTAGGAAGTGTACTTTATCCAGAACATTTTGAGGATGTGGACGTTACCGCTAGAGCCGACAGTATTTACGACAGTATGGTGGGCTCTCCGGTATACGCTGAAATGGCTGAAATAGCTTATGGTTTTACTAAAGTGGAATTATGATTAGGTTCATAACTGCGTTTAAAAAAAGATCGGTAAAGTCAACCGAGCGAACGAGCGGGTCTAACATACTCACAGAATACGATATATACAATGCCAAAAAGATATCTTTCATAGCCCTTTCTTCAGTCCTGGTTTTACTTATGGCTATGTTCGCTCTGACTCTGGGTCCATACAGCCTCAGTTTAAAAGAGGTTTTTTTGGCCCTTATAGGACAAAGTAACGATATATCTCACACGCGTGTAGTATGGAATATCAGGATGGTGCGTATAATCTCGGCCATATTTGGTGGGGTCGGCTTAGCGATTTCGGGTATGATCATGCAGAATATATTGCGGAATCCACTGGCCTCTCCGTCAACCTTAGGTGTATCAAATGCGGCTTCCTTTGGCGCTGCCTTTGCAATAGTCGCATTCGGATCAGGTAGAATTAGTAGCCACGATGGCAGTGCGGTGACCTTCACCATGCCATATATCATAGCCATCAGTGCCTTCGGTTTCTCCATGATATCAACTGGCGTTATAATACTGCTTACCCGTTACAGGGACGCATCCCCTGAAACCCTTGTTCTAGCCGGAGTTGCCATGGGTTCCTTGTTCACTGCAGGGGTCACATCATTGAGGTACTTTGCACAGGATGAAGTACAACTCTCAGCCATAATATTCTGGACCTTCGGAGACCTGGGACGAACAGGATGGGCAACGGCAGGGATAATTGCTGTGGCATCCGTAATTTGCACTGCATATTTTTTCTTGAACCGTTGGAACTACAATGCCATGAACGGAGGAGAAAACGTAGCACGAAGTCTTGGTATCAATACCGAAAGGGTAAGGATCATAGGTCTTATCGTTTCATCCATGATAACCGCATTGATAGTTTCGTTTGTAGGCATAATAGGTTTCGTGGGCCTGGTAGTTCCTCATATGGCTCGAAAGGTCATAGGCAATGACACACGCTTCCTTATCCCTGCCTCGTGTGTTGTAGGGGCACTCCTGCTTTTAGTATCGGATACTGTAGCAAGAACTCTGATCTCACCCATAGTACTACCCGTGGGAATACTCACATCCTTCTTGGGAGCTCCAATGTTCATTTACTTGATACTCAAAGGGAGGAATAACTGGTGACTCTGGTTCGCATAGAGAATATCTCCTTTTCTTATGGCAAAATCGATGCTCTGAAGGATGTTTCACTGTCCTTGGAAAAAGGAAATCTCGTAGGGATAATCGGACCAAACGGTTCGGGCAAAAGTACATTGATAAAGTGCCTATGCGGTCTGTTGGACGTACATAAAGGACACGTTACTTTGGAGGGAATAATACTATCCTCGATACCTAAAAGGAAACTTGCCACTTTGGTAGGTTACGTACCTCAGATACAGGAAAGAGCCACTCCGAGCACTGTTTTTGATACTGTGCTTATGGGTAGGATACCACACCTGACTTGGTCACCTACGAGAAGAGATCTAGAGATAGTGGCAAAGGCCATGTGTACCATGGAGATAACTGAGTTTTCTTTGAGAGATATCCACGAGTTAAGCGGTGGCCAGCAGCAGAGGGTTTTCATCGCTAGAGCAATGGCTCAGGAGCCCAAGGTCCTCTGTCTCGACGAACCAACCAGCAGTCTCGATATAAAACATCAGTTAGGCTTGATGCGTGGGATAAGGGATATAACCCGTGAAAAGAATATACTTGCGTTGATGGCCGTTCACGATCTGAACATAGCCTCACAATATTGTGATAGGTTGGTCATACTCAAAGAAGGACATGTTTTTAAGGAAGGAAAACCCCATGAGGTGCTTTGTAAAAAAAGTATTAAGGCCGCCTTTGACATCGATGTTGCCATTCACCAGCATGGAGATTTTATGCACATAGTTCCAGTTGAAAAAAAGGACGTGGAGTTCTTCGAAAATTGAGTATCAGTGCAGTGCAGAACCACCGTTGACTCCGATCACTTCACCTACAACATAAGAACCCATATCCGATGCCAAAAAGAGTGCTGCATCGGCTATGTCCCCGGGAGTACCGATCCGTTTTATGGGTATGCTTTCAGCCCGTTCTTTACGCTGTTCTTTCGTATAACCAGCGATTATATCCGTATCAATGGTCCCCGGGGCTATGGCGTTTACCGTTATACCATAGGGGGCCAGTTCCAGGGCAAGCGACCTTGTCAACCCGATCAAGGCCGTTTTACTGGTGACGTAAGCGGTACCGTGGGTGGAGCCCTTGTAGGCCAACTGGGATGATAGATTGATGATCCTGCCATATGGTGATCTTTTCAGGTACGGTAAAGCGAATTTGCAGAGTAAAAATGCCCCGCGTACGTTAACATTCATGGTTCTATCGTAATCTTCAACGAAGGATCCTTCCATATCTTTACGTATGTAGATACCGGCATTGTTCACCAAGATGTCTATACCACCGTATCTCTTCACAAAATTGTCCACCATCATCAGGGCATCTTCTTCTTTAGCCACGTCGCCATTTAAAAGTAGTCCTCGGGACAGCTCGTTTACCTCTTCCAGAACACATCGAGCATCTTCATGGCCGCTAACATAATTTATACCAACGGAAGCCCCTTCCCGGGCGAATTTGATCGCTATACCTTTACCTATACCCCTGGATGCGCCTGTGACTATGACCTTTCGTCCTTCAAGCATACCTTCTGTCATGGAAGGGGTAGGCAAACATAGGTAAAAGTGTTTTTTGCTTTACCAGGGTCTTCTTCTCTTTCTCTTTTTCCGCATATAGAGAAAGAAGAATACACCGCCTCCCACCGCCGCAAGGGCGATGGGCAGCGCATACGTCCTCGCCGCACCCTCTCCCTTGACGTATATGGATGTGGACATCAGCAGCTCGTCCTTGATGAAAGTGGTGGAATCGGTGTAGCCGTAGTCCACCCATACCTCCAATTTGTGTTCGCCCGGTGAAAGCCCTTCCCTTGACCAGTCGATGCTCCGTTTTTGTGTTTCACCGGGCTCCAGGCTCGGTATCAGATCCTTACCCTTTAAAGAACCGTCAACGAAAACACCGATGGTTATGTTTTTGAGTACGAATTCCGAGGGATTGTTTATGTCCACTTCCACCGTTGCCGGTACAACTGCCCGGATGTTCAGGCTTGATTCGCCGTATCTTACCTCTTCATCATCGGAACAATAGCCCTGTAAACGTATATTGTAAGTTCCCGTCCGGGTGGCGGTGACATTCACATAGAATGTGTTGGACACGTTGGATCGGGATGAAGGCGGATTTACCTTCAGAGCACCTGGAAACTCCACAACCTCCAGACTCCAGTTGGTGGCTCTACCGCTGAAGGAGCCCCTCAATTCCACCCTGTACATGGTGGTCTGGTTAACGAATATTTCCGAAGGCCCCGATATGTAAAGGTCGACCCCCAACTGCCTGGGGGTACTCTGGGCGTCGGAGAATGAACTGACCATCAAGGTTACCATAAACAGGGCGGTGAGCTTGATAAGAATTCCTCTGGACATCCTAGATCCACCTCTTCTTGCGTGATATGTAGAATCCACCCACTATAGCCACCGCGGCTATCATGGCCCAATGCCATGCCTTCAAACCGAATACATCCCTTTCAAGTGAAATATCCTCCCCGATCAGGTTCAGCCCGTGTAGGTCTGATCTGAGAGACGGCGACTCTATACTGAAGGACCCTGTGGCATAAACCGAGGGGTCTCCCTTGGATGTCACCTCAAGTTCGAGTTCGAGTTCTCTGTCGGGACTTCTGGTCAATGGCGTGAGTGTGACCTTGATATCTTCCAAGGCACCGTCGGTTATCTTCTCGGCGATTACCCCTATGGAAGTGTCCCAACCCTTGCTCCTGATGTATTCCCTGTTGAGTATCTCTACTTGGTAGGTATCGTCACCGTTACCCGTATTCTCCACGGTTATGGTGTATGTGAGTTTGCCTCCGTCCAGTTGTCTGCGTATTATACCAGGCTCGATGCTCACACCATAATGCTGCGCTATCCTGATGGGAAGTCTCATCTGGGCGGTTTCGTGGGAATTCACAGACTCCGCCATGAACTCGATGGGAGGATGATTGACAGATGCATCCTCGCTTATGTGTACGGTGACCCTGAGGTCCCTTGTTTCACCCGAGGGTACATCCAGTCTGCTGGGCTCGAAAGATAGTTTCCAGATGGCCGTCGGTGCTGAGAAGGTATAACTGTCCGGTGTGTTACCGGTGTTCTCCACCTGAACCACAAAGGTTAACGATTCACCCTGATCAGCGGTTTTTTCGTCCGTATCGTGGATGTCGACTCCGTATATCTTCAGTATCTCCAGGTTAAGGTTAACCTCCATGCTGTATTTCAGGTCGACCTCCCTGGCATACTGATAGTCGGTTTCCAAACCGTTTTCCTTTACCGTGGCCGAGGCGATGATACCGTATTCACCGGGGGGCAGGATGATATTGTATACACCCTTATCGTCGGTTGAGAGTTCCCTTCTACCTATCCTCTCCCTGTCGATGGAGCGTAGGGCGATATCAGCTTCCAGGCCCTCTCCCGACCTTCTCACCGTACCAGTCAATTGATTAGCCTTCACGAGAGGCACATCCAGGTGTTCGTCCTCATCTGGCATAACAAAATCGTTTAGCTCGGCATACAATCCCCTTACACCCGAATAATAGGTGTAGATGTAATACTGTCCCTGGGACAATTTCAAGGTGAAGGTACCGTCACTACCGGTGACCACGGAAGTCGATATGGCATCGGGGCTGCTAGCGATGAATTCCAATTCTATGTTAGCGATACCTTCTCCCCCGATGGTGATCCGGCCTGTAAGTGTAGCGTTGACGTAATCTCGCCACAACTGTATGACCGGGGCAGTGGATGCAACTACCTCGTATGTTTCCTTGTATTGATAATGCATCTCTCTCAGGATGCCTTCCACAGGTTCCGATACTTTATGGTCCACAGATACCTCGTAGTTTCCGGGGGGTAACAACACGTTGAATGTGCCCTCGATATCGGTTGTCCTGTTCAAACGATACCCGGTATCAAGGCATTCTATCCATACGGGTATTTTATCCCTGGGCTCTCCGTCGTAGGTCAGGAAGGGCGAGAAGGTGGCTCCGGATTCCAGTGTGATATTGTGGGTTCCGGGGGTGAGTACCTGTATCAATGATATGTTAACAAGGTTTTCCTCCGATAGGTCCAACCAGAGGGAGTATGCACCCGGGATCAGGTATACTTCGAAGGTGTCCTGTGCGTACATCATCACCTCTTCGGGCCCCTTCATGTGCAACTGTGCCTCCACGGGCTCTCCCGATTCGTCTCTTATGTTACCGGTGAATCTTACCTTGTAGTCCACCTCCAGGTCCGTATCCATATCCGTACCGGGTTTCAGGGAAACCTCCCGGGAAAGGTATAGTTTCTCCCCTACCCCGTACGGATGGTCTATGCGGATGACGTAATCCCCTGGCTGAACTGAAACGCTGTAACTGTCCTGTGTTATATACACTTCCTTATGCTGGGCCCCGCTACCTACCGGTTCCAAAACCATGGGTAGCTGATCGGGTATATCATAGTGCCGGTGAATTATCGCACCCGACAGGGTCACGTTCCTCGCCTGTAAGGGTACGTTCTTCATTATCTCATCTATATCATGCCGCACGTTCATCTCCTTGGAAAGGAAACCTTCCTTACTATAGGTAAGTGTTACCGTTTCATCGAATGGCAGAACCAGGGAGTAATCTCCGTCACTCTGTGCCGGTATGGTGATGGAAAAATCATCTTCGAAGACGGCCGTAACGCGGGCAGGGATGCCTTCTCCCGGTCCCGGCTCTCCGTCACGGTCGAGATCCCTGTACACTACACCGTCCAGTTTGAATCCGCGCTGTGCCGATAATTCCGTGAAGGTATCGTCTTCTATGGATATCCTTGAACGGAGCAGCACGTCCACACCGAAAAGGTTGGTGCCGTAGATAGAATAATCTCCCTGTGGTAACAGTATGGAAAACTCTCCGTTGAGATTGGTGAATGTGGTCGTTTCGCCGCCGTCACTGCGTGAAAACAGGAGCTGGAGTTCTTCCAATCGACCTCCGTCCAGCTCCGCACTACCGGTAAACCTGTGTGCGGCTGTGAAATCTGCCGATAATGTTTCCTTATGGTATGGTAAACTTATGGTTTCCATGTATACATAGCTGTCATGGTTCCTACGTAGGGTACCGTATACCCTGTAATCACCAATGGGCATCTTGATATGGAATTTACCCTGGGAATCAGTGGTTACCGTTCTTGGGAAAAATTCGATGTCCGAAACGGATGTAAAGGTAAGTTTCTGATGGGGTATCGTATGTCCACCCCGTCTGGTGACACCTTCCAAGGTAACGGCCTTGCCGATGGTTATGTTGTTCTTTTCCATGAGTCCGGCCTTGACCTCGAAGATATGTCTTCCTTCAAAGATAGTATATTCCTCGTTAATAACTTCTAGCTCGTAGCGTCCGTAAATGAGATGTTTGATGGAGTAGTTTCCCTCACCATCCAAGATGCTGGTGTAGGTGTTACCACTGACCATGTGGGTTGCCCGCAGCTCGATATCCTCGGTCACATCATCTTCAAAGGTAACGTAACCCTCTAACGAACCTGTCCTCAATCTAAGGTCATTGGTTACCTTCTCACCGGGCTCCACAAGCAAGGTGGCGGGTGTTGAGCCATCCACATCCGCATTCAGTGTGTACTTTCCCGGTAGGATATCGGTGAATTCGAAGTATCCGTCCTGGGAATCTACCGATAGCTCGATGCCGAAATGATCGTTGACCAGGGTTATCCTGGCGGGGACAAGGGTATCTTCACCCGGTGTGTATTCGCTATCGTCATCCAGATCAACGTAGACGTAACCATTTACAGAGGAGGTTTCCACCTGGAAATCCTTTCGGATCAGGTAATCCCATCTTCCGTCACCCGTTCGGTCCACGGGTTTTCTCATGGCCTGCTCTCTGGTGATGGTGAACGATTCGAAACCCAGGGTCACCTCTTCCAGTTTCTGCACGGGCATACCTTCTCCACCCGTGGTAACCCCCAGCATTACCTCGCCATGGGGTGCATACAGTGTGTAATATCCGTTCTCGTCGGTAAAGGTTGTTCCATGGGGTACACCCATTTCATCGAGTATGGTGACCCGGACTCCAGGTACGGGTGCGCCGTTTTCGAGGCTCACCGTGCCGCTGACCAATGCACCGTGGAAGTATTCCAAAAACACAACCCCCTGGCCCATGTAGCTCATGGCGCTGAGGTCTACGGTGCCCTTGCCTTCTTCCTGCAGTTGTATACCCTTCTCGAAGGAGATGGCACGCCATTCATCAGGATGGTCACGTACCTCTTCGGGGGGATACGGGTTGTAATATGCCGTTCTGTAGGACATCTTGAAGTTGTTGAGCCCCCATCCTGGCATGGGTTGCAACTGGTCATTGTTAACCGCGGGTATGCTCTCCTCCTCGCCCACCCAATGACCTGCGTAACCAGCGAAGGTCCTGTAGAGCATGGAGTTGTAGAACATGGAGTGGTACCTGATGTCGTAATCCACTATCATAACGTCAGGTGGTATATCATTTGGGTCGTCGTACTCATTACCGAACTCGTCGATGAGGTATATGGAGAAGAAATCATACGGTGTACGCATGCCGTGCTCCTCGTCCATCCTGTGGTCTGAAAGCTTGGCAGGTGCGTAGAATATCCCAGTCTGTCTGCCCGAGAAGGGGAACAGCCTGGTATCCACGGCGATGTACTGTATCATCTTGTCCATGTGTATTGTCAAATCGTAATAGAGTTCCACCAGTGTTTCGTGCTCCTCATAGGCCAGGAGACCCATGACTCGTGCATACCTTAGGTTGATCACGGATATGTCATCTGCCCTGGGATGATACCTGTCCGGGTTCGACAGCACTTCTTCCCTGTAGGCTTCGGGGTTTATGTAGGAATTTTCGAGTTCGTTGGTCTTTTCTTCTCCGATGTGGTGCACCAGGATAGCCCTGGTCTCACCCTTGAATCTTCCGTCCTGGCGATAGGGTGCGTCCAGCATCCTCGCTATCAGCAGGGATATCACCTCCGACTCATTCTGAGCCATGAGGAGATTACCAGCCAGCTGATGCCCATTCAGGAAATTATCCGCCACAGCTGGCGTATTACCCCTGGCCACGCTCTCGAAGCCGTAGTCCCACCAGCTGAGGAAACCGGGACGATCGTGGGGATGCAGATGAGAATTTTTATTGTCCAACCAATCCCATGCAGCGGGCCAGTAATCCGTGGGCTTGTCCAGGCCGAAACCGAAGGCCCCGAAGTGCCATACATCTCCTCTTGTTACGTTGTAATCTTCCGGTCTCATGAAATCGGGTAGCGACATGTATATCTGCCTGTCATACTCGCGCTTTCTCTCGTAGGGTATACCGGAGTCCAAACCGGACATCACATTTGGCAGCAGTAGAATGAATACAACGAATAGTACGGAAATGATGTGCATGGGTTTTACTGCCCTTTTCAGACCTCTGAAGTAATTGCCCTTGCTTCTTGCCATTCGATATGTGATATCCTGGAATTTGCTCTTTTCAACCAACAGTGCCGCCACCCAACCGGCCGTAAGGGCAAAGGCCGGAGAGCCGTTGAAGATGAATCTCGCCGCTGAAAGAGACATGTATATGGCGAAGGCCGTCCATACCAGTATGAAGAGGAATTCGGTGTTCCAATTGCCTTTGAGATGCCAAATAGCGAGGAATATACCCAGCATCGACATGAAGAAGGTGGCTGGGCCGAAGGACAGTACTATGTTACTGAACTCGGGTGCCTGTGCCTCAGCTATGGTCTCGTAGGCCTTGGTACGGGCGAAATATCCTGCGCCGCTAAGGAAAACATCCATGAGGGCGGGCGTTAAATAGAGTGCGAAGATGACAAAGGTGATCACTATGGCGATAAGGGTGGAGTATACCAGTATCCATGGTATATCTCTGGTTACGGTCAATAGGATACCCCCTGCCAATCCGAGGATGATAATTATCAGTGGTACATCGAACCAGGTACCGATACGATGCGGTAAATGGGCACCTATACCGGCACCATAATAGAACGGTGCGGCCACCATGGCGCAGATAACAAGGGAAATCATCACGCAGAATGTTACACCTATGGAATCCCTGTATCGCACCCTGTCGATAAGTAATTGTATATAGTAATAGGTGAGAACGATGACGATAACGTATGCCCAGCCCTGCCAGCTGAGTGCAACGGTGGCAAAACACATGCCTGCCATCGCAGCGTACAGCAATGACCTCTTATTCTCCCTTGTGAATCTGGATACGCCATTTTTAATACTCGCCCTTTCGCTCCATTTTTCCACCCACGTAACGTCGTCGGGTATACCTCGGAGGGCCTTCATCAGGAAGTAGAAACCTGTGATCATGAAGAACAGGTATATCGCGTCGTGGTCAGCGTTGCCTATGGGGCTACGCTGAAGATGTCCCGCGCTGATGGCCAGCAGGAATGCCGCCGCCATACCGGCCCTCTTTCCGAAGATGTCTCTACCCACCATGTATACAGGGAAGATGGTGAGGGCACCCCAGAAGGCGGTAGATAGTATAAGGGTGTAGTGTAAACTTCTTGAAAGGCCGCCCAAAAAGGGTGCGAACATGTGTGCGGAGAGCACGGTGGTCCAGCCGTAAAATGGCGGTCGGGGATTGGTGACCCCTATGGGGTAATTGATCATGGGGTCATAAAGGAGATGTCGGTTGTTGAACGCTATGTACTCCACTATGCGTTCATAATAATATGCATCAGAGCCCCCGGTAAGTAAGAACGGGGTGCCGAATTTGGTCGATAGTTCCAGCGCGAAATAGCTTCTCAGGAAGAAGGCTACGATAAAGATGCCCACAAGGCATATGATGGTGCTCCATCTGTCCTCGAGTACGGACTTTTCATTCACGGGGGCATCGGTTTTACCCTTCTTCGCTGACACATAAGGTATCTTGAACCTCATTATCCTTCACCTTGACAAATGTAATCCCACTCATGATACCTTCTCATATTTATAGATTGTCGGTGTAAGAGGGGTTCTGACACCGTTAATCGATTAATAACAAGCCATCTATTATATCCTTTGCCTTTTCCCTTCCCTTTTTATGCCTCTCTAGGAAAGTGTTCACCTTGTGGATGAGAAGGGATTTGCATTCACCGCAAAGGATCTCACCTTGTCGACATCTCATGGATATATCCGCTACAACCTCATCATCTTCTTCGAACAGATAGTAACGGTAGTTTTGTATGGCGCAGATGTCCGGGTTGCCACCCTTCTCTCGCTGCTCCTTTGCAGATATACATCCTCCTGTGAAGGCGTCCGACAGTTTACTCTTCACATCGGATGGTTCGTCAGTAGTGAATATGGTCGTTTTCGGAATACTTGCGGACATCTTTCCGGTCCCGTCAAGTGAAGGTGCAAGTTTGTTATGCAGTAATGCGGGTTTGCAGTAGCCTATCTTAGATGCAACATCCCTTGTAAGCCTGAAATGCGGGTCCTGATCTATTCCACACGGGATCACCACCGGAACATCTCTACCCTTGAGTTCCGTGGGCACAAAGCATGGTGCCGACTGTATTGACGTGTAAAAGATACTCCCTATGTTTACAGAATTATCGAAACCGAAGACGGCCTTGACATTGGAAAAATTCAACCTTTTCGCTACTCTCAGTGCTATGGGATAAAGGGTCTTTATGTAGTCCGTGTCTATCATGATATGGGTCTTTTTGGGGTCGAATCCCAAGGCTATAACGTCCAGTGCGTTCTCTAATGCGTATGAATGGGTGGTTTCCTGATCCATGTCAAAATTAAACAGATATTTCTCGTCGTCCGTCAATTGAAAGTAGAGTTCAACGTCGAATTTGTCCTGTAGCCATTTGGCGAATATCCAAGGCATCAGGTGGCCCACATGGGTATGGCCCGAAGGGCCCCTACCGGTGTACATAGCGAAATGATTACCCTTTTCATACTCGTCCAATATCCAGTTGAAATCACGGTGAGAGTAAAATATCTCTCGGCGCAACATGAAGTGTAGTTCGCCGGTAAGATCCTCTATCCTGTTCAGCAGTCCCTGATCTATCCTTGACGTACCGAATCGCACTATAAGGTCGTCATAGTCTATGTTACCGCTGGCCACCCATGGCGTAAGGACGTAACCTTCGTTTGTGCCGGTCTTCTCATCCATAATAACCTGTCCACGGATAACCTCCGGTTATAAAAAACCTGCCCATCCATTCATCACTTACATCGACCTCCCCTTTCTGTCCCTTTATATATCATATGGTATCTCTTCTTTTATGCGACGTAAAACTCATATCATCGGTGCAATTTTCACCGGAGTGATGGCGTTCTTCCTTCTGGAATCACTTAGAAGAATGGTATTACCTTCTCCTTATTGGATATTTCCTCGATCCTTGAATCATTTATTACACATATTGATCATGTTTATAGCGTCTTCCATAGGGGGTATATTACCTGACATATTGGATCCCGCGTACACTACCAGACACAGGGGTCTGGCCCACAGTAAGATCGTGCTACTGATATTCGTGCTTTTCACTGTTATCTCACTATTTACATTGCTGGATCAACACCGGTTAGAATCGCTGGTCCTCTACTATTTTTTCTTCGGATACATATCACACCTTTCACTAGATTCAACCACACCTTCCGGTCTCCGTTGATATGTACGAAAACTGAAGTTAGCGGTATGAAAAAATACGTACATACGCAGACCTGTCTAATGACCAATCCAAGATGTGAGCGGTAGTCCGGACGTTTAGTAACCGTGGGCTGAATACGTCGCCGAAGCTTCGTACTTACACCCCAGGCTCTATCAAACCCGTCTTCTACGGGGGTCCTTAGGTGCCTCGTTTCAGGGTAGGCTTCAGGCTTAGATGCTTTCAGCCTTTATCCTCATACAGCGTGGCTACCCAGCTATGCCCTACCGGACAACTGGTAAACTAGTGGCTGCGAAGCCCGGTTCCTCTCGTACTAAGGGCTCCTTACCCTCAGGCACCAAAACAATCCTACTAAAAAGCAACAAACCTGGCTCACGACGGTCTAAACCCAGCTCACGACCCCTTTTAATGGGCGAACAACCCCACCCTTGCCAGCTGCTGCACCGGCAGGATAGAGGGAGCCGACATCGAAGTAGCAAGCCTCCTGGTCGATATGGACTCTTGCAGGAGACAACTCAGTTATCCCCGGGGTAACTTTTCTGTTATCCCTGGGCCCCATAAGTAGGCCTCAGGGGTTCGCTATGCCTTACTTTCGTATCTTGGTCTGTTATTTTGCCAAACCAAGTCAAGCCAGCTTTTACCATTGTATTCTACGGTGGATTTCTGACCCACCTGAGCTGACCTTTGGACGCCCTTGTTATTTTTTCGAGGGTGTGGCGCCCCACCCAAACTGCCCGTCTATCGATGTTCCACCTAAGCGGTTAGGGACACAACTTCAAAAGGGTAGTGTTTCATCGTTGACTCGGCGACACGCTGGCGCGTGCACCTGTGTAACGTCTCCTACCTACTCTGCACAAATGAAATCGTACCCCAACGACAGATTGCAGTCAAGCTCCACGGGGTCTTCGCTTTCAAGTAAGATGTACTGGACTGTGCGCCAGTAAGTCATTTTCACCGGATTTCGGGCGGGGACAGTAGATCCCTCGTTAATCCTTCATGCAAGCCGCCAATTAAGCGGCAAGGTATTACGCTACCTTAAGAGAGTCATAGTTACTCCCGCCGTTTATCGGTCCTTCGCTCCCTTGAAAAGGAGTTTAAGATACCGACACTGGGCAGAACTCAACGGCAATACACATCCTTTCGGACTAGCTGCCATCTATGTTTTTATTAAACAGTCGGGGATCCCTTGTTATTGCAACCAGCCATTCTCATGACTGGCACCCCTTCTACCAAAGGTACAGGGCTATTTTGCCGAGTTCCCTCGCCCGAATTACTCCGACACGCCTAGCCTTGCTAAGGCAGGGGCACCTGTGTCAGTTCTCGGTACGGACTCCAATACTGTAACCAACATGCTTTTCACTGACACCAGGAATCATCCGAAGCGGACTACGTCCGCCCTATCACGCATTCCACCGGTTCTCACCATTACGGTTCTCCCCGGTATTCTACGCTTCGACAGGCTGGTGCACCTGCTCGAACTATCCCGATGTGTCACACGTTGGACAAAGGTATCGGAGGTACAGGAATATTAACCTGTTTCCCTTTCGACGTCCTCGGTTAAGGGACGCCTTAGGACCGACTAACCCTCGACTGACGAACATTGTCGAGGAACCCTAGCCCTTTCGGCGGAACGGATTCTCACCGTTCTTTGCTGCTACTCATACCAGAATTCTCGTTCGAACGCGGTCCACCCGACCTCACGGCCGGGCTTCTGCCCACGCACGACGCCTTCCTACTAGATTACCTTTCGGCACTCCAAGGTATCGGTGGCCGACTTAGCCCCGTCCATTTTCGGGGCCCGCAATCTCGACTGGTGATCTGTTACGAACTCTTTAAAGGGTGGCTGCTTCTAAGCCCACCTTCCAGTTGTTTTAGACTGAGGACTCCCTTCAAGTAACACTCAGTCGGCACTTAGGGACCTTAACCCTGGGCTGGGTTCTTACCCTTTCGGACATCAGGCTTACCCCGATGACCTCACTCCTGGCTTCTACGACGGTATTAGATTCGGAGTTTGACAGGATACCGAGGGCTTTCACCCCCAAAATACCCAATCAGTGCTCTACCCTAATATCAATCTCTGCCAAGGCCTACCTGCGAGTAGTTTCGGAAGGAACCAGCTATTGCCGGTCTCGATTGGCCTTTCACCCCTATACGCAGGTCATCGGAGGGATTTGTAACTCACCACCCGTGCGGGCCTCCACCTCCCTTTCGAGAGGCTTCACCCTGCCCACGCATAGATCGACCGGCTTCGGGTATCCAACCAATGACTTCAGGCGAGCACACCTCGTTCCTCTTCCGAAGAATGCGAACTTGTTGGTTTCCCTAAGGCTACGTCCTTGTCAGACTTAACCTCGCCATTGACTGGAACTCTCTGGCCCGTTTTTCGAAACGTACGATAGAACACCGGTCCACTCCAGCTACGGAGTTTCGTTCCTTTCGTGCCCTATCAGTCTGTAGCCACCTAATTTCAGGTTCTTTTCACCTCCCGGCAGGGGTGCTTTTCAGCTTTCACTCACGATACTAGTTTGCTATCGGTCTCGGGACGTATTTAGAGTTGGAAGTTTATGCCTCCCAAATTCACGCGCGGTATCCAACGCACGCTACTCAGGATACCTCGAATCATCTTTCCACCTATCTCCTACGGGGCTATCACCCCCTATGGCACTACGTTCCAGAAGATTTCGGATTGGGTGGTTAAGATGTACCGAGGTCCAAAACACCACATCTCCCTTCCATTTCTGGGGGGATTCGGTTTGCTCTACACCGTGTTCGATCGACTTTACTAACGGCATCTCTATTGATTTCTCTTCCTTTCCCTACTAA
Source organism: Candidatus Haladaptatiplasma halalkaliphilum (assembly GCA_019594055.1). Taxonomy (GTDB): domain Archaea; phylum Thermoplasmatota; class Thermoplasmata; order Halarchaeoplasmatales; family Halarchaeoplasmataceae; genus Haladaptatiplasma; species Haladaptatiplasma halalkaliphilum. The sequence continues at coordinate 22,679 of JAFDTY010000006.1, read as the reverse complement.
GATGTTTCAATTCGGGAAGTTTCCTATCCTTACGGATTCTATGGGGAAGTCCCATTAGGTCATCGTGGGATCTAAGGTTCCTTGCGCCTACCCCACGCATATCGCTGCTTGGCACGACCTTCGTCGGCGCCCGAGCCCAGCCATCCATCAGGTGGCGGAGTGACTACAGCATATAATTCTTGGACTGGTACACATCCAGGTCTGCGTATGATCGGTAATCATCGGACCTGGGTGGTCCTATACCCTTCCCCGACAACCATATCTCGTGTCGCCGGGTGCATGTTTCACCATGTAATATAATACAACGGTACATGGTGTATTTAAACCTTTTTTAATACCCTTGATCCAAATTTGGTCGAGGGGAAGCGGATTAGAACCCAACTCATATAAAAGGCTTTGGTTTCCTCGATTGGGTTAAGTTTTTAGTGTGATTTGATCATCTCATATTGAATCTGCAGTGGCGTATAGTAACCCGGGTAGATTTTCATTTTTTGTGAAAATTGTAATCTCACTATCTTTTGAACGCCTTGTCCAAATCTGGTACATACTTCGGGGGTAAGGTATTTCTTATACTTGATTTATATGTATAAACATGCCGATGATCCGTCCCTTCAGGGTTAGCGATACGGAACAGGTGAGCCGTATCTCAGATTCTTCCTTGAAGGAGGATTACGATACCGCACTGTTTTATTCCATCTACGAATCATGGAACGGGTTATTTCTCGTGGCCGTGGAGGATAACATGGTGGTGGGGTTCATAAACGGATTGACGGAGGCAAACGGTCTGTCGAGGATCCTCATGCTTGCGGTGCACAACGATTACAGATATATGGGTATAGGCAGCGCACTCCTCGACAACTTCGTTTCCGTTCTATCATCAAGGGGTGCCCGTAAGGTACTGCTGGAGGTCCGTCCCTCGAATTTGAATGCCATCGGATTTTACCGTAAAAAAGGCTTCAGAACGGCGGGTATGATCCGCAATTTCTACAACGACGGGGAGGACGGTATAAGGATGGTTAGGGACGTCACCCGAGATAAAGTATGCAGGTAGACTTACCTCTTTAACTCATCTCCCTTCAAGAGTGAGATGAGCTCCACCCCGGCGTCCTCGAGGGCCTCCCGGCCGCCCTCCTGCCTGTCCACAACCACCAGTACCCTGTTTATCCTGGCGCCCTGCTCCCGTATAACCCGTACGGTCTCAACGGATGACAGGCCGGTGGTGATGACATCTTCCACAACGGTGACGGTACAGTCCTGTTCCAATTCCCCCTCTATCCGACCCTTTGTACCGTGCCCTTTCTTCTCCTTACGGATTATCACGAAGGGCAGGCCCGTCTCCAGTGCAAGGGCTGTGGCTATGGGTACCGCGCCCAGTTCCATCCCGGCGATGACACCGCCGTCCACATGGGGGTGCATGGCCCCTGCGATCTCCTTCAAGATCCAGGGCTTTGTACTCGCCAGCTTTATATCCACGTAGTAATCGCTCTTCTTTCCGGAGGTCAAGGTAAAATCTCCGTATTTTACCGCACCGCATTCTTCCAACATACCTTTCAGTTTCATTTGGTCACCATGGTTCTTTTTTTTGCCCGAGCCTGTAACCGAGTATATTAACACCTCTGTGTAACAGGGGTATCAAGAGGATAATGGATATTAAAGCTATCCATCCGCCGTTCGCCATGTAGATCGTCCTGGTCCATCCGGGGAACAGTATGTAGGTGAGCAGGAAAGAACCCAGGGCGAAATCGTATTGGTCCAGAACGGGTGTCTTCGCTCCTCGTTCCCGACCCATGCGTCTTTTAACGAAGCTGCCGAAGAGGTCACCCAGGAGGGAACCGAAGGCCATGGTAACGATGATGTATATACCGGGCAAAGGAAAAGGGTACATGTGGAGATAGGGGTTGAAAAGCAGGGCAAGGACGATCCCCACCAGGGCGGCGGATAAGGTGCCGCCCACTAGTCCGCTCCATGTTTTCCCATCCCCCAGTATCCTCCTGCCGGCCAGCTCTCTGCCTCCGTCTATTATGCATCTTCCGCCGAAGACTACCGCCAGGGAATTGGCTATCAATGCCGGTATGTAGGCAACTACGGCCGCTACGAAGCCCATGGGCATGAGCGGTAAATACGGTAGCTTGTAAAAACTATTTTCCATGGTTTTTAGGTCACCGGTGTCCTTCGTAGTTTTGATCCGATAATAAAAGGATCCGTGGATTTTACACGCTCAAATCAGGGAAACCTTTAATTACATCATATAAATAACTGCGGTATACTATCGCACTGGAGCGTTGTAAGACATGGTAACTGCGTATGATGTACCTCCCGAAAAGCTCATAAAAAATGTGAGCAGCATCCTTAAGGAAAGAAACGAGATCGAACCGCCTCAGTGGGCACCCTACGTCAAGACAGGCATCCACAAGGAGAAGGGTCCCATACAGACGGATTGGTGGTATAACCGTGTATCGGCGATACTCAGGACGGTCTATTTGAACGGCCCCATCGGTATATCTCATATCCGGGGAAAGTACGGCGGCAAGCAGGACAGGGGTGCGAAACCATCCCGCGCAGCAAAAGGTTCCGGCGCTATAACCAGAAAGGCACTTCAACAGCTGGAGAGCGCCGGTCTCGTCAGGAAGACCGAGAAGGGCAGGGTCATCTCACCCGAGGGACAATCCCTTTTGGACAATACCGCTTACGAGATATTGAAGGAGATGGCGAAAGAGGATCCTGAACGCTCCAAATACCTCTGAAAGGTTGGGTATTATGGAAGATGAACTTGAGGAAATCAAGAGAAGAAAACTTGAACAGCTCAGGAAACAGATGGAATACGAAGAGGGCCAGGACGAAGCCGGCGAAGAGATAGAGGCCCAGATGAAGGCGGTTCTCCGAACCGTGATGACCCAGGAAGCCCGGGAACGCCTGGCCAGGGTCAAAATGGCCCGCCCCGATGTGGCAGAAGGTATAGAGCAGCAGATAGTCATGCTTGCCCAGAGAGGCGCCATCCGAGATAAGGTGGACGACGCCACCTTGAAAAAACTGCTGAAAAACATAACCCACAGGAAAAAGGAAATCAAGATCGAAAGGAGATGAATAAATGTCAAGTAACAAACCAGGTCCCAAGAAACGAAGACTGCTGAAAAAGGCGAAGCAGAACAAAAGGGTTCCAGCATGGGTGATGCAGAAAACCAACAGGCGCTTCACATCCCATCCCAAGAGAAGGAACTGGCGCAGGAGCAATCTGGACGAGTGATATGGTTGATAAAGGGTGAGTAAATGGCGGAACAGGAAGAAAAGATACTGAACATACCCTTGAGACGGGCACGCAATGACCCTGTCAGCAAGAGGGCGTCCATCGCGATGAAAGAGATAAGGGAACACGTTTCCAGGCACATGAAGGTACCGCTGGAGGATGTATGGATAGACAATACCACCAACGAGGCGGTTTGGAAAAGGGGCATACAGAAACCTCCATCCAAGATAAGGGTAAAGATAATAAAGTTCGAAGACGGCATCGTCGAAGTATCCGTACCGAGAGAGTAGTTACGCATGCTCAAGAAATGTGCTGTGAACTCGCAGCCTTACATAGGCATTTTTTCCGTGGGATGCGAGGAGTTGACGGTGGTCCCACCCATGACGGACGAGAAGACCTTTTCAGAGGCCATGGAAACACCTGTGGTGACCACCACCGTGGGTGGTACTCGCCTCATCGGCGCGCTGATCTGTGCAAATTCAAGGGGCTTGATGGTCTCGGATATCATAAGCTCTCGTGAGATGGACACTCTCCTAGAACACGTGGACGTTACAATTGTGCAAGAGAGGCACAACGCACTGGGCAACAACATACTGGTCAACGATCACGGCGCTCTTTTAAGCCCAATACTGAGCAAGGCCACCGAAAAAGGGATAGTCGAGGTGCTGGACGTTGAGGTGGCGAGGGGAACCATAGCAGGTATAGGCATGGTGGGTTCCCAGGCGGTGGTGACCAACAAGGGATTACTCTGTCATCCCCATGTCACCCGGGAGGAGACCGAGTTGATGGAGGGATTGTTCAAGGTTCCCGTGAGGAAAACCACTGCCAACCACGGCTCGGGATGGGTGGGTACGTGCATGATCGCAAACACAAAGGGTGCGGTGATAGGCGACACGACCACACCCATAGAGCTGGGTCGTATAGAAGAGGGTCTGGGTTACCTAGAGTGAGAAGACCCATACCTCCGTTTCGTCCGGAAGGTCCGATCGGAGGAAGTCTAGTTCCACACCCACCTTGTGTATCTTTTCCTCCGGATAAAGTGATAGGAAGGAATTTACTCCCTTTATGTCCAGTGAAAGGCCTCCGACCTTGTAGTGCATGGGGACGGCTATGCTCGGTTTTATCTTGTCCACCAGCTCCTTGGCCTCCTCGGGTCCTATGGTAAAGGTTCCGCCCACGGGTATGAAAAGAAAATCAACAGGTCGCAGTTTATCTATCAATCTGTCATCCGGCATGTGACCGAGGTCTCCCAGGTGACAGAACGTGATGCCCTCATCATCGAAACGGTAGATGATATTGCTTCCACGCTTGCTCCCCTGGTTCTGGTCATGGTAAGAGGGAAAACCCTTTATCTTTACCTTATGGAGGGTACGGGTACCGGGCTCTCTTACCACCTTGCTGTCGGATTTTTTGACCAATCGTACCGCGTTGTGGTCAAAATGGTCATGACTTACGAGGATTATATCTCCCTCTACAAAGGGTGCCTTTATTCCTATGCTCTTCCCGTCATGGGGGTCCGTTACCAGGATTTTTTCGTTTTCTATCTCGAAACACGCATGTCCGTGCCATCTTATTCGCATATTGATCTCCCGGATGGTAAAGGTACGGAACGGATATAATATTTTCCCCTCACCCCGCACCATTCGGAAAAGTTTTAATGTTATCCCGTGCGTCCGTATATCCATGAAAGAGCAGATGGAATCCGTGGAGATCGCCGGGGCACTAAGGGAGTTCCACGAGGTAGTTGGCGGATACATTCAAAAGGTCTATCAGCTCGCAGAGGACGAGATCCTTTTCAGGTTGCACGTTCCCAAACTAGGTAAAAAATTATTGTGGTTCAAGCTGGGCAAAGCACTGTTCCTAACGGATAGGGACATCGAGACTCCCGTGGTGCCGAGTCACTACGTAATGCTGCTCCGAAAATACCTGGGAAACGCCAGGATCACCGGGGTGAAACAGCACGAGTTCGACAGGGTGGTGGTGATGGAGCTCCAGGGAAGACAACCCCTTAAACTCATCTTCGAGGTTTTCGGAAAGGGTAATCTCGTACTCACCGGCCCCCATAACATAATACTTCCCATGAGGTCGGAGACATGGAGGCATCGCACCTTGAAGGAGGGCGAAACCTATCTTTACCCCCCGTCAAGAAGGATCCCCTTGGAGTTGGATGAGAACAACATCCGAGACATATTGGAGGGTTCCCAAGTGGACCTCGTAAGAACCCTGGCGGTGGAGTTCAACCTGGGGGGCAAGTATGCCGAAGAACTCTGCGCCCGTATGGCCGTGGACAAGGGCCTTAGGGAATTCGTGCATTTGGCGGATGATATCCACCGGGAGTTACAAGTACTGAAGGACAAACTGTACACCGTTCCCCTTGAACCAGGGGTAGTACTCGTCGAGGGCTCCGTTGTCGATGGGACCCCCTTTCCCTTGCTAATCCACGGTAAAAATGATTTCGAGGCATCACGGACCTACAATGAAGCCCTGGATACGGCCTTCATGGAGGAACCCGACGACACACGTAAAAAATCGCCGTCAAAGATAGAAAGGAGATTGTCCAGCCAAAAACAATCCGTGGAGGACATGGAAAATAAGGTGAGGGAGAGCATGATGATCGCGGAGCTGGTCTATCTGAATTATTCATTGTGTCAGCAGGTACTCGAGGCAATAATGAGGGCCAGGGAGGAAGGTACCAGGGAAGAGGTATTCAATGAATTGAAAGAGGATGAACATGTTCTCGAGATAAACGATCTAGAGGAGTATGTGTGTCTGAGACTCGATGGCCTGGATGACGGCCACGAGGTTTCAGCCATCGCAAGGCTGGATTTCAGGAAGGACGTCAACGAAAATGCCCAGAAGTACTATCAGACGGCCAAGAAGAGCAGAAAGAAGAAAGAGGGGGCTTTGGAGGCCATAAAAAGGACGGAAAAGGAGATAGAGAAAGGCCTCAAGCTAGAGAAGAAAAAGGAAGGCAGGAAACCGACCAGAAAATTCTGGTTCGACAGGTACAAATGGTTCGTATCATCCGAGGGTAACCTTGTTGTGGCAGGTAAGGATACCAAGACCAACGAGGAGGTGGTGAAGAAGTACCTGGAAAAGCACGACAGGTATGCCCATGCCGACGCCGGCGGGGCGCCCAGTGTCGTGGTCAAAAAGGGTGATGGAGAGATCGGCGAAAAAACCCTGGAGGAGGCCTGCCAGTTCGCGGTGGTGCATTCCAAGGAATGGAAACGTGGTATCGCCTCGGGCACCGCATACTGGGTCTTGCCCGAGCAGGTGAGCAAAACGGCGGAATCGGGTGAGTCCCTGCCCACGGGAGCCTTTGTTATCCGTGGAAAGAGGAATTACATCAAGGACATTCCCATGAAGGCATCCCTGGTGGAGATCACCTATCATGAAGAAAAGAAGGTGATGTGCGCACCGGGCTCTACCTCGGAAGCAGGTGAATACGTGAAAAGCGTCACCTTCGTACCCGGCAGAAAGAGCACGGGCGATTTTGCAAGGGATATGTCCGACCACTTCAACGTTCCCGTTACAGAGATACAGGGGATACTGCCCCCTGGTGGAATCAAGGAGACAGGGCGGAGTCAGGGGGAAAACCGCCACAAATAAATACAAGTGACCCCTACACCTGCCTTTATGGAACAGGATACTCATTCAAAGAACGTTAATGTCAAGGAACTTCCACACCCGGTGGCTGAACCCGCATGTTTGGGTCTTATCGGTCTGGCAGTTGCCGCCCTGGTACTGGCATCCACCGACCTCAGGTTGACCTCGGCCACCAGTCCGTCACTCATGATCCCATGGACATTGTTTCTGGGGGCCACCGCACAGCTCATAGCCGGTATCATGGACTTCAAAAGGAACAATATTTTCGGTGCCACCGCATTCACCACCTACTCTTTACTGTGGTATGCGGTATCCCTTACATTGTTATTCAGGGTATTCGGTTGGGTGGAGGTGGATGTGAACCACTACGCCTGGGGGCTTATCGGATATCTGGGTTTCAGCCTGATACTCACCGCAGGTTCATTGATGGTAAACAAGACCTTTATCGCCATCCTTCTGGGTATAGACATAGCCATAATCACCCTGGTACTGCATATAATGGCGGATTTCTCGGAGATCCCCGTGGGGATATCCCTGGTAGCTGTTTCCGCACTATCATTCTACGGTGCAGCGGCGGTACTCCTGAACAACATGACACAGAAAACGCTTCTACCACTGGGTGCCCCTGTCTGGAAACCCTAGGGCTTCAGGATGTTCATGTATTCGGGTACTACATCCTTGCAGAAGGCCTTCATGCCTTGGCTCGTCTTGTGATGGGTCATCATATCCTCTATCACGCTGAATGGGATGGTGGCTATATGTACACCCATCTCAGCACATAACCTTACCTGTCTGGCAGTGCGTATGCTGGCGGCGATTATCTCGGTTTCGAAGCCGTAATTATCGTATATCTCCTTTATGGACCATACAAGGTCAACTCCCGAAAATATGCCATCGTCGTTACCCCAGTCAAATACCTTCATCACATCTTCGTCCCTGTACATTATCCGGCCCAGGTCCTTGCCATCCAGGAGTTCGATCAGCTTGTATTCCCGCCCCCGTTCCGCGATCTCGTCGGGGTAGTGAGCGTCCTTGGGATAGTCCTTGCCCCCGACCAAGCCCAGATTGGTCCTGAGGTGGTCATCTATACGTCCCAGGAAAGGACTCACATAGGCCGCACCGGCCTTGGCTGCTATCAACGCCTGGTTCGGGGTCATGACCAGGGTGCAGTTAACGGGTATTCCTGTTTCACTCAAGGTTTTTATCGCCTTGATCCCTTCGAAGTTATCGTCCCCGTCCTCCATGTGGGTGTTCACGGGTATCTTGATCACCACATTGTCATTTATCGGGTTGAATTTTCTGTACAGTTCCTTTGCTTCGGATACCATGTCTCCGTAGGTGCTACCCGCCACCTCAAGGCTGACCGGCCCATGGGTGGTACATAGTATCTTCCGGATGTAATCCTCAAGACTTACTCCGTCCAGGCGATCCACAGCTTTCTTTATCAGTGAGGGATTGGTGGTCACACCGTCGAGTATACCCCATGATTCCGCTTCCTTTATCTCGTCTATCATTGCCGTATCTACAAATATTTTCATCATCTCACCTTCTTGATATCACATCGTGGGCGCTCTCTACTATATGCTCGGCGGTAAGCCCGTACTTGTCCATGAGCTCCTCACTACCTCCGGACTCTCCGAAGACATTGGGTATACCAACTCTCTTCATGGGAACGTGATATGATTCGGATAGAACCTGGGATATACCGCTGCCCATACCCTGGCTTACCACGTGTTCCTCCGCGGTAACCACACCGCCGGTATCCTTCGCCGCCTTGACTATGGCCTCCTCGTCCAGTGGTTTTATGGTGCTCATGTTGATGACACGGGCTTCTATATCGTGTTTTTTCTCGAGTATCTTCGCTGCTTTCAAACATCGGGATACCATTATCCCCGTACCTATAAGGGTTACATCGGTACCATCCACAAGCATGGTGGAAACTCCCATCTCGAAGGGGTCGTCCTCCTGGGTTATAGTGGGTACGTTGGAACGCCCCAATCTCACATAGATGGGCCCTTCGGTTTCGGCGATCACCCTGGTGGCCTTGGCCGTTTCGATGTAATCTGCGGGTGCCACAATGTTCACATTGGGAAGCACTCTCATAAGGGCTATATCCTCCAGCATCTGGTGTGATGCACCGTCGCCTCCCACGGTTATCCCCGCATGGGTGGCCACTATCTTCACGTTGAGTTTTGGGTATGCTATACTCTGTCTTATCTGGTCGTATGCTCTACCGGTGGCGAAGACGGCGAAGGTACTGGCAAAAACAGTCTTGCCCGAGGCCGCCAAACCCGCCGATATCCCCATGAGGTTCTGTTCCGCTATGCCCACGTTGAAAAACCTCTCGGGGAACTCCATCCCGAAGTCCTTTATCTTGCATGAACCGCAAAGGTCCGCTCCCAGGACCACTATATCATCCCGCTGTCTTCCCAACTCTACCAATACCTTCCCGTAGGCGTCCCTCTGTTCAGCCATCTCCCACATCAGCTGTCACCACCCAGGGCTTCGAGGGCGACACCCAGCTGTTCGTCGTCGGCCGCCTTTCCGTGGAATGCAAGAGAACCTTCCATGAAGGGCACTCCCTTTCCCTTTATGGTATGGGCTATCAACACCGAAGGTGCCCCGTGGATCTCCTTCATCATATCTATCGAATGTACGATATCCTCCATATCGTGCCCGTCTATCTCCTTCACGTTCCAGCCGAAGGCCTTCCATTTGGACACCAGGGGTTCCACGGAGACGACATCTTCCGTGGAGCCGTCTATCTGCAGGTTGTTCCTGTCAACGAATACTATCAGATTGTCCAACTTCTGATGACTTGCGAACATTGCCGCCTCCCATATCTGCCCGGACTGCATCTCGCCGTCGCCGCATATGGTGAAGACCCGATAAGACCGTCTATCCAGTTTCGCCGCAAGAGCCATGCCGCAAGCGATGGAGAGTCCCTGACCCAGGGAGCCTGTGGATACGTCCACACCCGGGGTCTTTCTCATGTCCGGATGACCCTGTAATCGCGACCCCAATTGCCGCAGGCTCGTGAGTTCGTCCACGGGGAAATAACCTGCTTCCGCGAGAACACCGTACAATGCCGGGGCACAGTGGCCCTTGCTCAGCACCAGCCTGTCACGATTATCCCAATGGGGCTCGTCCGGTCGGTGGTTCATGACCTGGAAATAAAGGGCCGTGAGGATGTCTGTCGCTGACAGCGAACCCCCGGGATGTCCCGAACCCGCTGAGTGTGTGCTCCTGACTATGTGTATCCTGACCCTTCGTGCGATCTCTTTCAATTCCTTTACCCTTGTGTCTTGGAGTGCCGGCATCTGATTATTCCTCCGTTTGCTGTGAACATCATTCACGGGTAAGGGCTATCCGTTATTATCTTTTTCGGGAGTACGGGGTTCCTCGTGGTGCAAAACAGTTGACTTGAATTTGAAGTTCAATCGATCCATGCCTTGCCATCCTCGAGGTGTACACGGCCCTTGGCAAAGGCTGCCACCACATCGGGGAGAAGTTTATGTTCCACCTTGAGCACCCTTTGTGATAGGCTTTCAACTGTGTCGTCATCGAACACGTGAACACATTTCTGGCTGATGATGGGCCCCATATCCACATCGCTGGTCACGAAGTGCACCGAGCAGCCCGATACCTTCATCCCCGATTCAAGGACGGATTTGTGTACCCGTTCTCCGTAGTATCCGGGTCCACCGAAGAGTGGTAACAAGGCGGGGTGGATGTTGATCATCCTCCCGTAATACCTATGGACGAAACCGTCGGTCAGTATCCTCATGTATCCCGCCAGAACTATCAGGTCCGGATCCGACAGGTCTATCACTTCCATCAGTTCGGCTTCGTGTTCCTCCCTTTCCTTTCCCCTGTGATCCACTATCCTGTAAGGTATGTCATGTTTCCTGGCCCTGGAAATACAGTATGCATGGGGATTGTTGGTCAACAGCATGGATATCCGTCCCAGGATGTCTCCGGCCTCTATGGCATCCACTATGGACTGAAAATCCGTACCCCCTCCGGAGGCCAACACCAAGATATCTATCATGTTCATCCACAGGTGTCATGGGGATAAAAATTTTTGGGGGATAACACCAAAAATATAGAAAAAAAAGATATACCCCTTCATGTATTGACCTTACCATACCTATGTGACAAGGTGTAAAAAGATGAAAAAAGAGAAGAAATCCACCAAGAAAAAGTAGTAAAAGAAATATTTAAGGGAAGGATACCGGATGTATTCCCCTGAAGGGATCCATGTACCTTCCACTTTTTTTTGTTTTTCAGTAATCGTCGTCGTCCTCGAAGTCACCGCCGCCACGTCCGCCGCCGAAGCCCTTGGATGCGATCACATCATCTATCCTGAGGATCATGTTGGCAGCTTCCGTTGCCGATTGGATGGCCTGGTTCTTCACACGGAAGGGCTCTATCACACCGGCCTTGACCATGTCGCATATCTCCTCTGTTTCAACGTTTATGCCCATGTTCTTGCCGTTCTTCTTCCCGTGGGCCGCCGTGAGTTTCATCAGTATATCGATCCCATCCATTCCCGCGTTGGTGGCGAGGGTTCTTGGAATAACGGTCAGCGACTCGGCAAAGGCCTGTGCGGCTATCTGCTCCCTACCGGTGAGGGTTTCGGCGTAGTCCCTGATGGCGTTTGCCATCTCTATTTCCGTGGCTCCACCCCCCGGGAGTACGGCCCCGTCTTCTATGGCGAGGGCAACGACCTTCAAGGCGTCCTCCAATGCCCTTTCCAGTTCGTCGACCACATGTTCCGTACCACCACGGAGAAGTATGGTGACGGCCTTACCTTCCGTCACATCCTCTACAAAGGTGAGCCTGTCTCCGGCGACGAACCTCTCTCGCACGACACCCGCCTTTCCCAGGTCCTTCGACGTGAGGTCTTTGAGGTTGGTTACCACCGTACCGCCGGTGGACTTCGCCAGCTTCTCCATGTCCGATTTGCCCACGCTCTCGATGGCGTAGATACCCTTCTTTGCCATGTAGTGCTGTGCAAGGTCGTCTATGCTCTTCTGACAGAACACCACCGTCGCACCTGACTTTTCCACGGATTCCACCATGCTCTTGATGGCCCGCTCTTCCTCGTCCAGGAATGCCTTCATCTGTTGTGGCGATTTTATACCGATGGACGCCTTGGCTTCCGTCTTCTTTATCTCTATGGCCGTGTCAAGGAGTGCGATGGACGCCTTCTCCACTTCCTTCGGCATGTCCGGGTGACTTCGTTCCTTGTCCAGTACCATGCCGTTGACCAGTATCGAGTCGTCTATCTTCCCGCCTACCTTCTTGACTATCTTTATGTTGTTGACGTCGGCCTGGTATCCTTTCTTTCCCTTCTCGGCGATGCTCCTTACCGCGTCCACCGCCATCTTCTGAAGGTTCTTGCTGTGGTTGGCCACCGTCTTCCCGGTCATGGCTGTCGAGGCTATCTGGATCAGTATATCCTCATCTTCCACATCGATATTGATGGTCCTTTCCCTGAGCACCTCTCCAGCCTTTCTGGCCGCCAGCATGTACCCTGTGGCTATGGTGGAAGTATGGAGCTTCCCGATCATTTCCTCTGCCCTTTTTAGCAGTTCTCCGGAAAGAACCACTGCAGATGTGGTCCCGTCTCCACACTCTTCGTCCTGGCTCTCGGCCACTTCGACAATCATCTTTGCCGCGGGGTGCTCCACATCCATCTCCTTGAGGATGGTCACGCCGTCGTTGGTTATCACCACATTACCCATACTGTCGACCAGCATCTTGTCCATCCCCTTGGGACCCAGGGTTGATCTTACAGCATCCGCTATTGCCTTGGCAGCGTTGATATTGCTCAACTGCGCTTCTTTGCCTCTTTCTCTTCGAGTTCCTTCTTTTAGTATCAGTATCGGTGTTCCACCCATATACATTGTTATCACCTGAGATAGTCGTAATGTATGATTGTCTATTTATCCTTTTCTCTTTCGAATCACGATTTGTTGTATCCCGTGACATTTTCGACAGACGATTGTGACGAGATACCTACGCGTTTAATGATACGAAACTGCAGACCTTCAAAATATTTATCAACCTCATGGTAGATACCCCTCTCGATAACATGACATACCTATTCTCAGTGGATATAGAAGGTATCTCCGGTGTGGTCTCCATAAAGCAAACAGATATGGAATCAAAGGAATACGATACCAGCAGGGAATTGATGACAAAGGAAGTGAACGCCGCCGTGGCCGGTGCCTTCGACGGAGGTGCCCGATCCGTACACGTTACCGACGGACACGGCAACATGCGTAACCTCAGCATTGAAGAACTGGACGAGAGGGTGGAGATATTCCTGGGTTACCCCAGGGTACAATCCATGATGGAGGGGCTGAGCAAGGACACCACCGCCGTGGGATACATCGGGTACCACGGGTCAGTCCACAGCCTGGGCACCCTCGCCCACACCTATTCGGGCAGGGTTGTGGATCGGGTACACGTGGGTGATAAGATGGCCGGGGAGTTCGCATTGAACTCGTACCTGGCGGGGCAGTACGACGTCCCTGTTTTTTTCTTATCGGGAGATCAGGAGGCCGTTAAGGAAGCGAAAGAACTCTACCCTGAGATACCACATGTGATCTCGAAGTACGCTACCGGGAGGTACAGTGCCCGCTGCCGGCATCCCAAAGTGGTGAGAGACGAGATAAAGGCGGTTGTAAGAAAGGCGGTCGAAGAGGGAAAAGGTAAGGTGATACGACCGGAAGATGATGTTATACATGCATGGTTCACAGATTCGGGTAAACTCGACAATCTCGAACTGCTGCCCAGCGTGGAAAGGACCGGTCCAAAGGAATTCATCATAGATACCGGTGATTACGAGACCAACTACAAGGTCTTCAGGGCATGCACCATGCTGGCAACCACAGATACACAGTAGGTCAAGGGTGGCAGAACCTTAAAATAGATACCGGGATGTTTACGTATCATGACCAAGGCTGCCGATAGGTTACTGGACGCCATAGAAGAGAAGAAAAACCCATCGGTCGTGGGATTGGACCCCAGGATAGGGCTCATACCCGAACACATCAAGGAGGAAGCCGCACGGGAGGGCGATATGCCCTTCGAAACAGTCCATAACGCCCTGGTGAAGTTCAATCACGCCATCATCGATGCGGTGAAGGATGTGGTACCTGCGGTGAAACCCCAGATGGCTTTCTACGAACAGTACGGCAGCTGGGGTGTCAAGGCCATGGAGAGTACCATATCTTACGCCAGGGCTCGGGGTTTGGTAGTCATAGAGGACGCCAAGAGGAACGACATCGGCAGCACAGCCAAGGCCTACGCCGACGGACATCTGGGCACGGTGGAGACTGCCGATAAAACTTCCGTCACCGCCATGGGAGCGGATTTTATCACCGTGAACCCCTATCTCGGCACCGACGGGATAAAACCTTTTCTGGACGCATGCAAAGAACACCACAGGGGTATCTTCGTGCTGACGAAAACGTCCAACCCGTCTTCGGGGGAGATACAGGATGTATTGACCACTGATGGCATACCGGTTTACGAGCTGGTGGCAAGCCTGGTTAACGGATGGGGTGAGGAGCTCATGGGTACTTACGGGTATTCGTCCGTAGGTGCTGTGGTGGGTGCCACCTATCCCAGGGAGGCTGAAAGGCTACGAGAACTCATGCCCAACACCATATTCCTTGTGCCGGGATACGGTGCCCAGGGCGGTACCGCTGAAGACGTAATGCCCTGTTTCGATCCCCAAGGCCGGGGTGCGGTGGTGAATTCGTCCCGAGGGATAATCTTCGCATACCAAAGGGAAGCTTACAGGCATGAGTACGGACCGGAGGGATTCGCGGAGGCCGCCAGGGCCGCCGCATCGAACATGAGAGATGACCTCCTGGCCGCCCTTGAAAAGAGCGGTAAACTGCCCAAGGGATGGTAGCACAATCATACCCCTACCGGTAAGGTGTGATCGCATCTCATCAGGTTACGGACCGGATCATTCACTAAACTTTTCACCCACACCCCTTACATCGAAGGAAAATGTTTTATCATCCGGATATATCTCGAAAAAAGGAAAAAGCGTACACGAGCTGATAAGTATATGAATTCGGACGACGAAGACTGGAGTAATATAGAATTGGGTGGTAGAGACAGGTATAACACGCCGTGGGAGCAAAAAGAGCGGCACAACAAAGGTTACGATGACCACGGATACGAGGAGGCATCGGTATTCCGTAGGATAATTGCGTATCTAATAGATACTATCATATTGGGCGTAATCGCCTTCGTTATACTCTTCGTATTTCTTTCCAACTTACCCTTCGATACTGCAATGGGCCTTGTTTCCTACCAAAACTTTGGGCATCAACTCATGATATCATCTGCCGTTTTTCTCTTCGTGCTATGTTACTTCACCGTGATGGAATCGAATTACGGTAAAGGTGCTACCATCGGAAAGAGATTCATGAATATCAAGGTGATTGATGCCTGGGGTAAAGACATCAACCTGATCCAGTCATTCCTGAGGAATATAGTAAGATGGGCATGGCAGATACCATGCTTCGGTTTTGTCATACTTATATTAGAAACCTTACTAGTAGCCCTAAAGGGTGTTCGCTTCGGAGATATCCTGGTGGATAGCCGGGTTATCGTACGCGATATGTATATAGGAACCAGGGAACATGAAGTATATGGTGATTACCAAAGGTACTGATTCCGCGGTCAGTCCGGCCCTGTCGAAAAGACGACAGAGGCTCCGGTAGCCCATAACTTACCACGAGTGAGTGTATCACTTCCTTCGTGAGTCATGAATAACACCAGTGGAAATTTCCGTATCCCGCAACACTTTTATCCACCTCATGAACTTCGGGCTCAAGTGAATACCATGCACGAAAAGCACGCAGAATATACGGACGTGAACGAGATATTGAAAGGAGAGCATACAGGGGAAAAGGTATGCATACGGGGCTGGATACACCGTACGAGGAATATAGGCAGCATGGTATTTCTCAATATAAGAGATCCCACAGGGGTGGTGCAGGTGATGGCCTCCAGCGATTCGGTGGAAAATTACGAAGAGATCAAACCATTGCTGCTGGAGTCATCAGTGGAGGTATGCGGCGAGGTGGCCGAGGACAGACGAGCGCCCGGCGGATACGAGGTCCGGGCCTCGGGGGTGAACGTGATACACGCAGCCGGAGTGTTCCCCATACAGGAAGACCACAGCGTTGAGCACCTCCTGGATAACAGACACCTGTGGCTCAGGTCCACCTACATGCGAGACATACTCACCGTCCGCTCAACCGTATTCGGAGCCATCCACGAATATTTCAGAGCTAACGGCTACAAGGAGTTCCAGTCACCCATACTCACGCCCCTGGCATGCGAGGGGGGCTCCACCCTGTTCCCGGTGGATTATTTCGGCGATGAGGTCTACCTGGCCCAGAGCTGGCAGCTGTACGCCGAAGCCGCCATATTCAGCCTTGGCAAGATATACACCATGGCCCCCAGCTTCAGGGCGGAAAAGTCCCGAACAGCAAGACATCTTACGGAATACTGGCATGCGGAAACGGAAGCTCCGTGGCTGGAGTTCGACGGACTTGTCGAGCTGGCGGAAGGGATGGTCTGCAACGTGGTTAAAAGGGTACTCGAAAATAACCGTGAAGAACTGGAAAGGCTCAGGGGCGGCGATATGGACTACCTCTTGAGAGTAAAATCTCCTTTCCACAGGATCACTTACCAAGAGGCGATCCATAAACTCAACGAGGCGGGGCTGGATATAGAGTACGGTGATGACTTCGGCGCACCCCACGAGCGTGAGCTCACCGATATATACGACAAACCCGTCTTCGTCACCCATTATCCCCAAGAGATAAAGGCGTTCTACATGAAGAGAGCACCGGAGGATGAGAGCAAGGTACTGGGCTTCGACCTTTTGGTACCCCATGTGGGGGAGTTGATTGGTGGCTCCCAGAGGGAGACGGACATCGGTGCCATGGAGAGCCGCCTACAGGGTGAAGGCGAAGACATCACGAGATACGGCTGGTTCCTGGATACTAGAAGGTACGGCAGCGTACCCCACTCGGGCTTCGGACTCGGGGTGGAACGATTGGTAACATGGCTCTGCAGCCTGGAACATATACGGGATTCCATCCCCTTCCCGAGAACGCCTAACCGGTACAGACCGTGAGTGTCACGGGTACATCGTTTCCGCATATTCGCAGTACACATCAACGGCTTTGACCAGCTGGTCCAGGTCTATCCATTCGTCCGGCTTGTGTGCCAAATCCACCTGGCCGGGGCCTAAGATAAAGGTGTTGGGATTTGTCCTGGCGAACCTGACCATCTCGGTACCGTAAGGTACCGCCCACAGGTCCGTCCCGGCGATCTCCAGCATCTTACGGACACACCGGGCGTCGTCATCCACCTTTACCGGGTCCAGGTACTGTATCAACTCGAATTCGAAGGGGGCATCCACAGATCCTAAAAGATGTTCGTGTATGCTCTCACGGTCAAAGGTATGGGGGAATCTTACGTCGATCTCCGCCGTGCATTCGTTCGGTATCACATTGGTGGCACTACCACCTCGGATAACATCCACACAACACGATATCTCCTCCGTACCCGCGGGTATGTTGTTATTGGTGTTCAACTCATGGAGCAGGGGCAGCATCTTGATTATCGCGTTCTCTCCCTTCTCGGGCATGCTCGCATGGGCGTTCACCCCTTTTGTCCTTACCCTGAACTGAAACACTCCCTTCTCCCGTGTCACCACCAGCATCCCGGTGGGCTCGCAGATCACCACCGCCGGTGCGTCCACTATCTCGGACTCGTGGGCCACTGCCAGGGCACCGTTCATGGAAACCTCCTCGTCGGTGGTAAAAACCAGTGAGAAGGGTATACTCCGTTCAACCAATACCTTGGCGGTGGCTATCATGGCCATGCAGGGTCCCTTCATGTCCAACGTACCCCTGCCGTACATCCTGTTTCCCACCACTTCTCCCTGCTCCCTGCTCCAGCCGTCTCCGGGAGGCACAACATCGAGATGACCTGAAAAGCACACGCCGCCACAGCCGTAAGAAGCCATCACAACGGGTGAATGTTCGTCACCTGTTACGAGCCGGTGATCCAAACCCATGTCTCCCAGTAGTGAGACCGTCAGGTCGACTATGTCGTCCATGGGTCCATTACTCACACTTGGTATCCTGACCATCTTCCTCAGATTTTCCGATATGTATCTCTTCATGCAAGAAGGATAAGGATATATAGCAATAAAAGTACCGATGCTATGGCAAGGCCTATGTAGAACATGGTACGGGTGATCCCGGCATCCTTACCGAAAACTACCGGGATGGGGCCGATGAAGATGACGCCTCCGTAGGTACTTTTCACATCACCTTTTCCACCGCCGTTGGAAGACACCCCCTGGAAGAAAAACAGCATGAAGGATACGAAGAACATGAGTATGCCCGATAGCAGCATCAACCCGCCTCCGTAGATGACGGGTATGAAAAGGAACAGGGCCACATGTGCCTCCCCGGTAACCACCGATAGTACCATCAGTACCGCTCCCGCGATGCAAAATAATCCGGGGGGTATCGCACCTTTCATGAGGTATGATGATACAGGGAAGATAAATAGTTTTAGAGGTATCAATCCTTGGTGTACGTACTGTATCCGAAGATCATATCAGTGGCCGAGGTTGACCATGTTATACCCCCGTCGGTGGAAAAGGCAGGGTCGGTGTCCAGATCGAGGGAGCCCCACCATCTTAGCCATTCGTCTGCCCCCCTGCCCACGGATATCCGGTAGACCTTTCAAGACCGTCTTTTTATAACAAGAATAAGGGGCGAACACCGTACATGTAAAAAAAATCGTTCACGCTCAGATAACTTTTATTATAACCTCTTGTTTGTCACCTCACCACTCGGGGGCCCGTGGGGTAGCTTGGTCCATCCTTCGGCGTTCGGGACGCCGGAACCCGAATTCAAATTTCGGCGGGCCCACTTCCTTCGAACCATTAACTCTATTGGAGTTAAACCTTTGATATACCAAAATTCCTTTATCCCGTCATTTGCCCACGGCAATCCTCGAGGACCATACTCCTTCGGGTATCTCATCATAGACGCTGATAGTTTCCACATTATCACCCTTGGAAACGGGTTCCATATCCATGAGATTCTTTATGTTGTCCTTGTTGAAGAGCCAGTAATGGATACGCCATTCTCTGCCGTCATAAAGGGTGGTTTCCTCTCTCTCGGTGGAAAGCAAACCCGCATCCTCCAGCATGTAGAATACGTCCCTGTCCTCCTGTTCCAGCACATTATCTATTATCCTTTCGCTAAAACCGAAGAAGTGAAGTACGTGTTCGGCCATGGTCTTAGCCGCTTGATCCTCCATTCGTCTACCATCGATACCGTTCTTGATGGCCATGGCAAGTTTCTCTATGGTTAGGGGTGTCGCATCGCCATATATTCTCTTTGTTTCCGTCATCTCTATCATTTCTTCCGTTCTAATGTATATACTCGTTTTCGTGACTATAAATAACTTTTGTCACAAAGGTAAAAAATCAGTGTTCATATCATAGCATCTCTCAGTTCGTTCCATGCGGTGTTTATCTCTTCCACACGTAAAGGCTCGAAGCCGTTCACCTTTTTAAAAAATTGGTTATCGTAGCCGCTGCATAGTAGCTGCCAGTTTTCCCAGTGACCCATGTTCTTCCACTGCCAGCAGGAATCGAGTTCTATGTAGTGCAGTCTTCCGTTTTCCGTCCACGATATCTCGATAACTCCGAACTCAACTGCCAGTTCGTACAGTATCCTTGACAGCAGTATGGTCTCACCCTTGGGCTGCCGGAGGTCGTAACCGTTCCTGAGCATCTTGGGATGTTTTACCCTGATCGCGTTCAATCCCTCCGCCTTACCCAGGGATGAATTCGTCTTGTCCATTGTAAGGAAGAAGACGCCCTTGCGTATGTCGAATTCCTTCACAAAGCTTCTGAACTGATCCCTTATCAGGGAATCCGCGTTCTCGAGCTTGGTGCCGTCCTCGTCGGAATACCTTAGCTGCTGGGGGTTGGTCTTACCCGCAACCTGTACCGAGATGCTGGATGTACCCCTGCTCTCCTTCAATACCATCACCTCCTGTAGCGCCCTGAAACCGGAACGACCGATATGGGTAAGTCTGCCCTTTATCTTGTGGTTTGCCGCATTCTCTATCTCCTTCATCACCACTCCCGGTATAACTATCAGCATCCAGTTGGGCATCTTGGAGTATGAGTAGGGGTTCACAAGGTCCATGGCACCCAGCAGATGCTCGGTGATTATGCAGTTGTAGATAACGTTCGTATCGAGTCCGAGTATTAGGTCCTCGTTCTTGGTCAGCTCCAGGGCCACATCCTCGAGACCGTAGGGTTTAACGATACCGCTTCGGCACATGGCGGCGGTGAGATTGTTGAGCACCAACTCCCTCTCGGCTATAACCTTGATGGAATAGTTTGCCGGTGTTCCCTCTATGCTGATCAACGGATCCACCGGCCCCTCGGTCCCTTCGATGGGTTTGGATTTGACGCTTATGGTGCCCTCGCTATTCTTTATGGAGGTGAGCATAAGCTGAAATATGGGGTAGTCCAAAACCTTTCCCTTGCGTATGTGCTTTCTCCAACTCATGGTCATTCGCCTCCGAACAGCCGTTGAGTCATCCAATCTGGATCGAATACCTCGAGGTTATCGTACCTCTCGCCGGTACCCACGAATATTACCGGTTTGCCCACGGCATGGCCGATGGACAGGGCACTGCCGCCCTTTGCGTCCGCGTCTATCTTGGTGAGCACCACACAGTCTATGCCCACCGCCTGGTCGAACTTCCGTGCCTGGTCTATCACATCGCCCCCCGCCAGGGCATCACCAACGAATATTATCATGTCAGGCTCCACCACCCTCTTTATCTTCTCCATCTCGTCCATCAGGTTCTTGTTCGTCTGCATCCTGCCGGCGGTGTCTATGAGCACCACGTCCTTGTGTCTTGCAGTTGCATGCTCCACGGCATCGTAACCCACCGCTGCGGGGTCGCTTCCCTTGGCGTGTTTGATCAGCTTTACGCCCAATTTCGTAGCGTGTTTTTCCAGCTGCTCCAATGCACCTGCCCGGAAGGTATCCGAGGCGGCGATCACACAGGTATGCCCGTTCTTTTGCAGTCGATGTCCGATCTTGGCTATGGTGGTGGTTTTACCCGTTCCGTTAACTCCGACGAACATTATCGCCACCGGTTTTTCCCCCTCCTTGACGAACTGGTCGAAGTCGATGGTTTCTATGGATAGTGCCTTGTTCACCGCCTCTCTAAGGCTGCTCTCTATCACCTGCTCTATATCGTAACTCCGGCTTATCTTCCTTCCCTGTAGATTATCCTTTACCTCGCCTTCGATCTCCTCCACCACCGGTAGGGCAACATCCGCCTCGAGCAATGCCAATTTCAACTCCCAGAGTATCTCATCCAGCTTGCTCTCCTTTATCTTAGAGCCCCAACCGTCCACGAAGGCCTCTTTCGGAGACACCTCTATCTCCTTCTTACTCCTAAGACTGATACCGGACAATTTAGTTTTCAGCTTCTCAAACACTGGTACCCCCTCTTTGAACGGTTTCAGTCCTGTTGAGCAAGCTGGAGTTCCTGATATTCCCTTTGTAATTCCTGTTCAAGTCTCTGATACTCCAGCCCCAGTTGATTCGCTTTATTTTCGAGCTCGGTTTTAGTGTTAAGGATATCAGTCTTCCTCCGACCGATCAAGTCGACAGCCGCATCGGTTCCCATCTCCGCCGAGATATCCGCACCCAGGCCAACGAGGACCTTGTCGTTTCTACCTACCGTGCAGTAGATATGGGTATTTGCACCCAATGGTACGAGCACCTCGGCCCCCTCCTTCTCACCTTTGAAACCCTTGATGGTCTCCTCGGCTGTACTGTGCTCATTTACCACCTCTTCTATGTATAGTAGCTGCTCTTCCAGCACCTCGAGCTGCTTGCCGATGACTTCCAGTTTACCCAGTTTTTCTCTTATGTCGTTCTCGTCCACCATATCAATTCGCCTCCATTTCCAGTATTCCCTTGATCACTGTGTCCTCAGCCTCATCCGGCGATATCTCTGTTATTTCATCTATATCTATGTTGGTCCTCATGACCCTGTGCTTGGAACCGAGGATAGATAGCACCTTTTCCCTGGCCCCTTCGTCGCTTTCGTCTATTATCTCCTTGGTGAACTTTTGCCATTCACGTCCCATTCTAAAGGTCCCCTTTGCTCTGAATACTTTCATTACACACACCTTTTCTATGTATATTATTTCACATCCATCATGAGGGGGGTATTAAAGTTTAACCCCGTATGAGTTAAAAAGTGATGTACAAAATATAGATCGGCCGGTCTACGGTTATTTTTTTAAAAAAAAAGAAAAGAAAAAAGGGGTTTGTGGTCAGTAGTCCACCGTCCATGTTATTGCCACATCCGTTGGGTTGTGCAACCAGTAGCCTCTGCCCGGCTCGAACACGAAGGCGGCCACATCGTCGGTGTACGCAACGTTGTATTCCATTGATGCGTCGAAGTAGCCCACAATGTTCACTTCCGCTGGTAAGCCGTGATTACCACTGGCCGAGCTGGGCAGTCCGACCATGGTCCAGCCTGGATACAGGGTGATATCGGTACTCGTCGGTGCACTACCTGTGATGGTCAGCGTATCGCCGGTGGTCATGCGTATCCATATACCCATGCGGTGGTTCCACGAGTGCAAGTTATTGTACCGTTCTGCTCTACCGGGAACGTATGAACTCCATTCGCCCGATGATGC
>JAFDTY010000030.1 GCA_019594055.1 Candidatus Haladaptatiplasma halalkaliphilum | reverse complement strand
ACCACGAACATCACGAATGCGATCACGAACATCACGAATGTGACCACGAACATCACGAATGCGACCACGAACATCACGAATGCGACCACGAACATCACGAATGCGACCACGGATTGGAACATCTTATAGAAGATATAGAACATATCATACATGAATGGGAAGATGGGGACATGACCGCTGAAGAGGCTATGGAGGCCATCGAAGACCTTATACACGATTTTCAACACCACAGCCATCTGGTGGACGATATAGACCACATCGTGCATGAATGGGAGGACGGGGACATGACCGCTGAAGAGGCTTTGGAGGCCATCGAAGACCTTATACACGATTTCAAACACGGACACCATGACGACCACGACCATGACCATGAAGGCGACGACCCCCACACATGGCTCTCACCCGTCAATGCGGGGATAATGGTCGACCACCTGCTGGAGGCACTGGTGGAACTTGACCCGGATAACGAACAATATTACAGGGATAACGCCCAGGAATACCTCCATGAACTTGATTCCCTGCACCTATCCATCGAGACCGCTTTGCACCCCTATAAAGGTCGCAAGTTTTTGATCTATCATCCGTCCATGGGATACTTCGCCCACGAATACGGATTGATTCAGGTGGCAGTGGAGCGTGAAGGGCGTGAACCCGGGGCTTCCGGTTTGATGGCCGTGATCGAGCAGGCCAGGGAGGAAGGCATACGGGTAGTGTTCGTGTCCCCGCAATTCGACCAGAGCAACGCCCGGACGATAGCGGATGAAATCGGTGGAGAAGTCATACATCTCAATCCCCTCGCCCAAGGGTATGTGGACAACCTTGAAGATATCTCGAATAAGATAATATCTGCATTCCAAGAAGGTTGAAAATAACTATGTCGAGAGCCCTTGAACTTGAAAGGTTAACCGTAAGATACGGAGAGCAAATCGTGCTCAAGGACGTGAGTTTCCATCTGGACCGGGGTGACTTTCTAGGTGTAATCGGGCCTAACGGCGGTGGTAAAACAACACTACTGAAGGCGATCCTGGGCCTTGTCGACAAATACCATGGTAAAGTACTGGTGAACGGTAAACCTCCCGGGCACAGGGATAACAGGGTGGGCTACGTACCCCAGCACAGCGAGTTCGACAAGAAATTTCCCATAAGGGTCCGGGACGTGGTACTCATGGGCAGGCTGGGAAACCTGGGGTTCAGGCCGTTCTACACAAAAAATGACCGGGAACTCGCCCTCGATGCCCTGAAAAGCGTTGATATGCTGGAATACCGTGATCGGCAGATATCGAAACTGTCCGGAGGGCAGTTGCAGAGGGTCCTCATTGCCCGTGCCCTCACCACCGACCCGAGATTGCTGCTGCTGGACGAGCCTACGGCAAGTGTGGACGAGAAGATGAAGACAAACATATATTCGCTCTTATCGGATCTGAAGGATCGAGGTATAACCATCGTTCTGGTATCCCACGACATAGGCGTCATATCGTCCTACGTGGAAAAGGTCGCCTGCTTAAACAAGCATTTCATCTATCATGGAACCGGGGATCTGTCACCGGATATGATAGAGGCCGCCTACCAGTGCCCCATAGACCTTATCGCCCACGGGCTGCCCCACAGGGTATTCGAGCACAGGATGCACCGGGAGGAAGATTAGCATGCTCTCCATACTGGCCTATTCATTCATGAGGAATGCGTTCATTGCCGGCATACTCGCATCCGTGATCTTCGGTATGATCGGCACCTTCGTGGTGGTCAAGCGGCTGGTTTTCATCAGCGGCGGTGTGTCCCATGCATCATTCGGTGGTGTGGGCATGGGATATTATCTGGGCTGGAATCCCCTGTGGGGTGCAACACTGTTCGCCGTCGCCTCGGCCCTGGGTGTCGGTCTGGTGGGTAAAAGGACCATGCAGAGGGAGGACACCGCCATCGGCATAGTTTGGGCCCTGGGTATGGCCCTGGGTGCACTTTTCATGAGCATTACACCGGGATACCTTCCCACAATGTCGAGCGTACTCTTCGGTAACATACTCATGATCGGCAGGATAGACATATACCTCATGGCGTTCCTCACCGTTGTCATAACGGGTACCGTGATCATGCTCTACCCCCGTATACAGGGCGTCAGCTTCGATGAAGAGTTCTCCAAGGTGGTGGGGGTGAGAACAACTGTTATCTACCTATTCATGCTCGTACTGGTGGCCCTCTCCATCGTTGTGCTGATCAAACTCGTGGGTATAGTACTGCTGATAGCCATGCTGGCGATACCGGCTTCCATATCCGGCGAGTTCACCCACGACATGTCCAGGATGATGGTGCTCTCTTCCATACTCTCCCTGGCCTTCATCGTCACGGGACTCTACGTATCCACCGTCTGGGACCTACCCCCGGGACCCACCATCGTGATACTTGCGGGGATCGTTTTCATACTCGTGATGGCGGTTAAGAGAGTATCCGTCGCTGTCCGGGGAAGGAGTCACTCAGTCGGATAGACCCGACCTTACTTCGATGTCAACCGTGCCCGCATCCATCAACTGGTTGGGGGGGCCTCCCCTTTGTGTGGATGGTGTTTCATAGTGTAACTTGAGTTCTACCTGATGTTTCCCGTCAAAGTTCGGGAAAAGTCTTACCAGGGCGGTCCTCTCCTCGTTGACGCCCAGGATGGCCAGGAAGCCCTTGGTATCCATCACCGTTAACGAGGGGGGTGTGAAGACCTGGAGTCTTATGTTCCTGGCAAAGGCACTGCCCTTGTTGGCGATCTTGACGAACAACAGAACCTCTTCGCCCAGGGTGAATTCAGGAGCGTTAAGTTTTACCGTGGTGATCAGCTTTGGCAGCCCTTCGATGTGTAGCGTTAACGGTGGGTGCTTTGTCACGGACTCCTTTCCGTCCCCTTTCGTGAATACCACATCGAAGGCGGGCAGTTCGTACTTTCCTGGCTTACCGGCCACGAAGTGGTATTCCCTATCGATCGTCTGGCCCGGCTCCATGTCCACGTCCTCGCATTTTACCTCCGGCGCCTCCAGCTCTTCGGGAAGTTGAAATCCGTAACGTGCGGTGGTCTTGAGGTTACCTATGTTCTTCATGGATATCTTGAGTGCCATCTCTCTACCTGCGACGTTTTCTCCGAGAACAACGGTCTTGACGATCAGCTTTGGCTCCTTGGCAACATAGTTACCGCATCTCGTACAAACCTCGCGTCCCTGGTATACCGGTGACTTGCACACGTTGCATCTTTCGATATATTTATGACACGAGTTACATTGGGCTTGACTATCCCACACCGATGCACCGCAGTGGGGACAGGGGGAATATTGGGGATTCATGGGTTACACCTTATCAACCATAAAACAGGTAGTACTTGGATATTTCGTCCCTATGAAATTTTACATACCTGTTCTAGATACATAACGTTCTACGGATTGCACACCATACACAGATAGCTTCATAAACGACAAATAATAATTCAATAGTACCGCATTAATAATATCTTTTTGTATGTGTTAACATGGTTATAGTCGAGGACACAACTTTTAATCAATTTAGTTATGTCTTCCACTATAACCAGAAGAAGATATATGGATTTTCAACGGTAACACTTAAGTAAGTGTTCGTACATAAGAACATTCAAAAAGATGAATTAAATCCAAGGGACCCCAAACATAACCCGTAAGAATTTAAGTTGTAGTGGAGTAAAAAAACCCATGAAGCGCGTAGAGAGGTATGTAAAGGACATCACAACGACTTTGAAGCGTGATGGTATCATTGTCTTGCTCATAGCACTTTCTCTTATTTCGATTCATTTTATCACTGCAATTGGCCATGGGCAAAACCTGCCCTCGGACCTGGTAGTACCATCCGATGGCATATTGATCACCGGACCCGATTTCAACCTTAAAGGCAACATACTGGTCACATCCGGAGGAACACTCGAGATCGTTGATACCACTTTCACCATATACCAGGATCACGATCGGCAGTTCGGGATATCACTGGAGCAAGGAGCGACATTGCACCTCGTCAACTCGACCCTTAAGTCGAGGAGACCTCTTGATATAGGTATCGGTTCGGGATCAGTTATCATATTTGAGAGATCCAATGTTGACATACCCGGCAAATTAATTGGAACACCGGATACGATCCGGATGGAGAACAGCGTGATAAAGATTGAAGAGATTAACATCCAGGGGGGTTCAATTGTGTTCAAGGATTGTACCGTTATGGGTGTTTCGTTGACAATCACCAGTCAGGATTGTGTGATCGAGGACAGTATTTTCAACACCCCTGTATTTTTCCACGATGACAGCGTTATCAAGATGAAAGGTAGTGCCGCTCGGAGGATCAACACGCTACCGGGAGCGGTTGTTGAAGTGTACTCAAAGGTGAATATCATCCTACGGGATATCGCGGGTGTCCCGATTTCCGGTGCCACCATACGGGCATCACAGTTCAATGTCCCCGGTATCGGTATGCAATTGTTCACCGACAACGAAGGCGAATGGGAAGGTTACTTACATTCCGAAAGTATACGTTCGGATGGTACCGTGTATCTAGGTAACTATATATTCGAATGCCATCACATGGAGTCCACGGCCACCGGATCACTTTCACTCAAACCCATAGAAGAATATACCTCGGCCCAGCTATCCTCACTGGAACTTTACACAAGACTGGAACTCAGTTTTCCTCGTGTATTACCAGCCACGGCCTATTACCATACCGGTGAGACTGACCTGATAATATCCGGGAATAACCATTTCTTGGTCACGACATACCCGGGAGCCGGTATTCCCACCTACATACACGAAGGCAATCTATTCATCACAGAGAGCGGCAGATTGACCATTTCGCAAGAGAG
Source organism: Candidatus Haladaptatiplasma halalkaliphilum (assembly GCA_019594055.1). GTDB lineage: Archaea > Thermoplasmatota > Thermoplasmata > Halarchaeoplasmatales > Halarchaeoplasmataceae > Haladaptatiplasma > Haladaptatiplasma halalkaliphilum. The sequence continues at coordinate 16,448 of JAFDTY010000030.1, read as the reverse complement.
TGACTTCAAGTTGCTTCAGGGTGAAAGGAATCACAGGATAGAACTTCGGGACGGTGCCCACCTAACAATAGGAAAAAACGCCCTGCTCACGGGAGACAGGTCACCTAATATATATCTTCACGACTCCAGCAGGCTGGTTATAGACGGTGGTACCCTAGAAGCGAACATCATAGCTGTCATGGATTCAGCAACCATGGAGGTAACTTCCGGTGTGTTGAAAGCTAACATGCTATACTTCCATGGTGGATCTTTACATATGGACGATTCTTCCGTCTACGGGAAGAAGTCATGTATCTCGGCGGACAGTATCCATCTACGAGGAGTATCCTTCGATCTCCATACGGATATAAGGATGGAGTCCCCGTCCATGGTTATAGATGACAGTAATTTCAACACCCCCTTGTTACTGTTTAGCGACGGTGAAGAGGTATCATTGCAAAATGTCACATCTCCTTCCATAATACCCGACGGTGATCTGTTCGTATATCGTTCCTGGCACCTGTCGTTTCGCATAATAAACACCATGAACATGCTGGTACCGGACACCAATCTCAGCATTTACCGGATAACGGGTGAAGAACTAGAACTGGTAGAGCAGATGTCAGTTCCGGTTGGTAGAGGTACCCTACCGCTTTTAGGTGAACTAATTACTTCGGAAAGTACCAAATTCCTAGGCAACTATCTTCTCAGGGCAACCAAGACGGTGGGTGCCGGCGTATACGAAAGCCGTGACACCATGATAGCCCTGAACGGGAATCGCGATGCTGTACTCAAATTCGAACAGCATTTTCCCTACAGCTTGAATGTTGTATTGGACATACCCGACAGAATCTTCAACGGCAACGAGAGCTTTACCGTAACCGGACATGTATTTTACCAGGGAGCGGATATCCAAGTCTCAGACGTTTTGGTGGACCTATATATAATCGGTCACGAGGATATGAAATGGTCTTCGCTCACGGATGAGAACGGAAGTTTTACCTTTGATATTACAGCTCCACCTCTACCGGGAAAGCATACGCTGACCGTGAAAGTAACCGACCCCCACATGCAGATGAGCACAATAGAGCAGTACACCATAAACGTTGACGGCGAAGATGTACTTTCACTAAGGAAGTTCATGTTTGAAAGTACCATAGGGATAATCATCACCCTCATATTGATAATCACTCTGATTGTACTCGCATATGTTATAATAACATGGCCAACACATGATCAAAAACCGTCCCTGACGGACTCGTCGACGGAGGAGTTGATACGGTGGGCCGAGAAGGTAAAAGGTAAGTGTTGAACTATGGCAGACAAAGAGAACACAATAAGGAAACTCTCGGACATACCAGGAGTTGGTGATCGAAGGGCGGAGATGCTTTTCGAAGCCGGTATAACATCGGCGAAAGATATCGTGGATAGGGGTTTAAGCGGTCTTGCGGAGATACCTCAGCTTGGGTTTACCACGGCAAAGACCATACTCGACGGTGCCAGGGAAATAATCTACAAACAGGAGCAAGCCGAAGATACAGTCTCTGATACGGTAGACGAACTCGAGCCGGATGAGATATCGGAGGATGATGTTACCGATGAAGATATGCTCGAAGCTTTGACTGACTTGGAAAAGCGTTTAGAGGTATCCGACACCGAGGATGAGATAAGTTATGAAGAGGATGACGACTCCGATTATCTGACAGATGACACGGACAAAAGCGTTTATGAGGACCTTGAAGACCTGACAGATGACACGGATGAAAGCGTTTATGAGGACCTTGAAGACCTGACAGATGACACGGATGAAAGCGTTTATGAGGACCTATCCATGGAATTCCCATACGGAGTGAAGGATATATCATCTGAGCTCGAGGATATCCTTCAAACCATGGATGAGATCGACGAATTCGATATAAGTCCCGATATGGAAACGGCACTGGAGATAGACAGATGGCTGGAAGAAAAGATCGGTATCGAGGGGCATATAGGCGAAGAGTCCATATGCCCTGTTTGCGGGGATATCGTATCCATTTACGAGGAGAGATGTAACACATGCGGTGTTGAGTTCGCCCCTTCGGATGTCAGATGCGGCTATTGCAACGCTGTTATCAACGCGGAACTGATGACTTGTCCCGTCTGCAAGATGTCACTGGTGGACGAAAAAACAATGTGCCCTTTATGTGACAGCACAGTGTTCGCTTCAGAGAGATTATGCCCCTTCTGCCATGCGGAGTTCCATGAAGATAAGGTCAGATGTGGTGACTGCAAGACAACAGTGCCCATAGACGCCATAATATGCCCGAGTTGTGATACACTATTGAGAGAAAAGATACTCGAAGATGTCCTGGCATCCAGGAGTGGGCCGTTGAAAGTTACTTCGGAAAGCACACGGGTGGATATCGATAGCATACAGTTGCAGGTAACCCCCGCTGGCAACAGAGGCCCGGGTCTTAAAAGAACCCGAGGTAATGCAAAGATGGGACGTGTTCTGTTCCCCTTTTCAGCCATAGTCAATCAGGAGAGAATGAAACGTGCACTCATACTCAATGCCATCAACCCGGACATAGGAGGATTGTTGATAGAGGGGCAGCGAGGTACCGCTAAGTCTGTCGCCGTTCGCGGTCTTGCGGAGGTTCTCCCGCCATTGGATGTGATAAAAGGTTGCCGTTTCTCGTGTGCTCCGAATGACCCCGATAGATGGTGTTTGGAATGCAGAGACAGATATGGTGAAGGTGTTGAAATACCAACGGAGACCAGACCCGTCGTGGTCGTTGACCTTCCACTAAATGCCACTGAAGATAGGGTGGTCGGTACAATGGATGTGGAAAAGATCCTGTTCGAAGGTGTGAAATCCTTCGAGGAAGGTATACTCGCAGAGGTCAACAGGGGGATACTGTATGTTGACGAGATCAACCTTCTCGATGATTACATAGTCGATGTGTTACTGGATGCCGCCGCCATGGGCGTGGTAACCGTCGAGCGTGAGGAGATAAGCCTGTCTTATCCTTCGAAATTCATAATCGTGGGAAGTATGAACCCCGAGGAAGGGGCTTTGAGACCGCAACTTCTTGACCGACTGGCACTCAACGTAAAGGTCAGTGGTATTTCCGACGCAAAGGAAAGGATTGAGATCATCCACAGGAATGAAGAATTCGCCAGAAACCCACACGAATTAAGAGAGAGGTACAAATATAAAACGGAGGAACTCCGTACAAGTATAGTGGAGGCACGTAAAAGGATCGGATTAGTGACCATATCACCCAGCATGGACAACGTGATAGCCAGATTGGCTGTGGACTTCGAGGTTGACGGTCACAGAGCGGACATAATCATGAAGAGGGCTGCGTTGACGAATGCCGCTTATGAAGGCCGAACTGAGGTGAACAACGAAGATATAATGATGGCTGCCGAGATGGCACTTCCCCATCGTATGCGAAAGGGACCGTTGGAAGAGGCGGAATTCAGTAGTGAACGTTTGAAAAGGCTGATAAGGAGCTATTCGGTATGACATCAACATTTGATAAACACCGAAAAAGTAATTTAGCGCTTATCTCCTTGAACCCAGATACTATCCACATGAAAAAGGGGTGTATACGTTGGCAAAGAAAATAGATCATGAAGAAGAACATCAGGATGTAATTAAATGCTCATCGTGCGGTCAGTCCACGGAGCCCGATGATGTGGAATGTCAGAATTGCGGTGAGATACTCCCGGATACGGAGGAGATGAGCACTTCAAATCCGGGAGACGATGATAGCAATGAGCTGAAACTTGATTTTGATATGGATGAGGACGATGAATCGGAGGAGGATTACGATATGGAAATACCTCAAAGTAAAACAGGTTTGACCGGCTCGGTAAAAAGGCAAACGGCAGGTTCCAACGATCTGATGGAATTCGGCTCCCTTGGGGACATGATAGAGAAAAAGATAATCACTACACTAAGGGACAGGGAGGAGAGACTACGGGAGTCCATGAAAAGAAGTGTGAGGGAGAAGGAGAGGATATGGAGGGAAAGGGCGGAGAAGAGGATGGATGACCTCAGGGAGAAGCATGAGAACGAACGGCGGGTATTGATGGAACAACTCGACAAGCTGAGGGATGAAAAGGAAAACCTCCGTGAAAAACTTGAGTCCGAGAAGGAAGAACTTCGCATCAAGATAGACGAACATATGAAAGTTCTTGAAATACTCAAGGAGGCACACAGCGCAGAGCGTGAAGGCATCCGCAAACAGTTTGAAGATGAAAAGGAGAAACTTCGGGATGAACTAAACAGAGAAAGGGAAGAATTGCGGGAGAAACTGGAGAACGAGATGTTCGAGACAAAGGAAAAGCACCAGGAGGAAAGGGATAGCCTCGTGGAGAGGTTCGAGAATAAAAAAAGCGAACTCGATACCAGGATCGATGAACTAAGGTTGGAGATAAAAAACATAGAGGCAAAAGCCGAGGAACGAAGAGAGGAGATGCGGCAGATGCACGAGGCGGAAAAGGAAAGCTTGAGGAAGAAGTTGGTAGAGGAGAAATATGAGGCCTTGGAACTGTTAAAGGAGGAAAGGAAGAAACTCCAGGAAAGCTTCCATAGCGAAAGAGAAGTACTAAAGCAAGAAACGAAGGAACTACGCGAGAACATGCAGAGGGAGATCAACGAGCTGAAGGGGGAGAAGAACAGGCTTCGGGAGGACATGGAGCGGGAGAGGGACGCTTTGAAAGTGAAGTACGCAGAGGAACTGGACCGCGTGAAAGAGAGGATGGACGAACTCAGGGTGAAGGGGATACCGACAGGTGGTGAGAGTATCCATCCCGAGATAATGGAAAACATGAGTTTCGGGATAAAGGAAAGGCTGGAAAAATATGTCTACCCCTTCCCCGCCATCGTTGGTCAGGAAAGGGTGAAGAGGAGCCTGCTCCTGAATGCCATAAATCCCGATATAAAAGGCGTGATACTCTGGGGCCCTGCGGGAAGTGGAAAAAGGACCGCCCTCTTCGCCATAGCTGATTTACTCTCGGATATAGAGGCGGTGGATATGGAAAACATCAGGGCATGGAACGATGAAGATCGTTACATCTTCGGTAACATCTCGACCTCCAATACCCATGCCAACTACATGGTCGATACCGTGCTGAAGAACGGTATACTCGGTATACGTACACCCAATACCTCGAAGGATGGTAACATGCCCCTGATATTCGTCAAGGAAATAAGTTCACCGGACAAGCATGTACTCTCGTACCTCGATTCATTGACCTTACATGTAAAGGTCGATGGAATAAAAGATACCGACAGTAGAATGGAGATAATCCGAAGATATAAACTTTACAAACAGGACCCCCATTCATTCCGTGAATTCTATCTGGATGAGATAGACAACTTGAGGGACAGGATAGTGCAGACCAGACAGACACTGCCTGGCGTTATCGTCAATTCCAAACAGAGGAGCACCATCTCCAACATATGTTTACACAACGACCTTCCAGCGGGGACAGACATCATAATAGAGGAGATAGCCAGAACCGTGACCGCATACGATGGAAGGGAGGAGATAATGGACGAGGATATCCAGGAAGCTCTTGACCTGGCTATGATACACCGGGTTTCGGAATCCCTCCATAGAGACGGATACGAAAATTATTGATCATCTGAGTGACTTATCTCGGTTATAAGATGGCATCCGATAAAGAGAAAGAACCTCCCAAGATAGGGAGGATGAGGAAGAACCTAGACAGGGATTACGGTTGCGAGATATTGGACAGGGACTTCAGCATGGCTATCCGGTTTCCCGTTAAAAACGTACGTCTCATCACCGATGAACATATCACTTATGCCAGTTTGTCCATGGAAGTTACCGGGGTGAACGAGATAACGGGCAAGAGCGTTACAGCATTTGTCATCTCCGACCGGGATTTCCTGGAAATGGAGATACAATCCTTTATCGAGGCTGTCGAGAAGGGCTCGGCAAAACCAATACAGGACATAATGGTTTCCCGGGAATCCCAGAAACGTAATATGATAAACGCGCACATGCGTAAACTCATTAACGATGCATCTGAAAAGGTATCCATAAAGGTGGTAAAAAGTTCGGGAGGCGGACAGGGGAAGGTAAGACAAAGTTACACCCTGGGTGGCAGAGGGCGTGTGGTGGGCTACCGTCCAGGTCGAAAAGGCACGAGCTTCGGTGATATCGCCCTGGTGCCCACGATAAGAAGGGCGATACAAACGGGCAGTTTCGATGAAATATCCGGCGTGAAGATAAAAACACATCATGTGCAGGAGAAGATATATCGTTCACGTACGCGTACCCATATCTGCCTTTTGGTTGACAGGAGTTTTTTCCCCGACAATCGTCGTGAGATCAACACCGTGGAACATCTCATCCGAACTGTCTTGACCGTGGCATACGAAAAACGTTACCACATAGGAGTGGTCTCATACGCCGGTAATTCCGCAAGGATTGAACTACCTTTCACTACCGATGTGGACAAGGGCTATCAGGTGCTCAAGAGGTTCGAGTGGGGGGGACTCTCCCCCATGGCTTCTGGTATGAAGAAAGGCCTTGAGATGCTGGAGATGGTAAGGGGTGACCGAAGTGACATGGTGCTAATGCTTATAATGATAACCAGGGGAAAGGCGAACGTACCCCTTTACCCCGGAGGATACATAAGGAGGGAATTGATCCACATGGCCAAGTTATTATCACGATCTCATGCCGGAACAATAATCGCCTCCATAACCGATGATGACGAACACCTGATAAAGGAGATATCACTACGATCGGGTGCAAGGTTTTACAAGCCACCCGTCCTGAGTGATAAGGTGACCCTTGCAACTTCCTTCCTGGAGAAGTTGGGGAGGGGTAAAGATGTGGACATAGTGGAGTCGGGAAGAAGATTCCTGGAAGAATTGGATAACGTCTAGAGCACACCCATCAATGAAAGGACCAGTATCAGTATCAGACCACCGATGATCACGAGGGTACCTACCCTCGATAGAAGGGATGCATTTATCCCTTTTGCATTAGGCGGTGTGCTCTCGAATATTCCGTTACCTCCCGTTATACCGTTGATTTCAGGCATATCGTCCTGTGTGGATTGGCGTATTGCTTCGGACGTGGTGCTCTTTACCCTCTTCAATTTAACCTGTAATTGTTTCTTCTCCTTGTCCAGACGGTCCAATTTCCCGTTGAGAAATTTGATCAACTTCTCGTTGTCCTTGTTCTCCTCCACCATCTGTGTTAGTTCTTTTACTTCTATGTTGATGTCCTTCAATCGTTCTTTGACATAGGTTTCGGCCACCTGTTTCTGCTTGTCCGCCAGATTCTTCTCCAATTTCAGTATGCGTATCTTTTTTATCCTCTCCCCCGCCTCACGGCGCCGGGAGACGGTCGGGTTTACATCTTCTGATGTTTCTATGGATACCATCTCCTTTTTCGTATTTTCTATCAATCCAATATCTATGAAGGGTGATCTACTGAACCCTTCAAGCAGTTCGTTCAGCTTGTCCAGATTTGATTCGACTATCTGTGCATTTCTTTTTACTTCAATTATCGCCTTGGCGAATTCTCTTCGATCCGCCCAACCCAGGACCCTTGACCCGGCCAGGTCCCTCATCCTCTCTCTAAGGTCATCTTTCTGTTCTTCGAGCGATCTCTTTTTCTCCAGTAATAATCTTGTGCTTTTGATCGCCTCGTCAATGGTGTTTCCGAGGTCACCACCCTTCCCGTCGATGCGCTTTTTAATGGTAGCATAGGGTGTATCCCCGGAGTTAATGGCGGTGACCAGATCGGAGTTCAGGGCTTCCTGTGCCCCGAGACGTTCCAGTATCTTCTTTGAATGGGTGTACCAGACAGGTTGGTATATCAACCCGCCATCCACTTCTGTAATGTTTTCACCGGGAAAACGCATCTCCACACCGTAACTATCGATGATATAGGATGCTATCTTTCCTTTATCATCCTTCACCAGACGGGTGACGTGTCCGATCAACTCACCGTTCTCCTGCAAGTAAACGGGTGAACCAGTGGGTCCTGTTGATGGCCATAGAAGTTCTTTCATCTTCTCGAGAGCTGAGATTCCCATACTTACTTTAACCTATATGAACGCCGGTATATATGTTTTAGGGCATTTTAGTGTTTTATTGCACGGTGAAATTCCCTAACGTATTCCAGGGCGGCGATATACTCCTTTTTCCTCATCTCCAGGATAGCCTTCTTGAGTAGTGCTGCGCCCTTCGATGTGTCGATTCCTCGCCTTTTTTTCCGCTCCAACTCCGCCCATTCCACCTTCACCGCATCGTGGAGTTTGGACGGTAGTGACTTTGAAAGGTTTATCCTTGCACGCTCGATGTAAAGAAAATGTTTATTCGTGTCTGACGCCCTCTCCAGATAGGTTTTGCATTTGCTGCAGTCCACACCTATGGATGCAGCGAACTCGATGATCTCCCTCAGATAAACTATCTCACCTTCCATCTTGAATGTTGTCGTTCTCTTTCTTATCTCCAATAATAACTTGTCCGACCTCTCGTAATCGCCATGTATGATGGCCTCCTTAGCCTCGGCGAGTCGAGCTTTCAGATCTTTATCCCCCGATGCGATCACGTTCTCTTCCGTCACCCTTAGCTCCTTCCAAAGAGGTTCCCATATGCTATCCTTCACATTTTCCCGGGCCCTGGAGAGGAGGTAAATGGTATTATGACTATCCCCAGTTTTCGACGAGGCGACGGCTTCGGATATGATTTTTTTCTCCCTGTTAAGAGGTACGCTCAACCGTATCGCTATGTTCAGCAACATTTGAAGCTCGGATACCTTCTGTTCGATGAATTCTTCCATCTCTCGCTTGCTTTTAGCCCTCATCTTTTCCAGCAGTGATTCTAACTTTGCAGACTGTTCCACCTCCGAGCCCGGATGGTTGCGTATGTTCTCGATCTCCATCTTGTACTCCTCGTATTCTCTACCGTCGAACCTGTTCAACTCCAGCTCCAGCCTTGCAATTTTATTCCGGAAATCATCGGTCTCAACGGGCATCATCATGAGTTCCTCACCCATGCTTCTGTCATCTACGGATATGTCTTCGTTTATATCCGGGGCACCGACTGCCGTGTGGTGTTCGTATGGGGTTCCTTTTCTTATCCCGTTTGAATCGATACTGTATTCTCTTTCGAGAAGTTCTTCGATATCCGTTTCGGTGAATTCCCGGAGGTCTTCGTCCTCATCATCCATCTCTTCCGCCACAAGGTCACATAGAAGAGTATCCAGATCAGTTCTTTCGGGTTTTTCGTGTTCGCCTTCCACCGGAGCATCCTCCCGAGGTTCTTTGTCTGTGTGATGTTTGATATGTCCGTCCGCGTCCCTCGATGCGTCCAGGCCTCGGAGTATCTTTTCAGCGGTGCTCTTGCCTATTCCGTTCACCTTGATGAGGCTTTCCGAGTCCGCTTCTTCGAGTTTACCGATACTGTCGAAGCCGCCTTCCACCAGTATCTTAATCCTGTGATTACCCAGACCCGGTATCTTTCGAAGTATGTCCAGTACCGCCTCGAGTTCGTGGTCATCCCTGATATGTGTCACCTCCATTTAAATTGTATTCCGAGGGGTGGTTCGAACCCTTCGAGTCCGCTCGTTTTGGGACATCCGTGTTCCTTGTGTGGACCGCTGCGCTCACGTTATCCGTGGTATGATACGGGTGATAATTCATATACTTTTCTGTCGAATATCATATGTGTGATCAGAGCGATTTTTTACTTTTTTTGGGAAAATAACCGCCAAGTATAAATAGGTGTCAGTGTTTATTAAGGTTAGAAATGGATATTATACCAGGAGGTAAAAAACATGAAAATATGGAAAAAGCTTATGGTGTTCGCCACGGCCCTGCTCTTGATCAGTGCGATACTGGCGGCGCAATTCGTGAGTGTACAAACAAGTGGTACATTGGGCATAGACATACAATATGCAGGATTGCAGATCGCTGCAAGCGACCCGGCTATCGCAGGTAACTCTACGCACAATTATACCCTGGAACGGGATGGTTCGGCGTTCACCTTGAACCTTGGTACATGGGGATCCCAGAACACGTTCAGATCATCCCACGCTTTCCTGATAGTGAACGCAGGTGCGAGCACGATAAAGATCACCAATTGTACGGTGACCGGTGATATTGCCCAGGATATACGTGTATATCTGCATGACGGATATCAGGGAATGACCCCTAGTGCGAACGAAACTTCCGTGCTGTACTGGGACCGAGATTACGTCAATGTTGGTTCTGGTGATGTAGTCTATCTTATATCCGTGGCGACACCTTACCCAACTGACTACCTGAACGTTACGGAAGATACGGGCAGAGCGGGCTCGGCGGAATGGAAGACATCTACCACCGGCGGTGACAGCCTATGGGTCTACAACTCTACCACATGGGGCAATGCAGCATTGGAGGGAACTCCAACAGGAAACCTGGACGGTTTCAGCAAGGGTAGCGCAGGCACCACAAACGCCGTTTGGGTTTACATAGAGGTTGACCCGCAAAGCAGTGATGGTTCATGGGTAACCGGCACCCTGCAATTCTTTGTGGAAGACGCCTAGATACCAACGGTGACACTCCGTGAGACCTGAAAAACTCTTAAAAAAAAAGGGTTTACAACCCTTTTGATTCTTTTCTTTTTTATATCTCAACTTACTGTATTATTTGCGCACCCAGTATGTAGTACGGAGGATTGTTTCACTGGGGACGGTTTGTGGGATAATATAACAGACAACGATATTTCAGAGGGTAAATTTTACATAAATAATGGTACTGGAGAATGGTCATTCCCAGTACAAAAAAATGCGGAAATCGAAAAGATAACCACTTCACTTTTCACCAATCAGCGGTTTGGAACACCTACCTTGTCCGTGGATTCGGATGGTGTACTATGGAGATTCCCCGAAGAACAACACGGTAAATACAACATACAGAATGAATTTGTAGGCGGAGATACCATATATCTTGATATTCACGCCGATGAAGAAAGGAGTTTCGGGGTGCAGATACCTCTATCAACTATCAGGAACGGACACTTTTTTATAGGACGTGATGAAAATGATAAAGAATATCATGTTGAGATAATGATTGATGATACTTCAATCTGGACACGTTCTTCCACGGATAGATTATACGGCAACCCTGAAATATTGGCTTCCGGTTCCAATCTGCGTAGCGCAGACCAGATATATAACCAGGAAGGCAGCTATGTTGTCGCAGGAGGTTTGCCTGGAACGGTTAACCTTTACGATGCGGAAAGCGGTGAGAAACTGGCAGAATACAATCCGGATAGCAGTTGGGTAATGAGACTGGTATTCGTTCCATGGGTGGATCATGACCCTGTTGTAATCGCACTGGGCAGGACCGGTGAGATACACAAGATTGCATACAATTCATCCACCGGTGATTTTGTCGGTGAATTCATGCATATGACTCAATCCCGTAACAGGATACTGTTTACACACGATATATCCGGCAACGACCGGAAAGATATTTTTACCTTACGGGATAATGAATTACTGGTATCATACAATAATGAATCCGGAATAATACAAAACTTCACGGTCCTGCACACATTACCGTATAAACCCAATCATGTTTCCGTTACAAACGACGGAAAATTGATTATAGCGTGCTCTCAAAGAGCTCAAGTGGGTGTTTTTGAATACGTGAACGGAAGTCTTGAACACATTTTCGATATCCCGTACCATGAACCCGTACTTCATGCCTTTGGAATCGAATTCAACGGCGATGGGAATATGGACATTTTGGTACATGACCAGCTCGGAAACATTGACGTACTTGTCAAGAACGATGGCGGAAACTACAACACCTCGCAGTACATATCCTACGGTCGAGGTATTAACGGGATATCCGTTGCGGACGTTAACCAGGATGGTCTCGACGACCTTTTCTTCACAAGCTATCCGGAAAAGCGTTCGTACGTTTATATCAATCAGGGTAACGAATTGATACGTGAATACGACTTCTCAATGATTAATGGAGGGTTGGAGATACATACATGTGATTTTGAAGGTGACGGTGATATCGACCTGTTGATGGTATCAAATAACCATGTGTATCTGGCCAGCAACAAGATGAATTGGATCAATGAAAAAGTAAACGATATCACCATACCTATACAAACATATATGGATACTGCCACACCTTCATACGATTCATGGGGAAATCCAATCATCAACGTTCCGTTCACAGTACGAAGTCTGTATGACACGAACCTGACTGTTTCAGACCTGTTGATAAATTACGACTACCGGCCGAACATAGACATGACCACGGCCGTAAGTAACTACGTGGCGGCAACTCCGGCCAACGAGACAGGCTGGGTGAACGTACCTCTCATTATCACCGCTGACAACGACGGAACCTTCGACGTACGGGTAACCGTGGCATATAACGAACGCGCACCCGTCCTACAAAGACCCATACCCGAGACCTACACCGTGGTGTGGAACAAGCTCACACCGGCGGTCATCGACCTCTCGGAATACTTTCACGACCCCGCAGGCCTGGACCTAATATACACAGTTACATATCAGGAGGATCAGAACGAACTTGAGGCCTTCGTGGACGGCACGCACATAAACTTCTACTCCAAGACTGCCGAAGAAGGCCGGTATTCATTCCGGGTACGTGCGAACAACGGCTTGCGTACCCAGGACAGTAACCTGTTCGCGGTAACCGTGGTTCCGCCGTCTCCAACGATGGAACTTCCCGACAGGATCAAGGTGCGCGAGAGCGAGACTGCCTGGTTCGACTGCTCGCCTTACATAACCGGCCTGGAACCCTTTGGTGAAAACCGGAGTCTGACTACCTCGTCACCCCACATCACCGTGCACGATAATCTAACGATGGAACTGTACTATACGACGAGCGGCCACATCGAACCGGTGACGGCAACACTCAACGCGGGTACGTACACCGTTAACGACCTATTCACCGTCGAGGTGATGTCCTCCAACGCTCCGTTCTTCATGCCTCTACCACAGATATTCATGGAGAAGAACACATCACTGGGTGAGGGTGACGGTATCTACCTACCGGACCACGTAGAGTACACGGGTCCGGGCGAACTCGTGTTCACCATAACCAAGAGTAGCGATCCTGCGGTGAATGTATCCCTCAGTAACAACTGGGTCGTGGCGTACCCGCCGGAAGACTACCACGGAGCATCCATAATCACCGTACGTGTGGAAGAAAACGTCGAAGGTCTGTCCGATAGGGACACATTCAAACTCACCGTAAACAACACACTGTACCCGCCCACATACCTGGGAACCCTGGAGAACGCCGAGGTCTTCGAAGATGGTTGGTGGACGGTGAACCTGCGCAATCATTTCGATTACGAGCTTTCTGATAAACTGCGGTTCAGATCCAACCGCGAGCGGGTAAGGATAGTGAACATCTCGTGGGCTCTTTGGAGACCCGAATACGGTGACGACGATGTTATCGGTCTAAGTTTCACAGCCTACGACTGGGAATATCCTGCCCTGGAGGCGTTTTCCGACCCCATCTCACTACGGCATATAACCGAGAACCAACCGCCCAGGTACACCGGCGGACTGTACAGCCGTGTGGTACAGCTCAACACCACCTGGAGCGTGCACTTGCCGGATCACTTCCACGACCGTGAAGACCCGAACAACATGACCTATTCGTGCACCCACCACGAGATACACATAGACGATAACTGGACGGCATCATGGACACCGGATGAGGATTCCCACTCGCTCCACGGAGTAGTATTTACGGCATACGATGCACAGGATCCCGATCTTAACGCCACCTCCAACCCCATAAGCCTGATGGTACCAGGCAAGGAAGGCCCCCTGGCAGTGATAATCTCCATAACCCCCGGGACCGCAAGGGTGGGGGAGATGTTATGGTTCAGGGGCGGTGCCGAGGCCACCGTGGGTAATGTATCCTACCAGTGGAGGTCGAACCGGGATGGTCTGTTATCCGAACTCAACGAATTCAACATAACATTGAGTGCGGGCAACCACCTGATATCCTTAAGAGTGATGGACGAGCGTGGAAACTGGTCGGAGGATGTAACACGGACGATAACAATAGAAAGTGAAGATGTACCCGCTGGCGAGGAAACCGCCAAATTCTATCACTCGAGCGCATTCAGGATGGCCCTGGTGGTGGTGATAATAGGATTGACATTGAACTCCCTGGGAAGGGAACTCATCATCCGTAAGGAACGATGGGCCTGAAAAAAGAGAGAACTCCTGAAAAGAGCACGTCGGTTGAAGAAGGGTGGTTTATGGGATCATAAAGGAAAAATTATACGTGGAGATGGGCAGATTATACTTAAAGCAACTTCAGAACATGGGGTGGCTGGTTGACGACATAGCTTCACAGTCGCCGAAGTTAAACATATCCGTCAGATAGGCCACATAGTTGAAAACCGAAATCAACAGTTAGATATAAATATCCGCTTACCCTTTGATAAAGTGAAGATGAAGTTAGAGCTGAAGAAATACCTGGGACACGTAATCATGATCGCCATATTCCTGATCATCATCGTACGTGTTACCGCCATTGTCACGGACACCGAACAGCCAACACCGGTTTCAGTGATCATAAGTGACAGCATGGTCCCCACCATGCGCAGGGGCGACATAATCTTCTGGGTTCCGACACCCATAGAAAATGTAAGGGTGGACGATATCATCGTTTTCCAGAGCTCGGTACGTGACACCATGGTTACTCATCGGGTCATCGAGGTGAGGGAAGGTACCCGGGGCATCGAGTTGATAACCAAGGGTGATGACAACGAATACGCCGACCAGATGGGACCTCATGTCCCCGAGCGCCCTGTAAGAAGTTCCAATTATTACGGTAAAGTTATCTCCGTGGGAAACCAGCCGCTGCTGATACCATTCGTCGGACACCTATGGATCGTACTCGATGGTCTTCTTGCACTGTTCCTGGGTGGTACCTTCGGAGGTGGAGGCATACTGGTGTTCGTTCCCATCATAACCGCGTGTGTGATGTTGATCAGTGTAATACTGATGCTGCCGGAGGAGGACGATGATGACGACGATGACGGCAGAAAGGTTATACGACGAATGATAGTTAACGAGAACAACAAGATACACGTGTTGGCAGTTTTTTTTATACTTGTACTGGCGTTCATGCTGGTGATACTACCGGCCACATGGTCCTCCCACAGTGAATTCAACATCTCAATCGGCGTGGGTCAACCGGCCGGAACGGCCAGCCATACCTTTTCCTACGTGAGACCGGGGCAGACCATTGAAGGCACTTACAAGTTACACAATCCCGGGTTCGCACATGTAAATATATACACCTTTTCCGAGGGAGACGGTAGCGGGTGGATGAAACTGGAAGAAAGCTATGTCGAGGCGGATTCACGCACCACCACTGTGGAAACATTCCATATAACCATCCCCGATAACGCCGAGAGGGGTACGTACACCATCGATGTATATCACTATAATTCTCCCTTTTGGGGACTTTATCCCAGGAGTTTCATCACGGGTACTCTCAACGATAACCCCCGGAACGGTATATTATATCTCAACGCACTCACCGCCCTGATCTTTGCGAGCATAACCACTGCGGTGTTGATGATAGTATCGTTTATCGTGGATGAGTACAAATTGTGGAGGGAATACTACAGGGCAAGAAAGATATACCGCTCCACAGTGGCTTTGGGAAATACACTGGGGTTCAGGATATACCTGACCATCTCCGGTTTTTTGGCATGGATAGGCAACAAATTCGATTGGTTACGCGGCCTGGATGAGCTCGAGTTCGACCCGAAGAAGCCCCTGACAGCAGCCGCGGTGGCTCTTGCATCGCTTCCTCTGGTCTGGCTCGGTGCGGATCTGTGGGTACTACCTGTGATGGTACTTATCGCAACCGTTATCGCATACTACCAGGGGTGCCGCTGGCGTGCGGAACTGTTCACCGCGGGGATAACAGCTGGTTTCATCACCATAATCAGTTTCTACGCGGTGCCTATCATCGTTTCCACACCTCCGGGCCTGGAATCCCTTACCCTGGCGGGTATGAGCACGGCTGTCGCATTAATCATATTCGTTCTGCTCAGCCCGGTTATACTCTTCATCAGTTACCTTACTGGACTTACCATACACTGGGTCAAGATCAAGAAGTCCCCCAAGACATCGTTGGAGATAACAGATCTTTGAAAAAATGCGGTAAATGTACCTCCGTAATTTGGAGTCCGTACCGGCTTTGGGACAAAATTGGTTAAGCTCCTGACCTGATAACCTTTTTAACATTGATGCCTTCAAGATAGTAGATGTAGCATAGGCGTCTGATGTTGTGTACAATCCCCCTAAGGTAGTCTTCGGTTTCTCTTCGTGGTCCTAGACGCTTCTGTAATGGTTGTTGATTTCTTCCTTTTAGCATGGAGTTTCCTGTTTCAGAAACGGATCTCATGT
>JAFDTY010000108.1 GCA_019594055.1 Candidatus Haladaptatiplasma halalkaliphilum | reverse complement strand
TAGCTTGGCTCATCCTTGAGAACATCGATGTGTTCCCTATCCAAATATATATTTCCTCGTTCGAGTATCATGTGGTGTCACCTCTTTGTTGGTGAATTCATCATTCCGACAAAGGGGTGACACATGTTAATGGTTTACACACCGAAACAATCACGGCAAGTAGCAAAATATATATGACCCCTCCCTTTTACGGCAACTTGATAGTTATGATTCGGGAATGTGAGAAAGACGGATACTATCGCGATGAGAATTGTCCAGTATGCGGTGAGAGGGGCAAATTCATAATGAGCGATGAAGAGATGACCAACCTCGGTAAGACCACTGCGGGTCTCCTTAGACACTTCGCTGACAAGTACGGGCTCGACGTGGATCAGAGAGGTTGGGTGGACTTGGAACACTACGTCAAGGCACTCAGGAACAGGCAGAAGCGCTTCCACTGGCTAAGAAGATACCACATGGATGCCTTGGTTGCCACCGATACCAAAAACAGATACCAGATGGAAGGAAATTACATAAGGGCGACCTATGGCCATTCAATAGAGGTAGAACTTGACCATCCCACGGAGGATATTCCGGATGTGCTGTACATCCCCACCACCGAAAAGGAAGCCGAGCTGCTGCTCGAAGGGGGAATCAAACCATCCGACAGGACCTATGTACACCTTAGTGAGGAATACGACGCTGCGGTGGGTGCCGGTGTGGTAAGAACTGAAAGCCCTGTGATACTGAGGTTCGATGCCGGCAAGGCCATAGAAGCGGGGGAGATAGTCATGAAAGCTGGCAAGGGTGTTTACATAACGAAGCGTGTGGAACCCGAATATCTGAGTCGGAACGAAAAACAACCCACGGAAGAAGAGCTAGAGGGATACGAAAAAGAGAAGAATATTCGTGAGAGCAAGTGATACCGTCAGCACGAGTTCATACTAACAACGTTGTTACCTCTCAACACGATAGTACCCAGTCTTCTTCGCCTCTCTTCGGTCTCTTCCATTGTCTCATCTATGACAAGGTTCATGTGGTCATCGTAGCCGACCAGGGTACCGGAGAGTGACCTTCCGTCCTTCAACAACAATTCGACTTTTTCGTTGAGTATTTCGTTCAGAAACATCGTAGGTTTGGACATATTACCAGAGCATCCTAACACCATATACTATTTTAAAGATTTGGTCATTTCCAGGTCCCTCTCCACCATCTTCACCCTTGAAATGTTGTTTATGAGCTTGTATATCCTCATGGCTTCATGGTACAGTTTCCGGGCCTCTTCTCCTTCACCCATCCTTGCCTTTGCCTTCCCTAGTTCGTGTACCGCATCGGCCATATATCTAGGCACGTAGTGTACCCTGAGCAGTTCGATGCCCTTTTCAAGGTGAGGTACGGCCTGATGGTAGAGCCTCTTTTCAACGCACATCTGACCGTATTTTATGTGTACCCCGGCTTGTCCTACGGTATCATGCTGATTCTCGAACAATCCGCGTGATTCCCCAAAGACCTTCTCGGCTTTTTCGAACTCGTTGAGGTATGTATAGGCTTCCCCCAGGTTGAAAAGCACCCAGGCAAGTATGTTCGGTAAATGGTTCTTCCTGGCTATATCCTCGGATAGCCGGTAGTACTTTGCCGCGTTCGGCCAATCCTTTATTATGGAATACGAAACCCCCATGTTCATAAAAAGTGTTGCTCGCTGGGCATATTGTTCATTGTTTCCGTAGAGCTCCGCGCTCTTTTTGTAATATGATATGCTTTCGTCGAAATCCTCCTTCTCACCGTACAGGTCCCCCAGGTTCTTGTATACGAACGCCACGCCTATCTTATCGCCCAGTTCCTGGTAGATCTCCTTGACTTCCATCAACTTCCCAAGGGCTGCGTCGTATTCACAGTTACGCCAATGGCAGAGTGCCAAGGCTCTTTTGGATTCTGCCATGGTTTCACATAACCCGTCATCTTCGCACAGCTCAAGAGCCATCTCCACCACTGCCCTGGCCTTTTGGATATGGCAGCGTTCCAGCTCAGTAAAACCGATCCCTTTCATGGCCGTTGCCTGCAGGTCCTTCCGGCCCATATTTTCAGCTAGCTCCGCTGCTCGGCTGAAGTATCCGAAGGCACCTTCGAAATCACCGAGATGATCAAGGGCGATCCCTCCGAGTTCCAGCCGGAGCTTGCATTCCTTGATAGCCCTGATATCGTCCTTTTCGAGCGACTCAAGGTCCCACAGAGACTGCAGAAGTATGTACCTCCGTATACCCTCCTTCACCTTCCTTGCCTTTTCCATGCCCATGAAGTACCTGACCGCGTTGAAAACACTGTCGGATAATTCTTCCAGGTCCGCCACGGATATCTCATCCGGCATAATGCCGATCTCCACACACTGTTTTCTCAGTATGTTCTCTCCCATCTCCCCGAATTCGTTGCGCATAAATTCCTGTATCTTATGACTGATCTCACGGGACATCGACCAACCATATACCCTTGGTTCATTTATCTTTTACCATC
>JAFDTY010000010.1 GCA_019594055.1 Candidatus Haladaptatiplasma halalkaliphilum | reverse complement strand
GTACGACGAGATGTCATACAACACCGCCTGGACGGAACCCTCCAGGTTCGAGGTTGATAGATTAGGAGCTGGAGATCCCGCGGACCTCAGGATGAACCCCCTCGCCATCAGAGAGATACGACACGCAACAAACCACCTGGTGAGCAGGCAGGAATTCGCCGAGGTTCTGTATGACGGGTACGCTCTAGCCATGTATCAGGCGATAGGACCCATAACACCGGCTTATGAACTATATCTCAAGGAACTGGAAGAAAAATGGGAACTTACCTACACAGGTGATTTCACACGTGCGTACAACGAGATACAGGCAGCAATGACGGCGGCGATGAACGATCCGTTGATAACCGGTGAGATGAGAACCCCGGCAGCGTCACCCACAGGTTTCTGGCAGTACAGACCAGAAGGAGGGAGTTGGGCTGATATCGAGATGGAAATATTGCTCCGTGAGGATGTACGGCGTCAGACCGGTCACCGACTCGCAGACCTGTTCGAGCTGTGCCATATTAAGATGAAAAGAACCGAAGGTGGTCGTGAACTCATCAATGTATGGCTCTTCACAGATCCGGCTGATTACCGGTGGGGCATCTACACGGGCGGTTGGACCGCATCCGGTGCGTCAGTCTACCAGCATTCCACAGTATGTAAGTTATACACCATATATTATCCCTACATGCCAGGGGATCTCATGCCGCCAGGCACGAGATACAGGTATCGGGACAGGGAAGAATATGCACAGGATCTCCTCAACGATTACGTCATCCCACTCACTACGGGGCAGGTACCGGACGAGGAAACATACTGGGAGTACGTTAGACACATATCCGACGTGGGTATCTACCGTTCAACAAGGGTATTCCTACTGCTCAAGGCCAACATCGTACCGTTGAACGTGCACTCGGTAACTGAAGTCGCCATCGATGCGGTGACCGGGTGGTCGCAGTTCTTCTCACCCAGAACGATAAAAACGGACGAGGGTAAATTGGTCGCAGCACAGTATTCACCCGGTGGTGTGTTGTACATGGGTAACTGGAACAACATCGCAGGCTCGTCGGATTACTACAGTACCATGCAGCAGAGGATGAGCTATGACACGGGTACACTGCTGGATCCCAGAAGGGGTACTTCCATCTCCATGAGAGCTGATTTTGTAGCAGACGAAGAACTCGCTGACATCTTCAACACTCGTTACGGTAAAGCCATATCTCCTGGCGAGTACATGCTCAGAACGGACTACCACTTCAATGAAAGCGGTGATCTCGTCAAAAACCTCGATATCCCCTCCAACGACGACATATGGTGGTACTGTGTACAGGATGAGGAATGGTTCCAGGGCAGCGGTTACGAATACGACTCCGGATGGAACCGGGTGGCAGTCAACAAGGCGGCCACCGCCGTCACCTACAATTACCATCTGGGGACGTGGCATTCCGGGCACGACCTTACACTCAGGGACATCCTTGCATGGCACGCATTTTCAAAACAATTAGCCTACGGTGAAGAACACGGCGCCGTCGGAGGCGAGTACTACCATGCCGGCTGGAGCTCGACCAACAGACACTATCACCATAACATAAAGGCCGTGGAGATAGTGGACGCGGAAATGGGAATCGTTACATTCTACGGTGATTACACATTCCCTGTCAGATCGGAGATATGCGGTTATTACGGTGACTTTCCACTACACCCGTGGCAGCTGTACGAGGCGGTATCCCACCTCAGGGGTGAGACCGACTACGCCGATTCGGGAAATACTCCACACAACCGTTATGAATGGTCAAAAACCGAGGGAACGAATCACGTGGACTGGATCAGTAAGGAACAAACGGTGGACTTCAGGAACACACTGCGCAACCTTGCGGGGCTGGGAGCTCTTCCTGCCATGATACCACCGTACCTGGACCACGGACCGACACCCATAACGCCGACGGAACATGTGGCCGAGATACAGGCCATAATGTATTGGCAAAACACTTACGAGCTCTCATGGATAACCGAGGGCCCCTTCAAGATAGTCAATTACGACACATTAAACCTGGTCGTAGAGATGGAGAGGCACACCCAGGCCGATGGCTACCCGTGGCCCGAGGATTACTGGAGACCTAGATTGCCTGATAGAGAGATACGTCACGGAATTATGAACTCCCCCGAATACATCCACGCCGGCGAAGAGTTGGAAACCATCACACGGGTAAGGGTATTCGAGAGGTACCCCATCAGGCGTATACGGGATCTGCAACCCGATGATGAATACGAATCCACCCTGACTGTTTACGACCCTAACGACGACGAAGTTATCAGCTTCACACCCGAACTTGTGTACAACACCGGTTCTTATCTATCGGTTACCATACCCTGGGATGTGACATTCAACTGGGAAGCAGGGCAGTATAAACTCGTGCTCGAATCACGGATGTTGTATCAAGATAGACCTGCGATATCTGTGAGTATGGTAACTGTATACGAGCGTCAGTGGAACCTGGAGGAACACGTACTCACCATCGAACCAACCCAGGGACAGGTACCCCTGAACGTGGAGATAACCGTGGGTGCATACAATCCCGGTGTTACCACCGAGATCGAGGTTATACTGCTCGACGGCATGGTGATCGGCTCCCTTGCGGTACCTCCCTTAGAAAGTACCGTTAAAACCTTCAACTACACTTTCCACATCGTCGGAAATTATACCGTTTACTTCGGGCCAAGGACGGAAGCAGTATATGTAACTCCTTACATTCCACCTGAGGGTCTTGTGAACTACGCGCTCGAGGTAACCCCAACCAGTGGCGATGCACCTCTACAGGTAAATATCACCGTAAGCGTGACCAACATCGACGGTAACGCTGAAAGTGACTGGGTGAAGATAAACGGAATGAATATCTACGAAGTAGTGGTACCTGCTGGCGAAACTGTGACTGAAACTTACGAGCACGAATTCGCCACCCCGGGCCAATACCTGATCTCCTGGGGCGATCTGACCGAAGTAGTAACGGTAGAGGGCAAACCAATCGAGCCAGAACCAGAAATAGTGAACCACGAGTTGAGTGTATCGCCTAGTTCCGGTAAAAAACCGCTGAGCGTAACCGTATACATGAGTGCGGAGAACGCCGGTGAACTGGCAGGTAGTGAACACCTTTACGTTAACGGCGTGGTAAGGTACACACTGGAGGTACCCGCGGGAGAGACTGCAAGCCACGAACTTACCTTAAAACTCGAAGAACCGGGTACGTACCTTATCGAGTTCGGCCCCGAATCGGTACGGGTCATCGTACGGGATGAACCGGAGACACCCGGGTTCCTGTTCGCAGCCTTAGCCATCAGCGCTATCGTTGCCGCCATGACCTACGTGAGGAAGAAACGTGAATGAAGCACTCTAGTTACAACGAACATCATTGTATGGATACGAGTCGATCATAATTTGCCGGCGTAATCCTTGATATCCTTCAGATTATCTTCGATCACCTTTACCTTCGCCCTTTCCCGGGTCTCTATCTCCGCGATTATCTCGTCCAGCCCCTTGTTCAAACTGTATTCGTAGAAGGGTCTTCCGGATTTGCCCAGTTTTATACTGTCCTTGTGTACCCATCCCATATCCTCCAGTTTGCGAACGGCGATAGATACCTCCGGTTGTTTCAACTCGGTGGCCATTTGAATATCGATGCTCTTGGTACCTTCGTTAACCGCCACAAAGGCTAGGACCTTTGCCACATGCTTGTTGACCCCTGTGTTGATCAGGCCGTTTATCAAGGATTTTTGATTTTTACTTAAGTTGTTCTTGTTCATGTTAGTTCACTTTGTACCGGATATATTAGGTAGGTAGTATTTATCCTTTTTCGTGGTGTTGTGTCAAGACGGTATGTCTTTTTTACGGAAAAATAAAGTGGAAAGTACCAAAACCACCAGGGCGATCGCTGTTAATAATACGAGATGCCACGGATACACCACACCATCCAGGAGTACGGAGTTGTAATCCCAGTAGTGGCATATGGTGAAGGGGTGTACCACCGAAAGGCTGTCTACCATGTGCCCCGCCATGAAGACCCCGTAGTTCAACATTATGAAGGCGAATGAGAGGCCCACGGCCTTCCTTGAACTACCGGTCACCACCGCAAGGAACATGGACACCGCGATGATCACCAGGAACATGGGCCACGATATCACAAGGGCCACCAGGAGGTTGGTTCCGCCTCCGTCACTCACCGTTCCTGCCGCCAGCATCACGAAGACACCGGAGAGAACTATCATCACTAGTACCACCACCCCCAGAGCCGAGAACTTTTCCACCATGTACCTTTCTCTGGAAAGAGGGGTGGAGAATATTATGTCCATCCTTTTCTCCTGGTAATCATCGGTTATGCTCTTTACCGATAGGTATGATAGATACACACCGACCAGGAGTATCCACCAGCTGTAGAGTTCCACGGACAAAAAGCCCTCCATCTCATCGAAGGTGAGGTCCGGCCTGCCAGCGGTGAACATGCGGTAGAAAGGGGTTTCCATCAATACCTCCAGGGGGTCCTTGGTCTCCTGGGCGGACACCATCCCCAGGGGGAATTCACCCTCATCGGTCACGTAGATCACGGCAAAATACCGTTCACCCTCTGCATGCACGACCATGGTATGGTTCTCGGGGGTCCTTTCGATCTCATATGAAGTGACCATATAGGGGTGGCTGTCCTCCATAACCACGTACTCCACCGCCTCGGGTACGGTCACCCATCGCAGATATATACCCTCGTCTCCCACCTCCAGAATCACGAATTCCGCCCCTTCCATTTCGTCGGGTTCCATGGCCTCCTGGACCACAGGGTAGAGCTGGGTCATACCTCCGGCGATCAATACCACCACCAGTGTGAATACTGTAAAACCCTTCAAACCCTTCCTCAGCTCCATCAGGAAGGTTTTCCCCCCCAAGGCTTCAAGCAGGTACATCCCTCCTTTCGAATATGTAAAGTGCAGAGAGTACGAAGGCGATGGCGAGTACCAGAAGGAACACCGTATCACCCCATGCAACCGCCTCTCCGTGCAGTAGGGAATCGTGATTCCAGTAGGAGATCACGGAAAATGGTTTTACGTACTCGAGAGCTTCGGCCATGTCACCGACAAGATGGATGCCGTACTGCACGAGAACGAACAGAAAGGTGATCCCCAGGGCCTTTTTCGAGTTATCGAGATAAACCGCCATCAGTACTGAAAATGCGATGATGACCAAAAATAAAGGCCACGATAGTATCGTCGTCAGGAGAATGGCGGAAGCCGATATGGTCTCCAGTTCTCCCACCGCGTTCACGGAAGCCACGCTCACAACACCTGATATCACCAGTAAAACCATGGTGACCAGGGCGACAAGGGAGAATTTTTCCAGCATGTACTGCCTCCTGGATACGGGTTGTGACAGGAGGATATCCATACGCCCTTCCTCGAAATCCCTGGAGACGCTGTTCACCGCAGCCAGGGCGATGTAAAGACCGATTAGCAGGACGAACCACATGCCCCAGATCACCGACATGAATCCCCGTATGTCCCCGTAATCCAAACCCAAGGTCTCCTCCAGGGGATTCAACCTCTCCATGGTACTCTCCGCACCCACGAACTTTCTCTCACCATCCACCATTGCCGACACGGAAAAGTACAGTTCGGGAGGTGTACCGTCCTCCGGTGGTGCCTGATATGTGTATGTTCTACCCTCTATACCATCTACCCTGTCCATGGGAACTATCATGTAAGGGCTGTTACCCACCATTACGGTATAATTGTCAGCACCGGGATGCTCCACCCAGGTAAGCTCGATGACGGCCAGATCTCCCTCCATGACGGTAACGATGTCTATGTTCTCCGCTCCATCAAGCTCGTGTTGCCATGCCTCGCTCACCGACGGAAATATCTCCACCATCCCAGCGAGGATCAGTACCACCACCAGTGTGAATATGAGGTATCCTCTCCAGCTGCACCTCAATTCCATGAGCATGGTTCTTCCGAGCTTCACGGATCCCTTCCTCCCCGGGAGTAATAGGTCAGGAACAGATGTTCCAGGCTGAAGGTTTCCAGGGACATGTTGATTATGTTCTGTCGGGACACCGTTTTGATGACCTCGTCAAGATTGCTGGTGACTATCATGGTCACCATCCGTCCGTCTATACTGAAATCGTTGACACCCTCCATCTCGAACAGACCGGTATCCACGCTGTTCTCGAACTCCACCACCAGCTTCTTACCCATCTTCTCCTTCAGCGAGTGTATGTTCTCCACCACCTGGAGATGCCCGTTCCTGATGATGGCCACTCGATCGCACACCTCCTCCACCTCGGCCAGTATATGCGATGACATGAATATGGTCTTGCCGTTCTCCCTTTCCTCCCTGAGGAATCCGTAGAATTTCTTCTGCATCAAGGGATCCAATCCCGATGTTGGCTCGTCCAGCATTATGAGGTCCTGGTCCGCCATGAACGCCTGGACTATGCCGGCCTTCTGCCTGTTACCCTTTGACAGTTCACCGTACTTCCTGTCCAGATCCAGCTCGAAACTACGGGCCAGTTCCTCCATCCTGGTGGTATCGGATATGCCATTCTGTGAAAGCAGATACTTCAGTATGGTCCTGACCTTCAGGTCGGGATACATCCCGAAGTCGCCTGGTAGATAGCCCGTGCGTCTGCGTATCTCCAGGGAATCCCGGTGAGAGTCGAGGCCGAATATATTGACCACGCCGTCGCTCTTGTGTATAAGGTCCAGACATGCCCGTATGGTGGTTGTTTTACCGGCGCCGTTTGGTCCCAAAAAGCCCATTATCTCCCCTTCGTACACCTTAAGGTCGAGGCCCTCGATGCCCACCACCTTCCCATAGTACTTGGTCAGCCCGCGTATGTCCATCACAAGTTTCTTTTTCTTCATCTAGAATACCGCCTGTGTTTTTCTGACCGATATCTTGTGGTAACCCTTCCGCGAGAAGAGTGTCTCGGTGGCTATCGTCACCTCACCGGGTCTTGTTTCCCGGATCATGACTCTTCCCGGGCTTTTACTCATGTCCGCATAATCCGTCTTCTGCATATTTTAACTTTTACCATGATGAAAGATGGAGCGGAGTCATGCAAAACTTTTTACATACGCCTTTTGAGAGCCGGAATCGAGTATCACTATCTTCCCGGGGTCCGGCTTGATATCCCTCATCTTCTGGTACTCCGTCTGGTCCTGCCATGTGGACGAGTTGATAAGTATCACACCGTTGTACTCGTTCACCTCGGTGCGGTGGATATGACCTGTTACGAATATGTCCGGTATCTCACCTATTACCAGATGGTCCTGCTTTTCCGGAGCTATGGGCGTGTTCTTCCCGTAAACGGGTACGAGGTGTCTCATCTCCAGCATCTCGATCATGGCTGTTGTGGGCTTTTTTGCCTCCACATGGGTGAGCATGTCAGACAGGTCGGTTATGCTCGACCCGTGGTAGATGAGTATCTTGAGACCGCATATGTTGAGGAAGGACGGGTTACCGTAGAATCTCGTGTTTGAAGGGAACATAGCCTGTATCTCCGGGGGTAGAGACGGCTGTGGCTCGGGGTTCCTAACCATATCATGGTTACCGGGTATGCAGATGATGGTTATCCTAGGGGGTATCTGCGCCAGCATACTTGCGGCAGCCCTGTACTGCTCGTATATGTCATGTATCTCCAGGTCCTCCCTCTGATTTGGGTATATACCGATACCGTCGATGATATCTCCGGGTATAACCAAGTATCTTATGTCCATCGCAAGCTCGTCGTCCGAATTGATCCATGAGACAAAACGGTCCCAGTTTTCCCTCATGAAGGATGTGCTTCCCACGTGTATATCTCCGGTAAAGGCTATCTTGCCCTTAACAGCCTTACCGTTACCGTTTTCCCGGAGCTTCGGTATGCCGGGCCTTACTACATCATCGATGAAGAATGAGGCTTCGTATCCGCTCTTCTTCCTGGCCACCTCACCGGTGACGATGAGCACCTCGTCCTCGAGGATGCTCTTACCGTAAGCGGGACTTTCGGGGTTCATCAAACCTCTTATCTTTCCGCTCTCATCTTCCATGTTGAGTATCTTGTACCCGCCGCGGTTTTCACCTATGTCCCCCACCATGGCGATCACCTTTGCCTTTCCCCCTCGTTTTTTAACCCTCGCTATGTCCATGCAGCCGCTGGCCTCCCTACGTTTCGACAGTATAGCCTTCAGGGACCTGAAACGATGGGTAAAATACGAGACGAAGTCGTTCAACTCCCCCGTGCAAGTTGAATTGCCCGTTATATCGTGGAGGACGGTGATCTCATCCTCCGTGGGCAATTCGCCGTGATGTGAGCCATTGGTTGCGGGTCTGCCCTCCCTGACCGTATTGAAGGATTCGAGCCACTCAACATCTATCGGGAACGGTAATGTATCACAAGAACACACTATCTCTTCCACCTTTGTCCTGGCGTTCTCACACCGGCTCAAATACTCCCACGCATCGGGTGATAACACGGTATTGTGTTCGGCAAATATTCTAAGGATCTCTCTGCGCATCCCAATCTTATGAGGTCATAGTGGTTGAACTATTAAGTCTTTTTTACTTTCAAAAAATCGCATGAAAATGGTGGTAATCGGGAGAAAAGAGGCGAAATATTTAATACATGTGTAACATTTATCTTCTCAGTAAATTACGGTGAGTAACCATGGTAGATAAGCAAAATTCTCTTGGACGGATGCTCGGACTGATGGCTGTTGTGTTATTGGCATTGAGCCTTTTAACGCCGATGATTGTCACCAGTGAAAATACGGATGCTATTTTCCCGGATGAATACGTAATACACGGGGAAGACTGGATAATCGACGGTGTGACCGAATACATCAATGTGTCCGGATCCGAAGATCATAACATAATAATACGGAATAACGGTGCGTTGCATATAAACAATGCCACACTGACGCTCATGATCGATGGGTACAATCCCCACAGGATCACCGTTGAATCCGGTGGTAGATTGGTATTGTGGAACAGTATCGTCGAGACTCAGCTGACTGATGAAACCGTTCTGAGGCCCTTTTTGAAGACAAACATAACCGCACGTTCAGGCTCCTCGATCATCTTGAGGGAGAATTCTGCCTTTGCGTTCCCGGGGTGGGTATACATAGATAATTCCGAACTGATCCTGACGAACTCCGAGTTCAGGGGAATACCTTCGGGAAATATTCCCCCCACTTTACCCGTCAATGACAACAACGACTGCCCCATGTTGATGGCGGTAAACGATTCGTACGTTCTGATAGAGGACTCCAAGATATCGAGTTATTACATCAACAATGACATAAGGTACGAGGAGTGGACGCCTTCACAGATAGGACCGGGGGACACCACCGTGGGTCAATCGAGAGTCAGCCTTTACGCGAACGACAACGACTTCTACGAGATAGCACCCGGGCGGACCATGGAGATCATAGAATGGTTCACCGCCCCCACACTGGCACAGGCCATAGACCATGTTAATCCCAGGGACAGGCTGAAGAACCTACATATCGAGATAATATACAAAACGGACGAGGGATACGATGGAGTAGGAGCTAGCGTTGAATATTCCAACTCCACCGTGATGAAGCAGGCCATGTCCATCAGAGACACCACGGGCCAGAAGGATTATCGATACACGGGTATCTGGGAGTTCGACCTAAGTACGTTCCACAGGAGCGGCTCATTATTCCTAAAGGACCTGACATTGAGTTTATATAATCCGGCCTCCACAGGTAACATATCAGTGGACAAGATAAACCTCGTGTCCGCATACGATAACTCCATACTCATCATCGATTCGGAATTGATTGTGATCAACAGCGAGATAGATGTAGATTATAGAAGAGCTCAACCCAGTCTCATCCCCGGAGTACAGACGGACCAGACCACCTACATGATGGATTACAACCCGGAACACCGTGTGATAAAACTTTTCAACTCGGATATGAAGGCCTACGGTCTGTACCCCATGGGTGCCGAAGCCGAGTACGTACCTCAACCCGACGGTGACCCCCCGATCATCGGTGATGAAGCTTCTCATGATCGTATATGGCTGTACCGATGGGTCACGGTAAAACCCATGGACAGCAGCGAGGCGCCCCTGGCGAATGCCCGTGTAACAGGCGAATTGGACATAAAATACAAGGATGTGAGTGAAGACCTTTACGATAACGTTATGATGTACATAGACCCCTACAACAACCCGGAAGCATGGGACTATGTGGACAGGAGCGGCATGGGTACCTTCCACCCCGACGGATATTACGTTACCAACTCCCAGGGTCTTGCCCTCATGTTCCTGATAAGTGACAGGTTAAACTATCCCATAGACTGGCCCAACAGCCGTTTCGTGGGAGATTACTACGTAAATGTGACCGATGACGATCTGGGATTTACGTCAAGGGATCTCAGCCTACCTCCCTTCCCCCAAATGAACAGGACGAAAAGTAACATTTTAGAGGAGATCATCTACCAGGATGAGATACCCCTCCCGAACCTGGATATTACGGAGGACGATATACTGTTCCTTGTGGATGGGGCGGAAGTTGATACCGTACGGAACAACATCGAGGTCGAGATCCAAGCAACCATAGGAAATATCGGAAATCTCGCTGCCACTGACGTACCGGTACACTTTTACATCTTCGATTATATCGAAGAAGAGTTCGAACTCATCGACCAAACCACAATATCCGTGGGCCCTGGTGGAAGCACGGAAACCAGCGTATTCTGGACATCGTATATGCATCCTTATGGTGGAGAAGGATTCGTCATCCGAGTGCACGTAAATCCGTATCAGAACCCCATCGAACGTGATTATGAAAATAACGAAGCATTTAGTTACATATACGTTACCGAGAAACCCGACCTCATACCCGTGGAATTCGGCATCAGCCATGATGATATCTACGCAGGGGAATACCTGACCATCACCACAAGGGTGCAGAACATCGGCCTGTGGGAATCCGTGGCAACCAGGGTGACCTTCTACGTCGATCACGGCACCGATAACGAGGAGATCATCAACACGCTAAACATTCCTGCACTGGGTAGCGGACAGACCAGCGGACCTATAGAGGCCACCTGGAGGGCGGCACTGGTGGAGTCGCCTTTGAATGAAACAAGGACCATAACCGTCAGGGTCAACTACCCGATGCTCGAGCAAAACGAGGAGAACGTGAGCAACAATTGGGATAACCGGTCGATAGAGGTGATGAACCCTGCGGATCTGGTGGTATCACCCGATCATATCCACTTCTCGGAAGTACTTCCCCAGGTGGGCAGGCCTGTGGTGATAACCGCCCGGGTATGGAACATCGGAGGTGAGGAGGTCTCCACCATCGTGAGGTTCCTTGACGAAGATATCATAATCGGTGATGTACCGGTAACCCTGGCTTCACAGGAATGGGAGGACGTCACCATCACCTGGACCCCGGATATAAGAGGTTACCGGGAGGTTACCGTACATGTGGACCCCTACGAAGAGGAATATGAATTGATCAGGGATAACAACATAGCCAGTGTTTTACAGCCCATCTTCAGCGATAACTACCAGTTCGATCTTATAGTCAACAACGCAAATTCACCGGTAACGAGGGGTACCTTCGTATGTTCGGGCTTCGTGGTGGTGATGGAAAGCGGCAGATTGTCCATACAGGGTGGTGCCACGAAAGCGAATTTCCAGATCTCCCAGGACAGAGACCATCAGTTCGGCTTTATCGTGATGAACCAGGGAACCCTGGAAATAAACCGTGCGCTGATACATTCCGGTTACCACACATCCATTGAAGTAAGTGATTCCGGTTCGGTAAATATAACGGACAGCAGCATCGTCTATGACATGGTGGAGGTCCACACCTCGGGTAACTCTGCCCTAACCGTTCGTAACAGCGAAGTCGAAGGAACCCTGTTGATAACGGGCAATGATTTCAATTTCTACGAATCCTACTTTAGATCCAACAATATTTACGTGAGACCCAGTAACATAATAGGTGTGAATTCAACCTTCACCGGTAGACTCGATGACCTGCACGATACCACGGGCAGATTCACAAAGGTGGTCACCCCGGCCATCGAGATGACGGGGACCTCAGTGATCGAAGTATATCGCTGGTGGAGGATCACAACGGTTGCTCATGGCAATATACACATAGGTGGCAGCGTGGTATCCATATCGGGACTAATAGACGGTTACTCCGATTCGGGAGTGACCGGTGCGGGAGGTATGGTATATATACACGCACGGACGGACATACTCACACCGACGGTGAACAACTTCGTGGGCAATTACGAGATAAGTGCCACCTACAGCGAAAAGGGGCAAACTTTCCAGGTTCCCACGTCCCAAGTGTCACTTCCCGCATATCCATCGGGACAGCACGATGTGACCACGACTTTGACCTTCTCTGACCTGTTGCTACCCGACTTGTCCATCACCGATGACCGGGTTAGTACCGATGTTTCTGTGGTCTCAGCAGGTGATACAGTGGTGATTACGGCAAGGGTAAACAACATCGGATACCAGGATGCCATCAATGTGACCGTGGAATTTTATCTGGTGGTAGGCGAGGATGAGTTCACACTTATCGGTACCGATACCATCGAAACAATTAGAGTGGACAGGAGCGGTGTAGCCGCTGTAACATGGATATCTAACATGACAGACTTTGAACTGAGGCTCGAGGAAAGGACTATCTTGGTCCGGATCGACCCCGATGTCGACCCCCTTTCCGACCATAATGTGGCAAATAACATTGCATCTACGATAATCAATGTCAGAGCACCACCAAACCTACGTTTCCTTCTTCCGGAGATAATCCTGGAGGTCGGCGGTAGTGCTATAGTGGATGATAGTGTGATTGAAAGGGACGACCTGCACATCTTCATGCAAGCCGTCAACGACGGCGGTACGGATGTGGTCAATGCCAGTGTGGAGATCACCTATTCAGGTGGTTTGATAGCGAGCTACCTGGTCGATATGCCCCTGGATGAGGTCGTGAACATAACCACCCCGTGGGAGATAGACATACGAGGAGAGCAGACCATAACCATATGGGTGAACTCGTCCCGTGAAGATCCCCTGTACTCCGTTTCCATACGCCGTGATCTGGATATAGTGGGAATGGAGATGACATTCAGCGGTCTTTCGATGCCACTCACCGACCAGGATATGGGTGCCACCATACTGGTTGAGGGGATACTCGAGAGAACCGACGGAAAGACCCTCGGTAACATGGATGTCACGATTTCACTCAGAGACGGAGACAACAACATCACAAGTACCGTAGTCACCACCGATCAGAACGGTAGATTCGAAGGAACGCTGATCACACCGGAAAGGGCCGGTTCGTTCACCGTATGGATTATACCCGAACATCCCAACGGAGAATACCACAGGGTCGGCTCGTTCAACGTGGCTGGCGAGGTATCCGCCATACCGTGGTGGCTATTGTTGATCATCGTTGTAGCCGCGGTTGGAAGTGTCGGTGGTATCATCCTCTTCATCAAGTACAAGGGTGAGGGAGAATGGGTCGAATGCGGCGCCTGCGGTGCAACCATACCGGTTGATTCCGATGCCTGTCCCATGTGCGGTACGGCGTTCGAGATGGACACCGTCAAGTGCAGCGAATGCGGCGAGTGGATACCCACGGACTCCTTCGACTGCCCGAGTTGCGGAGCTGAATTCATAACCACCGGTAAGGCCATAGAAGAGTACAAGGAGACCATGGAAAGACAGTACGAAGAATACGTGAATAGACATCGAGCGAAGGCGAGGCAGGTACTGGGAAGTGATGTCAGCGAAGATGAGTTCATGAACTGGTGGATGACACAGCCTGGATACATGACATTCGACGAGTGGTTGGACCAGGAAGAAGAGAGACGCCGTAGAGGCGGAATCGAATGCAAGGAATGCGGATCCATAAACCCCATGGATGAAGCCATCTGCCAGAAGTGTGGCTCAAGCCTGGTAAAAATAGATCCCACACTCAAACGGGATGTTCCTCTGCGTCGCAAGAAGAAGCCCACGGATGCGGACGAACTTGATCTGGATGAACTCGACGAAGAACTCTTCGAGGAGCAAACTGAGGATAAGGTGGTCAAAAAGGTTAAAAAACGACCGACAAAGGTAACAAAAACGGTCAAGAAGGTCAAAAAGTAAGTTGACCACCCGAACCAAAACCCTTTCCTTTTATTTTGATAAGGGTGTAATTATGAATATGGGTGGCTGTTTTATAGTCCTATCTACTGTCCTCGATGGCAAAAGGACCATTAGATGAATTTTAAAAACGGAAGATCGGTTCGGAGAGGAAATATATGAAAACGCAAGATATTTTAGTTTTATGTCTGGTGGGGATGCTCGTAGTGAGTGTCATAGGTGCGACCTATGCATACACCGGACACCCGGATGATTCATCGGGTATGATGGGGGATGCACCCCTGCGCATGGATTCCGACTCAGAGCTCGAGGAGATGGCCAGCTCGGGAAGCGGGACAGAGGCGGACCCCTTTGTGATAGAAGGCTACGATATAGACGGTACGGGATATGGTTACGGTATCTACATCGGCAATACAACGGCACATTTTGAGGTGAGAAACAACAGGGTGTCGAATGCCAGCGGCAACCATCAACCACCCTACTATGCGGAATCAGGTATTTATCTATATAAAGTACAGAACGGAAAAATACTCGGCAACATTATCACCGGTAACAGGAACGGGATAACTCTTTACTGTTCAAAGGACTGCACCGTGAACCATAACACGATCACGGAAAATTCGGAAGTAGGTATCTATATGGACCACGAGCATCCCAACGATTATCCCTATTCCAATCAGATGGGACACAACCACATCTCAAACAACGGATTTGCAGGTATCTTCATGGCCAATGCGGGAACCCAGGGCGGGAACCGGGTGCACAACAATACGGTGGTTGGCAACTCATTCGCCGCGGATCACGTGGCTCACGAAGGGAGTATCAACCTGTGGGGGGGTTACTCCAAAAACAATCTGATAGAGAACAACTTTTGCGATAACAACATAAACGGCCTTCACTTCAGAGCATCCGGTATTGCGGACAACATCATCCGAGGTAACACTGTGGTGAACAATACAAGGGGGATATACTACACCCACGGTGCCGGACCCAACATATTCTACAACAACAACTTCATCAACAATACCGCACACACCATCAGTACCCATGCCGATGACCTGTGGGGTGATGGAAATCCGGCAGAGGGCGGTTCCGGAGGAAATTACTGGGACGATTACCAGGACAAGTATCCCGATGCAGAAGAGAGGGAGGATGCCCCGGGTATATGGGATACGCCATATGAGGATGGTAACGTACTGGATGATTATCCCCTGATGGAACCCCGCGTTCCTCCGAGCCCGGTATATCATATATACGATGTCTGGGACCTCCAAAGTATGCGCTTCGACCTCCATGGAGATTACACCCTCATGAAGGACATAGACGCGAGCATGACCATGGAATGGAACGATGGAGCCGGGTTCGTGCCTGTGGGGACGGATGCCAACAGGTTCACCGGAAGTTTTCACGGCCGGAACCATACCATCAAGGGACTGTACATCAACAGGCCCGATACGAACGATGTGGGATTGTTCGGATACTTGGGAGAGGACGGGGTGGTCAGCAACGCGGGAATGCTCGACGCGGACGTGAGGGGCAACAATTCCGTAGGTGCGCTGGTGGGAATGAACCACAAAGGCACCGTGGATAACAGCCACGCTTCCGGCCAGGTGGACGGAACAAACAATGTCGGGGGGCTGGTGGGAAAGAACGGTGGCAAGATATACAGATCCTATGCCGCTGTGGATGTGACCGGTAGCGCGCATGTGGGGGGATTGGTAGGTATGGATGATAGTCACCCCTTCTATTACAATATCATAAGATGTTATGCCACGGGCAGCGTCCAAGGCAGCTTTGAGGTCGGAGGTCTGGTGGGACGAAGTTACGGGAGGATCAGATATTGCTATGCCACCGGCGATGTGGGGGTCGGTCAGAGGGTCGGCGGTTTTGTTGGCTATTCATCTTCAGAGGTGATCTATGCATCCTACTCCACGGGTCAGGTGACAGGGTATCTTAACGTAGGTGGCTTCGCAGGCCAGAGCATGGGAACGAACACCGCGGGGTGTTACTGGGACGTTGAAACGTCAGGTACGGAAACAAGTTGGTTGGGCATCGGAAAGACCACTGCGGAGATGATGATGCAGGAGACCTTTTCCGGTTCGGTGTGGAATTTTGAAGACAACTGGTGGATGGTGGACGGCGATACCCGCCCGTTCTTGCAGATGGAATACCGTACCGAGATAAGTAACAGTCACCAGCTTCAGATGATGGCCATGGACCTGGATGCCGACTATGTGCTGGTGAATGATGTAGACTGCTCAGACATAACCAACGCTGCCAGCATGTGGGGATCAACAGAAACCAGTGGTAGAGGGTTTTTCCCCGTTGGAACACTGGGTTCCATCTTCACGGGCCACCTTGACGGGCAGGGGTATGTGATCAGCAACCTACACATGAGGAGAACTACTGATCGAATTGGATTATTTGGAAGATCGGACGGAACAATAGAGAACATAAAGCTTGAAGACCTCTATGTGCGCGGAAGACAGTTTACAGGGGGATTGGCAGGACAGAATACGGGTTCGATAATTAACTGCCATGTAAACGGAGAGGTCGTTTCTTCTTCCCAGATAGTGGGCGGACTGGTTGGATCCAATAGCGGTTTGATCAGCAGTTCGAGCTCTTCAGGAGAAGGGGTATCTTCAAGTCAAAATGTGGCTGGCGGGCTTGTGGGATCGAATGCAGCTACCGGGAATATCATAGACTCCCGGTCTTCCATGGATGTGGCCGGAGGAAACAGGGAATATATGGGTGGGCTTGTAGGTAGAAATTATGGGGCAATAGAGCGATCCTTTGCTACCGGTGATGTTACCGGAAATGGCAGGATAGGCGGCCTTGCGGGTCAAAACGACGGAGGGACAATCGCCGATTGCTATGCACATGGTGATGTCCGAAGGACTGGGGTGGGCAGCGATATAAGATGCGGCGGATTTGTGGGAAACAACAACGAAGGATCCATCGTTAACAGCTACTCCACCGGGAAAGTCACCTATGCAAACGCCGTTGACCCCACCGATAAAGGTTTCGCCGGAGATGTGAGCACCGGTGGCAACTACGAGATGACCGGCAACTTCTGGGATATGGAGACCAGCGGCCAAACCTCTACTGCCGGTGAAGCAATCGGGAAGACCACCGCCGAGATGATGGATATAACCATTTTCGCCGATGCCAGCTGGGATATAGCTGAGATACTTAGCCATTTCAGTGAGATGTGGTTCATCCACCAGAACAACGACTATCCTCGTTTGTGGTGGGAAAGAAGTGTGGAAGTGGATCATATAGTGATCGTGCCCATGGATGTAACCGTGACTGCGGGAGAGACAGTCTCTTATTCCGCCCATGCATACGACGCTGACGGGAATTTGCTCATTTCCATCCCCTACGGCACGACATGGTCCATAGACCTGGACGCGGAAGGTTCGTGGATTGCCTTTGACTACACATCTGCAAAGGCTGGTACGTGGACAGTAAGAGGTACTTATAGAGTGTGGAGCAACGAAACCAGTCTCACGGTTACGGCTGCCGGCGTATCTTACGTCGAGACAGACCCGGATGAAGATCAGACCATCATATCCGGGGATACCATACAGTTCTCGACCCGTGCATACGACCCCTTCGACAACCTCATCACCGATGTGTCCTCGGACTTCCAGTGGGCGAACACGACTTCTGAAGGACTGTTCTCCGAGACGGTTCCGGGCGAGTACGTAGTCACGGCTGAATACAACGGCA
Source organism: Candidatus Haladaptatiplasma halalkaliphilum (assembly GCA_019594055.1). GTDB lineage: Archaea > Thermoplasmatota > Thermoplasmata > Halarchaeoplasmatales > Halarchaeoplasmataceae > Haladaptatiplasma > Haladaptatiplasma halalkaliphilum. The sequence goes on along the minus strand of JAFDTY010000010.1, from coordinate 17,474 downwards.
TCTCCTCGGGTCCCGTCAACGTTACCGTGGTGCCGATAACCCATGTATCCCTGATGATGAACGAGGAAGCCGATGGCTGGAACTTTGTCTCCTTCGATCTGATACTTGACAACACAGACCTGGAGAGCATACTCGCTGATATCGAAGGCAACTACGACAGGGTCATGTGGTACGGCGCTTTCCAAGGAGAATGGCAGACCTATGTCCCAGGAAGAGCGGATCATTTCAATACTCTTCAAACGTGGGACCATACCATGGGCATATGGATCAGGGTAACCGAGAATGTCACCATCTCCCTGGTAGGAGAGCTCCCCGATACTACGGATATAACACTCTACCCCGGATGGAACATGGTTGGGCTGCCGAGTAACAGCCCGGGAAACCACGGTTTACCGGCCGAGGTGACCATGGTAGGCTACTTCGACGCATCAATGGAATACAACGTTGCGTACACCGACGATGTGGCCGCCTTCGAGTTCGAGCCCGGTAGAGGTTACTGGGTTTACAACGGTGCGGATACTCCAGTCATATGGGCCGTGGACTACTAACCCCTTTCCCCTTTTTTCTAAAGTGCCAACACCCCTCACATCTGCGAGAGTTAAATCATCATCACAGGATAATAAAGATAAATAGATATAAATATGTGTTCCGTAACATGGAGAAAGGGTTTTATAGTTCAATCGATGGTCAGGTGGAATAGATTATAGTGGAAGACATAACTTATTTGTAATTCGTTATGTCCTCCACTGCTAGTCAAAGACACAATTAAATTGATTAAAAGTTGTGTCCTTGACTATATAAGCGAAATAAGAGACCTTTAGGAGCCGATAAAATGGATATGGAAAAGATGATGGTGTTCAGCCTGACGCTGATGCTTGTGATGGGTAGCGTGGCCTTCGTTGCCGTGGGATTTGACTTCAGTTCGGAAACCGAGCTGAAAGAAGAAGAGGTCATCAGAGGTAACGATACCCGGCAGGACCCGGTGATGATATACGACGTCCACGACCTGCAGGACATGAGTCTGGATATGAACGGGAATTACGTGTTGGCGAACCACATAGACGCATCGGAAACCAGCACATGGAACGGAGGTGCGGGATTCGCGCCGGTGGGAACCGGAACTAACCCGTTCACCGGTACTTTGGACGGAAACGGATACGAGATCAGGGATCTGTACATAAACCGGCCGGGTGAACTCAATGTTGGTATGTTCGGCCAAGTTAATGGTGCGACCATAGAAAATCTGAAGGTGACCGGTTCCGTGTCCGGCAACGGTTGGGTCGGCGGACTGGTCGGTTATTCTGTGTCTGGTCCGCTCACCATCCAAGGGGTTGTGATGGAAGTGGATGTTGCAAACGTGAACACTTATACCATAGAGAGGGTCGGCGGGCTTGTGGGTGTACTCCATAATGGAAACCGCATACGTAACTGTACTTCTCATGGGTCCGTTGACGGACCCGCGAGCGCCAGCATCGGCGGTCTGGTGGGTAGGATCCATCTTGCCGATGTCATCGTGGAAAATTCCTACTCCACCGGTCTGGTGAACGGGGGTGTTCCCGGCGCTGAAGTGGGAGGACTCGTGGGCTCCAAACACGTGGATGCCCAGGTCATCAGTTCATACTGGGATACCGTAACCTCGGGACAAGGTGTGAGCGCAGGCGGCGAGGGTAAAACCACCGCCGAGATGATGACCCAGAGCACTTTCGCGGGCTGGGATTTCGACATTCCGGGAATGTGGGCCATGGCCGGCTATCCCAGGCTTCAGTGGGAGCATACCACAGAGATAACCACGGTGGAGGAACTTCAGCTCATGAAGCTGGATTTCACCGCGGATTATACCCTCATGAACGATATAGACGCATCCTCAACATCCATGTGGAACGGTGGTGCGGGCTTCGAGCCCGTAGCACCGGGGCCATGGGACGAACCCGGGAACCATTTTTCCGGCGTTTTTGATGGTAATAATCATACCATAACCGGGCTGTACATCGACAGACCGGACACCTCCTCCATCGGACTGTTCGGTCACCTGGGCACCACCGGCTCCTTAAAATATTTGGGGATGATAGATAACGAGATCGTGGGATACACGGGTGTTGGTGGGATAGTAGGTGTAAACCGGGGCACCATCATATACTCCTACAGTACGGGGCACGCAACTGCCTATAGGACGGTGGGCGGGATAGCAGGGCGGAACCACCATGGAACCATCGCAAACTGTTACACCACCGGGATCATCTCAGGCACGGTGGGCAGCAGCTGGTATATCGGGGGTGTGCTGGGGTACAACAACGAAGGAACCGTCCATAACTCCCACGCCACGGGTGCCGTTTCCGGCCCTAGTTATGTGGGAGGTCTCGTGGGTTACAACAGACTGGGTATCATATCGGATTCATACGCCACCGCCAGCAGTGCTGCTGTTGATCGTGTGGGTGGCCTTGTGGGGACGAACCTGGGACAGATATCCAACTCGTATGCGGCTGGCGCAGTGACCGGCTCAAACATAGTAGGCGGACTTGTCGGAGACAACACCGGCACGGTGTCAAACAGTTATTACGATCTGCAAACCACAGGCCAGGGTGACGTGGGTAAGGGAGAGCCGAGGACCACTGCCCAGATGATGACCCGGAGCACCTTCACGGGCTGGGATTTTCAAGACGTATGGTGGATGATACAGGATCAAACATATCCTCTGCACAGGTGGGCACCGGGTCACGGAACTCCGGAACACCCTTATCCCATATCGGATGTGCACGACCTGCAGGACATGTGGGATGACCTCAACGGGCATTATGCACTGGTCAACCACATAGACGCCTCGGAAACCAGCACATGGAACAGTGGTGCGGGTTTCGTTCCCGTAGGAACAGCGGATAGCACGTTCACGGGCGCTTTGTACGGAAATGGATTCGAGATCAGGTATCTGTACATCAACAGGCCAAATGCGGTAAATGTGGGTCTTTTCGGCCGGGTCGAGGGTGCAACTGTGGAAAACCTGAAATTGACCGGTTCCGTCACCGGAAACGGTTGGGTGGGTGGCCTTATCGGCTATTCGCACTCGGGTTCACTCCTGGTTGAAGGCGTTGTGACCAACGTTGATGTTGAGAATGTGAACGTTTATTCCTGGGAAAGAGTTGGCGGACTAGTAGGTATCCTTCATGACGGAAACCGCATCCGTAACTGTGTTTCTCATGGGTCAGTTGACGGACGTGCCGGTGCCACCATAGGCGGTCTGGTGGGAAGGATACATAGTCCTGATGTCATCATAGAAAATTCCTACTCCACCGGACTGGTGAACGGGAGCCTTCCCGGTGATAATGTAGGCGGTCTCGTGGGCTTCAAACACGCGAGCGCACAGGTCATCAGCTCATACTGGAATACCGAAACCTCCGGGCAAACCGTGAGCGACGGCGGTGAAGGTAAGACCACCAACCAGATGATGACCCGGAGCACCTTCACCGGCTGGGACTTTACCATACCCGGTAAATGGGCCATGGCCGGGTATCCACACCTGCAATGGGTGCATACCACCGAGATAACGACTGTGGTGGAACTGCAGCTCATGAAACTGGATCTTAACGCGGATTACACACTGCTAAACGATATAGACGCATCCTCAACATCCATGTGGAACGACGGTGCCGGGTTCGAGTCCGTAGGAACATCGGGTAACCCGTTCACTGGTTCTCTGTACGGCAACGGCCACGTGATCGGTGACCTGTACATAAACAGGCCTGACGAGCTCTATGTAGGGATGTTCGGCCGGGTCGATGGTTTTGCGACCATAGAGATGCTGAAGGTGACCGGTTCCGTAACCGGGAACGGGTGGGTTGGCGGACTGGTCGGCTATTCCGCTACAGGTTCGGTAATCATCGAGAGTGTGATGATGTACGTTGACGTTGCAAACGTGAACACTCATACCTACGATAGGACAGGCGGGCTTGTGGGTATCCTTCATTCCGGAAACCGCATACGTAACAGCGCCTCCCATGGGTCCGTTGACGGACCTGCCGGTGCCAGCATCGGAGGTCTGGTGGGAAGGATCTTTAGCGCTGATGTCATAATCGAAAATTCCTACTCCACGGGACTGGCAAACGGCGGTGCTCCCGGCACTGATGTGGGAGGACTCATCGGCTTCAAACACGCGGACGCACAGGTAATCAACTCATACTGGGATACTGAAACCTCACAGCAAGCAGTGAGCGCTGGCGGTGAGGGGAAAACAACCATCGAGATGAAGACCCAGGGCACCTTCATCGGCTGGGACTTCGAAGATATCTGGTGGATGATAGAAGGTATAACTTACCCCTTGCACATATGGGGCACAGGTCAGGGAACCCCCGAAGATCCCTACTGGATATTCAACGTATATGACCTGCAGGATATGGATGCAAACCTGAACGCCCACTACGCCCTGGCCAATGACATAGACGCTTCGGAGACCAGCACATGGAACGACGGTGCTGGTTTCGAACCCGTGGGAACTGTAGACCACCGGTTCACGGGTTCATTGGATGGTAAAGATTTCACGGTATCCCACCTGTTCATATACCGTAACAAAACAGACAATGTCGGGTTGTTCGGGTATGTCGATGATGCGGAGATCAGGAACCTCGGACTTACGGGTGTTGATATAACTGGTGCTAATTTCACGGGAAGTTTGTACGGTAGGGGCGACGGAGTATTTTCGAACCTATATTCCACCGGTGAGGTGTCCGGAGGTCATCATGTGGGTGGTCTCATAGGATTTTTTAGCAGTATCTCATCAACACTATCAGATTCATATTCCACCGCTAACGCCACTGGTTCCTCGTACAATGTCGGAGGTCTCGTTGGCAGGGGAGACGGTAGCATCATACGTTGTCATGCCACGGGAGATGTTACGGGAACCGGCAATATCGGCGGTCTCATCGGAACTAAACCCCAGGGAATGATATGGTATTCCTTTTCAACAGGCGATGTGTCGGGAAGAAGTACGGTCGGCGGCTTCATCGGTATCTTAAGCGGAGGAAGCATCTACGACTGCTATTCCACCGGCACTGTTACACGAACACTCTATTCTCAGACCAGTTTAGCCGGTTTCTGCGGACGAAATTTTCAAGCCCGGATCTTCAACTCTTATTCTACCGGGGCCGTTTATTGGCAAGATTCTACCCAGCCGAACGATAGGGGCTTTTTAGGTACGGTGGATACCGGCGGTAACTACAATATGGAAGGAAATTTCTGGGATGTTCAAACAAGTGGTCAGACCAGTACCGGGGGAAATGCTACCGGATTGCCCACCGCCCAGATGAAGACCGAGAACACCTTTACGGAAGAAGGCTGGGACTTCGATGATACATGGCACATGGTGGAGGGTTTCACCTACCCGTTACTGCATTGGCAGCCTCTTCCGGAGGTCGACCAACACAGTGTTCACCTGACCGTAACAGAGGATAGTGACGGATGGAATTTCGTCTCCTTCAACCTGCTTCCCGATGACACGTCACCGAAAGCGATACTGCACAATATTTACGGAAGTTACGACCGGTTGATGTACTACGACACTTTGACCGGTGAATGGTTCAGCCACGTACCGGGAAGAGCGGCCCACTTCAACAATCTGCAGTCGTGGGACAACACCATGGGTGTCTGGATAAGTGTAACCGAGGATGTTATCCTCACGGTTTTCGGCAGCATACCGGAGAGCACGGATATCACACTGTACCCCGGCTGGAACATGGTGGGTCTGCCGAGTGAGAGTGCGGGCAACCACGGTCTACCCACTGAAGTGACACGGATAGGTTACTTCGATGCGTCCATGGAATACAACGTTGCGTACAACTACGATGTGGCCGCCTTCGTCTTCGAGCCGGGTAGAGGTTACTGGGTTTACAACGGTGCGGATACTCCAACCATATGGACAGTTGAATATTGATGACGGTGATCCGTCCACCTTCCACCAACACATTGTATCACGAGGTTCACTAACGCAGGACTATTGTCCTCCTTTTCTTCGGAAAGCACATTGCTTTCCTGCGAACACCGAGTGTCGACATGAATACGATGTATTCATTAGAGTAGAGGAATGCATTCCTCTATGATTAGAATTTCTAAGAGGAAATTCTGATAATTGCAGGAACATGGTTCCTGCTAAAGAAGCGGAACTAGTTCCGGTGGAATCCAATATGCGGTTGGTGTTCACCCTGTCCAGTAACCATAAATTCCACTCACACTCCCCCTGAAAATGTGTCCTTCACGGAGTCTATGATCTATTGAGTGTCGGAAACACTTATCTAACTTACGACAAAAGCAAGTTTCGTCGAAGAACAGGAATCTGTTTATTCCTGTGAAATATTCGGTTGGTGGTCCGTGTATTTCAGTATTTTCCCTGAAAATTCCTGTAGACATTTTTGGAACGGAGTTTCAAATGTCTTTGGAAATGATTTCCGAAAGATCAACCACATGCCACCATCACGCCCAACAGATCAAAAACATATCACCGCCAGAACACTGCCAAATCCTTCTCCAAAAACTATTGAATTCTGTAATTTTAAAAAAATTACGGTAAGTGCGATAATCTTATATGTGAGCCCTTTCAAAATCCCCCATATACGCCGACTCATGTTAAAATACCCGTAAAGATAGAAGCGGTCTTTAGCCTCGTTAGAATTATAACACTCACAACCCACCACAAATCTTATATATTTTAATAACATATAGTCCCGTGACAAAGGACTATGAGCAATAAAAATATAAATTTAGGTCCCCGGGAAACAGAGCTCATCATGGGCCTAGAAAAGGAAAATAAAATAGTATTCACTATACAGGAAGCGAAGGAGATCTTGGAGGATAAAGGGCCCGCGGTCAAAAAGGTGATCTATAGATTGAAAAATAAAAACAGGATCACCCAGATAGAAAGAGGGAAATACATACTTTCACCTGCTAGAGCCGGTGTAGAGGGATTCTGGTCAGAACATCCCTACAAGATAGTTCCCGTGCTCATGGAAGAATATTATATCTCGTATTGGTCGGCATTGAACTATTGGGAATTTACCGACCAGTTACCGACGATCACTTATGTAGCTTGTAAAAGGTCAAAAGATCCGATAGAAGTGAAAGGTCAAAGGATCAAATTTATCAAGATTCACAACAAGAAATTTTATGGATACACTGAAGAAAGGATGGATGAAAAGCGATTCAATATAGCCACAATGGAAAAAACGATAATCGATTCTTTAGACAAACCAGATTACGCAGGAGGGATCAAAACGGTAGTCAAAGGATTGAAAAGCAAGAAGGACGACATCGACTTTGAAAAGTTAGTCGAATTGACCAATAAATTTCCAAACCAAGCGGTGAAGAGGAGATTAGGTTACTTGTTAGATGAGTCAAACCTATTAACGCTAGATCTAGAAAGATCTCTGTTAGAAGACTTCAAAGGTTATAGATGGTTGGATTATACAGAGAGCGAAGACGATTTTGAGTATGACAAGAAATGGGGTTTAAAAGTGAATACAACGGTTGGTGAAATACATGGATGAAAATGAACTCAGGAGGATAGCAGGCAGAGAAAATATCCCTGTAGGTATTTTGGAAAAAGATTACGTTTTATCCGTCATTCTTATCCATCTAAAAGATTTAGGTATTCTAGACTATCTAGTTTTCAAAGGTGGCACCGCCATCAAAAAGATATATTATTCAAAAACCAGATTCTCTGAGGATTTAGATTTCAACTATTATGAGATCGGTAGAGAAGAAATTTTTCAACAGATAAAAGATAACCTTAACCACAGTATCAAAGAATCAGGTATTGAATTTACGGGTACGAAAGATTTGAATTGTTCTGATACTGGTCTAACTTTTAGAATCGGATACATAGGCCTTTTACAACACAAAAACTCTATAAAACTGGACTTTTCTGGAAGAGAAAAACTTCTTGAACCAATGTATGAAGGAGAGATATTACACGACTATAAAAACCTGAAAAACAGGGGTAAAGTCAAGATACCCTCTATGTCGATAAAGGGCATATTAGCTGAAAAGTGTAGAGCATTGATGATGAGAGCGGAAAGTAAAGACCTATTTGATATCTGGTTTTTGATTAAACAAGGAATCGACTTCGATTTAGATCTGGTAAAAAGAAAACATGAGGGGTACTGGGAAAAATGGGATAAAGAAGAATACCAAAACCGATTAAAAACTTTGAAAAATACATGGAAAAGAGATCTAGAAAGTTTCTTAGACCGGGTTCCGGAATTCGAGGAAGTTAAAGAAGAACTTAACGAAATATTGCACTTCTGAAGACGCCTTAAAATCATCTCAAATCTTAAACACGTTGAAAACATCTTCAAGTCTTAAACACGTTCGGGAGGTCAAACCCCCCACCACCAACACCATCACAACCGCCTCCAACGCCATCACCACCAACCGTATTCCAATATTCGGTTGGTGGTTCGTGTATTTCAGTATTTTCCCTGAAAATTCAGATACTCGATGGAATTTTAGGTTAAAATTCCAGTAGACACGTGCTTCGGTTGGCATTATCGGGAACGAGTTCCCGAAAGTTTCGGAATCTAAGATTCCAAAAATAGAGGAACTAATTCCTCTAATCGAAGGAATTTTGGAAGAAAATTCCAGTAGACATTTTTGGAACGGAGTTTCAAATGTCTTTGGAAATGATTTCCGAAAGATCGACCACATGCCACCATCACGCCCAACAGATCAAAAACATATCACCGCCAGAACACTGCCAAATCCTTCTCCAAAAACAATTGAATTCTGTGATTTTACATAGAAGGTATTGTAAATTTATATTGACGAAGTAAGAGATGAAAAACAAAAAGCGGAATCAGTTCAGGTTGCGCGGCTTTTTTTATTACTTGCCACACTTGTAACGAAAACCCTTTCACAAAATGAAGATTTTTTTCGGTCTTTCATTTTGAAAAATGAAAGCTAAGCGGAATCAGTTCAGGTTGCGCGGCTTTTTTTCATTTATCTCCATGTAATTCTAAGATTTAATCAGGTATATAATAATATTAAAGGTGCTGGATTTTATAATATATACATTATTACCTTTAGAAAAATCTTTATAGGCTGCTTCCTTATCTCAAGGACGAAATACAGATGTAAAAATATATTGACTTTGGAGTTTTTAAGATGAAAATAGAAAAGATGCTGGTATTCAGTCTGGCAGTGATGCTGGTGATAGGAAGTGTGGCCTTCGTTGCCATGGGATTTGACTTCAGTTCGGAAACCGAGATTAGAGAGGAAAGGATGATCAGGGATAGCGGTACCCGTGATGATCCTGTGATGATCTACGATGTGGACGACCTGCAGGATATGAATTTGGATCTCGGCGGGAATTATGCACTGGCTAACGACATAGATGCCTCGGAGACCGTAGGATGGAACGGTGGTGCGGGATTCGAGCCTGTGGGGACAGGGCCTTTTAACGAAATTGAGAACCATTTCACCGGATCGCTGGATGGCAACAACTTTACTATCTCGAATCTGTATATCGACCGGGACGAAACCGATTATATAGGTCTCTTCGGATGCGTATCTGAAGCAGAGATAAAAAACCTCGGACTTATAGATGTTGATATAACCGGTGGAGAGAATACGGGAAGTTTGGTCGGTTTACTTAGAAACGGAGGAATGATTGAAAATGTATATTCCACCGGTGTGGTATCCGGCCAACGAGATGTGGGAGGTCTCATAGGACTGGTCAGAGATGTTGGTACCCGGATTACAGATACACATTCCACAGTAGATACCACAGGTTCTTCTTTATATGTAGGAGGTCTTGTCGGCAGTAAAACCTATGGGGTAATTGAACGCAGTTATGCAACGGGAGACGTGAGCGGCGATTGGGGGGTAGGCGGACTCGTGGGAAGTAACTCGGGACAATCTATTATATATTCTTACGCAACAGGTAACGTTTTCGGTAGAAGTAACGTGGGTGGATTCGTGGGAAGAACCTCTACGAATGGAAATATATTCAACTGCTATTCAACTGGTACCGTAACAAGAACAACGGGAACTGCGACGGATCTAGCTGGTTTCTCCGCTCGCAATTCTCGATCGAGGATAATCAACTGCTATTCTACCGGTCCTGTTTACTGGCAAGATTCCACACAACCTAGTGATAGAGGTTTCCTTGCGACAGTGGATACAGATGGTAATTACGAGATGACCGGCAACTTCTGGGATGTCGAAACAAGTGGACAGACTAGCTCCACGTCAGAAGGAGCAGGTAATGTTACGGGTATGACAACCGCCGAGATGAAGACTCGGAGCACCTTCACCGATGCTGGTTGGGACTTCGATGATATCTGGTGGATGTCGGAAGGTCAAACGTATCCTGTGCTAAGGGCGATAGCAGGGCATGGAACCGAGGAATACCCTTATGTAATTTTCAACGTGGATGATCTGCAGAACATGAGGAACGACCTGAGCGCACATTACATACTGGCCAACGACATAGACGCTTCTGAAACTGTAGGATGGAACGATGGTGACGGGTTCTTGCCCATAGGCAACGGCATAAATCCATTCACGGGTGGTTTAGACGGTAATAACTATACCATAAACGGCCTTCATATCAACCGCCCGAGCACCACAAGAGTTGGCTTATTTGGACAGATGTACGGTGCAGTCGTGGAGAACCTGAGAATATTCGACGCATCTATAGACGGTGCAGGAGATTCATTTAATCAAGGAACTGGAATATTGGCCGGAACAGTTAAAGGAGATTCTTTTATAAAGAATGTAGGAACTTCAGGTACTGTGACTCAATCCATAGGTGATTACGGCGTCGGCGGACTGGTCGGAATAATCAGAGAGTCCGTTACGGGAACAACTATCATAGATTGTTATTCGACGGCAGAGGTTTATGCGCCCAATAGTCAAAGTGTTGGTGGTTTGATTGGATATGCACGCCAACCAGCAGGGCCCGCTCCAATCGATATATTAAATTCGTACTCTTCCGGTGACGTAACAGGAGCAGACGAAGTAGGTGGATTCATAGGGAGAAAAAATATAGAAGGGGTAATAATGAACTCTTACGCCACAGGTACAGTTACCCGTGCCACCGGTGCTAGCGAAAATATAGGTGGATTCATAGGAATGAACTTTCAGACAACGATTATAAACTGCTACTCTACCGGTAGCGTGCATTACGAAGGAACCGATGATCCGACGGACAAAGGTTTTGTAGGTATCATTTATACTGGGGGCAACTTCGAGATGATCCGAAACTTCTGGGACATTGAAACAAGTGGACAGACTAACTCTGCAGGAGAGGGTGCGGGAGAAGTAGAGGGTAAAACAACCTCCGAGATGATGAGCCAGGATACCTTCGTGGGCTGGGACTTCGACGATGTCTGGATGATCATGGAAGGTCAGACTTATCCACTGCTAAGGGGGATAGCAGGACAAGGACACGGAACCGAGGAATACCCTTACATCATATTCGACGTGGAAGGTCTGCAGAACATGAATAACGACCTTAGCGCTCATTACATGCTTGCAAACGACATAGATGCTTCGGCCACCGTAGGATGGAACGGTGGTGCGGGATTCGAGCCAGTGGGAACATCAGACCACCATTTCACGGGGTCGCTGGATGGCAACAACTTTACTATCTCAAATCTGTATATCCACCGGGACGAAACCAATCATGTAGGTCTATTCGGGTACGTATCAGGAGCAGAGATAAAAAATCTCGGACTTACGGACGTTGATATAACCGGTGTTGATCATACGGGAAGTTTGATCGGTGAATGCAGAGATCGTGGAATAATCGACAATGTATATTCCACCGGCGTGGTATCAGGCAATGCATTTGTAGGGGGTCTCCTAGGTTCTTTCGTTAGTATCGAATCCAGGCTTACAGATTCATATTCCACAGTCGATACCACAGGTTCTTCTTCCCATGTAGGTGGTCTTGTCGGCACTAAAACCTATGGGATAATCGAACGCTGTTATGCAACGGGAGATGTATCCGGGACTTCCAGTGTAGGCGGACTCGTGGGACGTAACTCGGGACAGACCATTAGATATTCTTACGCGACAGGTAACGTTTTCGGTAGTAGTACCGTGGGTGGATTCATGGGATTCACCAGTTCGAACGGTGATATATACAACTGCTATTCAACGGGTGCCGTAACACGAACAACGGGAACTCAGACGAGTTTAGCGGGTTTCTGTGGCCGTAATTACAGATCGAAGATAATCAACTGTTACTCTACCGGTCCTGTGTATTGGCAAGATTCCACACAACCTAGCGATAGAGGTTTCCTTGGGACAGTGGAGACCGGTGGAAACTACGAGATGACCGGGAACTTCTGGGATGTCGAAACAAGCGGACAGACAAGCTCTACAGGAGAAGGCCCGGGCGAGGTGGAAGGCAGGAACACCGCCCAGATGATGACCCAGAGCACCTTCTCAGGCTGGGACTTCACAGATACATGGTGGATGATGGACGGCGAAACAAGGCCTTTCTTGCGGTCGGAATATTCAACCGAGATACATAACAGCCACCAGTTACAACTCATGACCATGGACTTAGGAGCAGATTACACACTTGTAGCGGACATCGACCTCACCGCGGGCATGAACAATCGGGCCAGCATGTGGGGTACCGATGCTGATGAAGGCATGGGTTTCGTTCCCATCGGTACGAGTTCCAACAGGTTCACGGGTTCTCTGGAAGGCCACGGTAACACAGTAAGCGGGCTGTATATCAACAGACCCGAAACCGATCAAATAGGTCTGTTCGGAACCATCGGTTCCCAGGGTACGGTCAGTGGAGTAGGTCTACTGGAAGGAGAAGTGATCGGTGAATCCTATGTCGGTTTGCTTGCAGGATCCAACTTCGGTACTGTGGAAGATTCGTACTCCACGGGAAGCGTGATAGGTAATTATCGCAGGACCGGCGGCTTGATCGGTAACAACGAAGGTGGCATAGTAAGGAGATGTTATTCTACCGCGGATGTGACCGGAGCAGATAATGTGGCTGGCGGGCTTGTGGGTATGAACATCGCCGCAGGTTTTATCGCCAATAGCTATGCACACGGTGACGTGACCGGAGCAAGTTTGGTTGGCGGGTTGTCCGGTAACAACTATCGAGCAAGCATAACTCGTTCATATGCCACGGGAAACGTGAGCGGTGTCGGTTCGGTAGGTGGACTTTCCGGAGGGATTTTTGAAGGCTCAGTTGTGCAAAGTTTTTACGATCTGGAAACCACAGGCCAGTCTGACACTGGCAAGGGCGAACCCAAGACAACTGCTGAGATGATGACCCAGAGCACCTTCACAGATGTGGACTGGGACTTCGATGATACATGGCACATGATAGAGGGATTCACCTATCCCCTGTTCCAGTGGCAGGATCTACCGGATGTATATGACTTCGCCATCGATCTGACCGTAACAGCGGATAACGACGGCTGGAACTTCGTTTCCTTCAATCTATTTCCGGATGACACGTCCTTGGATATCCTGTTGGCGGGTATAGATGGTAGCTACGATCAGCTGATGTGGTACGATGCATCCCATGACGAGTGGTTCACGTATGTACCCGGCAGGCCGGATCACTACAATACTCTTCAAACGTGGGACCACTCCATGGGCGTCTGGATACGCGTAACCGAGGATGTTACCCTTACAGTAGAGGGATATGCGCCAGTGAGTACGGACATCACACTCCACCCCGGATGGAACATGGTGGGGCTGCCCAGTCAGAGTGCGGGCAATCATGATCTGCCGGTGGAAGTGACCCGGATAGGTTACTTCGACGCTTCCGACGAGTACAATCTTGTATACGACTACGATCCGGAAAACTTCGTCTTCGAACCTGGTCAGGGTTACTGGATCTACAACGGTGCGGACCACAGCGTGGTCTGGACCGTGGAGTATTGATACAACCCATTTCCATATCCCCATGTAACACAGAGCTCGGTGCTCGACAGCATATCATAGACGAAATCGGCTGGACCATCACCGACGGTGGGCCAGCTGACTGACTTTATCTGGCGGAAGGTCACCCGATGGAACACCTTGATGTATAGTCAATCAAAAGGAGGTATATCCGAGATCACCGTGAACCAAATTCCTCTACATTTTTTGATATGCATAATAGGTTCATTACTAGAAAAAGTTTTATAACCCTCTATAATACGGTTAAAGGTGAATCATTGAGTCAATTCACATCCATAAAAAGAAATGGAGCGGAAATAATGAAAAAAGAAAAGATGTTAGTATTCAGTCTGGCGCTGATGTTGTTGATAGGGAGCGTGGCCTTCGTGGCCGTAGGTATCGACTTCAGTTCGGAAGTGGAAATGAGAGAGGAAGGGATGAACAGAGGTAGTGGTACACGTGATGATCCTGTGATGATATACGATCTGTATGAATTACAGAGCATCAATGATGACTTGGATGCACACTACATTCTGATGAACGACATAGATGCTTCGGCTACCGTGGGATGGAACGATGGAGCGGGTTTCGTACCCATAGGCACTTTTTCTGATGAATTTACAGGTAGCTTTGACGGTAACGGATTCAATATAACCGGTCTGTACATTAACAGAGATGAACCCGATATCGGGTTATTTGGGTATGTAAATAGAGGTGATGTACGGAACGTGGGTCTTGTGGATGTGAACATAACCAGTAGCCGTAACTGGGTGGGAACTCTTGTGGGACGCACTTGGTATGGCAATGTCTCCAAATCATTCGTAACCGGGACCGTGAGAGGAGAAGGTGATACTAACGTTGGAGGATTCATCGCCAGTCATATGTATGGGGTCATAAAAGAGTGCTACGCCGACGTCCATGTGTACGGTAAAGACCGGATCGGTGGTTTCGTGGGTTTCAACCGGGGCTTCATCTATGATTCCTACTCCCTAGGATCCGTAACGGGTATAGATGGTGCCATCAACGAGATAGGCGGATTCGTGGGCTATCACTATCAAGAAACGTTGATCAATTGCTACTCCACAGCTAGCGTGCATTTCCAAGGGGTCGATGATCCCATGGACAAAGGCTTCTGCGGACGTGTTGACGACGGGGGAAACTACGAGATGACAGGCAACTTCTGGGATATTGAAACCAGCGGTCAATCTTCCTCTGTCGGCAATGCAGCAGGACTAACAACCGCCGAGATGAAGACCCAGAGCACCTTCACCGATGCGGGCTGGGATTTCGATGACATCTGGATGATCTACGAAGGCTTCACATACCCTTTGTTCGAATGGCTTATACCTGATGGTACTCCCGGAAACCCTTATCAGATATTCGATGTGGACGAATTACAGAGTATCAACGATGACTTGGATGCACACTACGTTCTGATGAACGACATAGATGCATCGGAGACCTTGGAATGGAACGCAGGTAGGGGCTTCGTACCCATCGGTACTACTTTGGATCGCTTCGCAGGTAGATTTTGGGGTAATGGTTTCACCATATCCGAACTGAATATTATTCGGGGTTCCGCGTATCACGTTGGATTGTTTGGATATGTTCACGAAGATGGTGAGGTTAGAAACGTGGAGGTATCGGATGCCCGTATTATTGGAGATCTATATGTAGGTGTGCTTGCGGGACGGAACTTAGGATTGGTAGAAAATTCGCATACCTCAGGGACCGTGAACGGAAAATCACATGTCGGTGGTTTGGTAGGGGTCCAAGAAGGGGTGGTACTAAATTGTTCTTCCACAAGCACAGTTACCAAAACCGGAGCTTGGAACGCAGGTGGACTTGCAGGATACAACAGTGGACACATCTCTAACTCCTATGCAAAGGGGGATGTCACCGGTGATGGCCACTGTGGAGGTTTGGTAGGATTCAATCATAACAGTGTCATAGCAAATTCCTATGCCACGGGTGATGTTACAGGCACTGGTGAGAACATCGGTGGCTTGGTTGGATATAATGAGATGGGGGCTATAAACAACAGTTATTCAACCGGTGCCCCAAACGGAGATGTTTCAGTTGGCGGTCTGGTTGGTAGGAACGTTGATGGACTCATAGTCTCATCTTTCTGGAATGTGGAAACCTCAGGTATAACAGAAAGTAATGGTGGTGAAGGTAAGACCACCGTAGAGATGAAGACCCAGAGCACCTTCACCGATGCAGGTTGGGATTTCGATGACATCTGGATGATCTACGAAGGCTTAACATATCCTTTGTTCACATGGCAGATACCTGATGGTACTCCCGGAAACCCTTATCTGATATTCGATGTGAATGAATTACAGAGTATCAACGATGACTTGGATGCACACTACATTCTCATGAACGACATAGATGCTTCTGAAACCGCAGGATGGAACTATGGTGCGGGCTTCGTACCAATCGGTACAACTTCGGTTCGCTTCTCTGGTAGCTTTTGGGGTAATGGTTTTACCATATCCGAACTGACAATTATTAGAGGTTCCACGAATAATGTTGGATTGTTTGGATATGTTCACGAAGATGGTGAGGTTAGAAACGTGGAGGTGGCGGAGGCCCATATTTTCGGAGATTACTTTGTAGGCGTGCTCGTGGGATGGAATTTGGGTTTGGTAGAAAATTCCCATACATCTGGGACCGTGAACGGAAGATTACATGTCGGTGGTTTGATAGGGGTCCAAGAAGGGGTGGTACTAAATTGTTCTTCCACAAGCACTGTTACCAAAACCGGAGCTTGGAACGCCGGCGGATTTGCAGGATACAACAGTGGACAAATCTCTAACTCCTATGCAAAGGGGGATGTCACCGGTGATGGCAACTGTGGTGGTTTGGTAGGATACAACCATAATGGTGTCATAGCAAATTCCTATGCCACGGGTGATGTTACAGGCACTGGTGAGAACATCGGCGGCTTGGTTGGGCATAATGATATGGGAAGTATAAACAACAGTTATTCAACGGGTGCCCCAAACGGAGCTGATCTGGAGGGAGGTCTGGTTGGTAGGAACGATGGTGGACCCATCGTCTCATCTTTCTGGGATGTGGAAACCTCCGGTATAACCGAAAGTAACGGTGGTGAAGGTAAGACCACCGCCGAGATGAAGACCCAGAGCACGTTCGTGGGCTGGGATTTCCATGATATATGGTATATGATGGAAGACGTAACATATCCTCTGTTCACATGGCAAGATCTTCCATCTGGTGAAGGGACACCGGATGACCCTTATATCATATACGATGTGCACGATCTGCAGAACGTGAACTCGGACTTGAGTGCACATTATATGTTGGCAACCCACATAGATGCTAACGAAACGAGCACATGGAACTATGGTGCGGGTTTCGCCCCCATCGGTACTGATTCGAGCAGGTTCATCGGTTCCCTGGACGGCCGAGGTTACACAATCCGCGGGCTGTACATCAACAGACCCGAAACCGATCAAATAGGTCTGTTCGGAACCATCGGTTCCCAGGGTACGGTCAGTGGAGTAGGTCTACTGGAAGGAGAAGTGATCGGTGAATCCTATGTCGGT